>DASVYJ010000024.1:0-28864 GCA_036392215.1 Candidatus Limnocylindrales bacterium | reverse complement strand
CCGCGGCGGCGGCCGCGCCCACTGCACCCGCGACGCCCGGCGCACCCGCCACACCCGCGACGCCCGCGATACCGGCCGACTCCGCCGCCGCGACCGGGGCAGCGGCCGACGCCCCGGCTCGGTCCGGCTCCGACGCGACCGCCGGATCGTCGACCGAGCCACAGGCGACGGCACCACCGGCTGCGCTGCGCGGCGGGCAGCAGCGCACGGGGGTGAGGCCTCCCATCGCGGCCACCAGGTCCGTCGACTGGAGCGCGTCGTCCGCCCCCGACCGAGCCGGCGAACCCGCCACCACCCCTGTCGATGGTCGCGCCGCGACCTCGCCCGCCCGCCCGACGTCGACCTCGACCGACGCGTCAGCCGGATCCCCGGCCGCCACGCCGTCGCGGGCCGCGGCACCGGCGGCGCCGCCCATGCCCGGCGCCGGTGCTCCGGCCCCGGCCCTCGGGACGTCCTCTCAGGTAGCTGCGGGCGGCGCGGCCGGGACGGGCGCGACGGACCGGGCGGCGGCCGCGGACCGCGTGCTGGGCCTGGCCATCGACCACCTGCGGGCCTTCCAGACCGGTCAGGGCCCGGCCGTGGAGACCCGGCTCGACCATCCCGAGCTCGGCCCCGTCCGTCTCCTCGTGGCCGGTCGCATCGGCGAGCGGGTCCAGGCCGAGCTGGTCGCGGCAGACCCCGCCGCGGCCCGCGCGCTGGTGCACGCCGTCGAACGATTCGGCGCCGGGGCGGGCCTGTCCGGGATCGACGTCCGCGTCCGAGCCGAGGGGAGCGCCTTCGGCGAGGGCCGCTGGAGCGGTCCCGGTGACGGCTCGAGCCAGGGCCGTGGCGAGCGCCGCGAGCCGGACGCGTTCGCGGCGGGGCAGGGGAGCGCGGACACGGGCGCCTCGCGCCGGCAGTCGGGCGAACCAGGGCCGCGTCCCGACACCTCGGCTCGGCCGAGCCCCCCGCCCGCTCCGCCGACCGGGACCGCACGAAACGCGCCGCGCGGCGCGGCCCTGCCGGCCGTGCCCGCCTCGATGCCGCGCGCCGCCTGGGTCGACGTCCGTGCCTGAGCCGCACGCCCTCCGCCCGTCGTCCTCGGATCGGTCGGCGAGCCGACCCAGCCGACCCAGCCGTCCAGGAGACCGTCCGTGACGAACTCGACCCAGGCCCTCGCCGCCAGCAGCGGCCTGCTCGGCGACAGCCCTTCCGGCTACCTCGCCGACGGCGTCGGCGGTCTGCCCGGCACCTCCCTCGCCAAGTCCAAGGACACCTCGTCCGTCTACGGCCTGGGCAAGGACGACTTCATGAAGCTGTTCCTCGCTCAGCTCGCCAACCAGGACCCGACGAACCCGGTCAACGACAAGGACTTCCTCGCCCAGCTCGCCCAGTTCAGCCTCATCGACACGATGAACCAGGTCAAGACCGCCCTCTCGGGGACCCAGCTCGCCCAGGCGTCGAGCCTCATCGGCAAGCACGTCCAAGGGACCGACGTGAACGGCACGGCCGTCAACGGAACGGTCGACAAGCTCATCCAGTCAGCCGATGCCGGGCTGGTCCTGATCATCGGCAGCCAGGCGGTCAAGCCCGACGCAGTCACCGTGGTGGAGGACGCGTCGTCGGCGACGGCCGCCGCCTCGAGCGCCGCCTCGGCCTGACCGGCATCGTCCCGCCCATCCCACCAGGAAGGAGGTGATCCCCACGATCGATCGGATCGGACTCGAGCCCCGCCCGGTCGCACCCGATGCGGCATCCGCCGTCGCCGGGCGCCCGACCGGCACCGCTCCGTCGCCACCCGGCGGCGCCGCCCCCTTCGCCGAGGCCCTCGCCTCGGCGGCCCAGGAACGCTCGGTCCAGCTCTCCGGCCACGCCCTGCGCCGCCTGGAGCAGCGCCACATCGACCTGCAGTCGGACCAGCTGGACCGCCTGCAGCGGGCGATGGAAACGCTGAGCCAGCGCGGCAGCCGGCAGTCGCTGGTGATGCTCGACCAGGTCGCCTACGTCGTCCACGTCCCGTCGCACACCGTCCTCACGGCCGTCGAGCCGGAGGGCGGCAAGGAGAACGTCTTCACCCGCATCGACAGCGTCGTCATCGCCTGAACCCGATCCCCGTCCGCCGCGTGCAGCGGGTCGTCAGCCGGACCTCCCAGAGGAAGCTGGCCCGCTCGCGGACTCGATGTCCAGCCCTGCGCTCCGGCGCCGGGCGCCAGCCCAGGAGGGCTCTCCCGTGCTTCGCTCCATGTTCTCGGCGATCTCCGGTCTGCGCGGCCATCAGATCATGATGGACGTCATCGGCAACAACATCGCCAACGTCAACACCGTCGGCTTCAAGTCCGGCCGGGTCAACTTCGAGGACATCCTCAGTCAGACCCTGCGGGGCGCGACCGCCCCCAACGGCGGCCTCGGCTCCATCAATCCGGCCCAGATCGGCCTCGGCATGACCGTCGCCGGCATCGACGTCATCCACACCCAGGGCAACCTGCAGTCCACCGGCAAGCTCACCGACATGGCTATCCAGGGCGACGGTTTCTTCGTCCTGGCCGACGGCGCCCACCAGTACTTCAGCCGCGACGGCGCCTTCGACATCGCCCTCGACGGCTCCCTCGTGAACCCCGCGACCGGGCTCAAGGTCCAGGGCTGGCAGGCCGATTCCTCGGGTGTGATCGACACGACCCAGACCGTTGGCTCGATCTCGATCCCCATCGGCCAGCGGACCACCGCCCTGGCGACCTCGGCCGCGAACCTCCGCGGCAATCTCGACGCGGGCGCGGCGGTCGGTGACACCGCCAGTACGACCATGACGGTCTACGACACCCTCGGGGTGGCCCACTCGATCAAGCTCACCTTCACCAAGACCGCCGCCAACAGCTGGTCCTGGGCCGCCAGCGCCGACCCGGCCGATCCGGGCACCACGACCACGAGCACGGGCACGGTCTCGTTCACCTCCGCCGGCCTCTACTCGACCGCCACGGGCAGTCTCTCGATCGCCTACTCGAACGGGGCGACCTCGCCGGCGAGCCCGACCCTCGACCTCAGCAAGATGACCCAGTTCAGCGGCAACAGCGAGCCGGTCTCGTCCACCAACGGCTTCACCAGCGGCACCCTGGTCACCTTCGCCGTGGGCAACGGCGGAGAGATCAGCGGCGTCTACTCCAACGGCCAGACCCAGAAGCTCGGCCAGATCGCGATGGCCAGCTTCCTCAATCCCGCGGGCCTCCTGCGGGCCGGCCAGAACTCGTTCCAGGTCTCTTCGGCCTCGGGCAATCCGTCCATCGGCGTGCCGGGAAGCGGCGGCCGGGGGACGGTGACGACCGGCGCCCTCGAGATGTCGAACGTCGACCTGGCCACGCAGTTCACCGGGATGATCACGGCCGAGCGCGGCTTCCAGGCGAACGGCCGGGTGATCACCACCTCTGACGAGATGCTCCAGGAGCTGGTCAACCTGAAGCGGTAGGTCCTGACCGCTGGTCGCCGGCCTCGGCCGGGGATCGTTCCACGCGGCCGGGTCGGGCGTCGCCCGACCCGGCCGCCAGCACGAGGAACACGGAGGCACGATGCAGTCCGGCCCACGGCCACCCGCTCGTGGAGCGGCGACGACGCGCTCTTCGTTCCGGCGTCTCGCCGCGGCGCTCGTCGCGGTGCTCTGGCTCGCCGCCGTCGCCTCGCCCGTGGCCGCCAACGGCATCGGCGACCTGTACGCCGCCACCCGCGACGGCGTCCTCGAGCTGCACGTCGACTCGGCCCGCGTCGTCAACGTCGTGCCCCTGGTGCCCGGGCCGACGGCCCTCGCCTTCAGCGCGGACGGCCGCGCCCTGTTCGCTGCCGGCGGCCTCCACCGCGTCGTGCGCATCGACATCGAGACCCTCGCCGTCGGCGACCCGGTCACGCTGCCCGGGATCGCGGCCGCGCTGGCGTATCCGCAGGGCATTGCGCTCGCGATCGCGCTGCGCGACCGCGGCACGATCGGCGTGCTCTCGGGCGCGGCCGGCGCGACCGAAGTCCGGGAGAGTGGCCGCCTGCCCGGTGCTCCCGACCTGCTCGCCGCGGACCGCCGCGACCCGCGGGTCGTCGCCGCGGCCATCGGCGCGTCGTGGGTGACGGTCTTCGACCCGGCCACGTTCGCGCTCCGCAGCGGGACGGTGACGGGGGCCGTGACCGCGGTCGCCGTGGACCGGGACCGCGGCGGCGCGCTCGTCGCGACGCGGTCGCCGGACCGCCTCTACCGCCTCGACCTGGGGGACCTCCACGTGCTGTGGCAGGCGGCGCTGCCCGCGGCGCCCACGGCCGTCGCGCCGACGGCGGACGGGATCGTGGCCGCCGGCGGTTCCTCGCTCTGGGCCGTCACCCGCGACGGGACCCGGCCCTTCGCGACGGCCAAGGGGTCGATCGCCGGCCTCGCCGTCAGCGATGAGGGCCGGGTCGTCCACGTCGCCGTCGGCGACCAGGTCCAGGCGTTCGCCGCGGACGGCACGCCCGCCCGCCTCCTGACCCTCGGCACGGGCCGCGATGCGAGCGCGCTCGCCGCGGTGCCGGCCGGCTCGTCGCTGTTCGCCGGGGGTCACGGGACCACGGGAGCCGCCACGTCCGGCTCGTCCGGCGGCGCCGGCGTGCCCGTCCCGGTGACGAGCGCCCTGGCCGATGCGGCGAGCCGCGTCCTCGGTTCGTCAGTCCTGCCCGCCGCCCTCGCCGTTGGCTTCGTCGTCCTGCTCCTCGCCTCGGCCGGGATCCGCCTCGCCCTCCGCCGCGGCACTTCCTGAGCTGCGGTCGCCTCCGCCCTCGCCGCCGGGTCCACGGACGACTGATCGCGCCCCTGCGAGAGGCCCGGCCACGCGGCGTGTCTTTGCCGCTGATGGCGTATGGACGCACCAGCCGGGGGGCCGACCGCCGTTGATGCGCGCCGACGCATCACCCGGGGGAGGTTCACGGCGCTGATGCGTCCCGCCGCATCACCAGGGGGCCGGTCTGTCGCCGCTGATGCGTACCGACGCATCACGACTCCGGCGAGTTGATGCGCACCGACGCCATCACCGACCGAGGTCGGGAACGAACCCTCGGCGGCCTGATGGGCACTACGCATCAAACACTGGGAGGGCGCCGGCCCTGCGGCCCCAGCGCCCAGCCGCAGCCCAGTCGAGGCCCCGGCCCCAGCCCCCAGCCCCAGCCGTGCCCGGGCCCCGCGCCGAGGCCTACGCGGCCTCGGCGTCGAACAGCGTGAGGAGCTCCGTCGTCCGCTCGCGGACCGTCGCCAGCTCGTCCGCCCACCGCGCCCGGTCCAGGCCGAGCCCTGCCAGGCCCGCCTCGACCGCCTCGGTCCGGGCGGCGAGGGCAGCGGCCGCGCCCGGGTCATCGCCCAGGGCGACGAGCGCCGGGGCGGCGAGTTCCGCGACCAGCCGGTCGGTCGTGGCGACCAGCGCCGCCAGCGACCCGGGCTCGGACGCGTGATGGTCCCACATGACCTGCGCGATGACGGGCGGGAGGTTCCAGTCGTAGGCGAAGACGGCGCCGACCTCCTGGTGCGTCGTGCCGGACAGCTCGCGCTCGACCGCCAGCTGGGCGTCGGCCGACTGGTCGGCCCGCCGCGCCTCGAGCAGGTGGCTGGCGTACAGCTCTCCGACCTCGTCGAGGAGGTAGACGTGACCGAGATCGTGGAGCAGGCCGCCGGCGAACGCCTCGTCTGCGTCTGCCCGCCGGCTCGCCGCGGCGAGCGTCCGGGCGACGACGGCAGCGCGGACCGCGTCGCCGGTGAGGCGGGCCGCGGCAAGGGCCTGGCGGGGCGTGCGGCTGCTCGCCCGCCGCGACACGATGAGCGAGGTCAGGACGAGCTGGCGCAGGACGGTGTCGCCCAGGATCGCGACAGCACGGCTGAGGCTGACGACGGGCTCGGCCGGAGCGTAGAAGGCCGAGTTGGCCATCCGCAGGACGCGCGCCGCGAGGGCCGGGGAACCCTCGATGAGCCGCGCCAGCTGGCGCGCGGTGGCGTCCCCCTGACGGAGCTGGGCCTCCACACGGAGGAGGCTCGGCGACGGGCTGACAGCGTGGGCCCGGTGGACGATGGCCCGGGCGCGGTCCAGGCCGGGGGTGGCGGTCGAAGTCTCCATCAGGGGAGTGATCGGTCGCCGCCCGAGCCGCCTTGAGCCGCCGGGGCGCGATCGGGCGACCACGAGCGCGGCCTCTCGCCGACCGCCGCGAGCCGGCGGACGTGCCCGCAGGTCCGTCCTGCGACTATCATCGCCCCGCGCCCTCCGGCCACGGCGCAGCCCGTCACGGCCGGACCAGCGGCCGCTGGCCGGCGGTCCGCCCGAACCCGTCGCACCGGTACCGCCCGTCCCATGGCCCTCATCAGCACCCGCGACCTGACCAAGCGCTACGGCCCCGTCACGGCCCTCGACAACCTGTCGATCGAGATCGAGCCGGGCGTCATCGGCCTCGTCGGGGCGAACGGGGCGGGCAAGACGACCCTCATCAAGATCCTCCTCGGCCTCCTCGAGCCGACGAGCGGCTCGGCGACCGTGCTGGACCATGACGTCCGCCGCGAGGGCTCCACGATCCGCCAGTTCGTCGGCTACATGCCCGAGCACGACTGCCTGCCGCCGGACGTCACAGCGACCGAGTTCGTGACCCACATGGGCCGCATCTCCGGGCTGCCCCAGGGCGCGGCCCGCGAGCGGACCGCGGAGGTCCTCCGTCACGTCGGGCTGTACGAGGAGCGCTACCGCCAGATCGGCGGCTACTCGACCGGCATGAAGCAGCGGGTCAAGCTCGCCCAGGCGCTCGTCCACGACCCGCGCCTGCTGCTTCTCGACGAGCCGACGAACGGCCTCGACCCGGCCGGCCGGGACGAGATGCTCGAGCTCGTCCGGCGGACGGGCACGGAGTTCGGCATCACCGTCGTGGTCGCCTCGCACCTGCTCGGCGAGATCGAGCGGGTCTGCGATTTCCTGCTCGCGATCGACGCCGGCCGCCTCCTGCGCGCAGCGCCCCTGGCCACCTTCACCGGCCGGACCGGGCTGCTGAGCGTGGAGGTCGAGGAAGGCGCGCCGGACCTGGCAGCCCGCCTCGCGGCCGCCGGGCTCACCGTCCGCCAGGACGGCCACGCAGTCCTCGTTCGGCTCGAGGATGAGCGGCCATACGACGCGGTCCGAGACGCCGTCGCGGACCTCGGCCTGGCGCTCCTGCGGGTGGAGCAGGGCCGGCACCGCCTCGAGGACCTGTTCCGGGACGGGGTCGAGGAGGAGCCGACGGCGACGCCTGCGCCGGCCACGACGACGGGGGCGCGACCGTGACGGGCCAGGTGACGGAGCGGACGACCGGCGCGGGCGAGGCTGCCAGCAGCATCTACGACCTCGGCTACCAGCACTACGCGGGGCCCCGCCTCGGCCGGCGGGCCGCCTTCGTCGCCCTCTACGTCGAGAGCCTGCGGGCCTGTTTCGGGCTGGGGCGACCGGGCCGCGCCAAGATCGTGCCCGTCGGGCTGCTCGTGCTCGCCCTCATCCCGGCCATCATCGCGGTGGCCGTCGAGGCCCTCCTGGGCGGCGTCGGCGGCGGCCGGATCCGCAACCCGATCCGCTACGACAACTACTTCCCGAGCATCGTCCAGTTCATCGTCCTGTTCGTGGCGGCCCAGGCTCCCGAGCTGGTCGGCCGCGACCAGCGCAACCACGTCCTGTCGCTCTACTTCTCGCGGGCCCTGCAGCGGCTCGACTACGCGGCGGCCAAGCTCGCAGCCCTCGTCTCGGCCCTGCTCATCCTGTCGCTGCTGCCGCAGGCCGTGATCTTCGCCGGCAAGGTCCTGGGGGCGACGGACATCGTGGCGGCGCTGGGCGACAACCTGGCCCTCGTCCCGGCCATCGTGGGGAGCTCCGTCGCGGCGGCGATCGTCATGGCCGCCCTCGCCCTTGCCACGGCCTCGCTCACCCCGCGGCGGGCCTACGCGACGATCGCGATCTTCGCCCTCTTCTACCTGACCATCTCCGTCTCGGCGGTCGCCTTCGAGGCGAGCTCCGGCGACCTGCACCGCTACGTCCTGCTTCTCGCCCCGACCGGCGCCCTTGAGGGCCTCACCGCGTTCCTCTTCGGCGAGGCGCCCGCCCGGCCGCTGTCGGAGGCCGCGATCGGCGGCGAGCTGTACGCGCTCACCGCCCTCGTCATGGCCGGCCTGGGGATCGCCGTCCTGGCCCGCCGCTACGCGAGGATCGAGGCGTGAGCGGCCGCGGCGCCGTCCCCGGCTGGCCGACCCCGCCCGCCCTCCGCGTCCCGAACGCCCCCGCGCCGGATGCCACGGTGCCGCTCGCCCCGATCGAGGTCCGGAACGCCTCGCGCTGGTACGGCAACGTCGTGGCGGTCAACGACGTCTCGTTCAGCCTGGGCCCGGGCATCACCGGCCTCCTGGGACCGAACGGCGCCGGCAAGTCGACCCTGCTGCACCTCATGTCGGGCTTCCTGCGCCCGAGCGCGGGCTGGGTGTACGTCGCCGGCGGCCCCGCCTGGCAACGGCCCGAGCTGTACCGCCAGGTCGGGCTCGTGCCCGAACGCGAGGCCGTCTACCCGTTCCTGAGCGGCTTCGAGTTCGCCCGCTTCAACGCCCGCCTGCAGGGCCTGCCCGACCCCGACGCCGCGGCCGCCCGCGCGATCGCCCAGGTGGGCCTCGGCGATGCGCAGCACCGGGCCATCGGGACGTACTCCAAGGGCATGCGCCAGCGGGCGAAGGTCGCCGGCGCGCTGGTCCACGATCCGCCGGTCCTGCTGCTCGACGAGCCATTCAACGGGATGGACCCGCGCCAGCGTCTGTCGATGATGGAGCTGCTCCGCCAGATGGCGGGCGAGGGACGGACGATCCTCTTCTCCTCCCACATCCTGGAGGAGGTCGAGCGCCTCGCCGAGCGCGTCCTCGTCGTCGTTGCGGGCCGACTGGCGGCCTCGGGGGATTTCCGCGCCATCCGCAAGCTGATGACCGACCGGCCGCACGAGTTCACGGTCCGCTCGTCGGACGACCGGCGCCTGGCCGTCGCCCTCATCGGCCACCCGACCGTCTTCGGGGTGGAGCTGCGCGACGGCCGGCTCGTCGTCCACTCGGCCGACCTGGGCGGCTTCGGCTCGGCGGTCGCCGGTGTGGCCCGCGGCTGCCGGGTAAGCCTCTTCGAGCTGCTCCCGACCGACGAATCGCTCGAGAGCGTCTTCGAGTACCTGGTGGCCCGATGAGCGGGACCGGCCGATGATCCGAGAGGTCGCGGGCGTCACCATCCGGCAGCTGCTCGGCCGACGACGCAGCCTGGTCATGGCGCTGCTGGCGCTCGTGCCCGTGCTCGTCGCCCTCATCTACCGCGTCGGCGGCTCGGAGAGCGGCTCGATCGCCGGCGACCGCGAGTTCCTCGTCGGGCTCTTCGACGCCCTGATCGTCACGCTGCTGCTGCCGCTCGTGGCGCTCCTCTTCGGGACGGCCGCCTTCGGCGCCGAGATCGAGGACGGGACGGTGATCTACCTGCTGGCCAAGCCCGTCGCCCGGCTCCGCCTGGTCCTGGTCAAGCTGCTCGTCTCGGCCGGCGCCGCGTTCGTCCTGGTCGGTGGCAGCGCCCTTGTCGCCGGGCTCATCGTCCTGGCCGGCGTGCCCGACGGCCCGGGCGTGCTCGTCGGCTACCTCGTCGGCCTGGCCGCCGGGGCGCTGCTCTACGCGGCGGTCTTCATCGCCGTGAGCCTGTACACCGGACGCGCGCTCATCGCCGGGCTGATCTACGTCCTGGTCTGGGAGGGGCTGCTGGCGAACCTCCTGGCCGGCATCCGCTTCCTGAGCATCCGCCAGTACGTGCTCGGCGTGGCCGACGCCGCCGGGGTCGGCGGGACGGTCTCGAAGAGCGGCCTCGCCCCCGAGGTCTCGATCGGCCTCGCCCTCGTCGTCCTCGCCGTGGCGGTGGCGCTCGGGCTCCGGCGCCTCCAGCGCTTCGAGGTGCCCCAGGCCGACTGAGCGGCCGGCGCCGCCCCTCCGACCTCGCCACCCCGGGCGCCCTGCAACGAGGCTGCAACGCGCAGCCCGTTCGGCGGTCCGCGGCCGGCGCTGCCCCGCTCGGCATCCTTGGCGGGCCCGCTGCGGACTCGACCCGGATGACCCGGCGCCCGGCGCGGCAGGAGGGTTCCCGACATGGGTCTCGTCGCCTGGTTGGTGCTCGGCGCGATCGCCGGCTACGTAGCCGGCCTGCTCCTCGAGGGCTCCGAGGGTCTCGGCCTCGCCGGGCACATCGCGCTCGGCGTCGTCGGTGCGTTCGTCGGCGGCGTCCTGGCGACCTCGCTGCTCGGCGTCGAGGATCCGCTCAGCGGCCCGCTGGACGTGGGGACGCTCGTGATCGCGACGGTGGGCGCCATCGTGACCGTGGTCGCCATCGACCTGTTCACGAACCGGGAGCGCGTTCGGGTCTGAGTCGCTCGGTCCCCGTTCGACGCCGCCCGCGCCGGCCGCCGCCGCGTCAGGCCGCTTCGGCGTCACCCTCCTCGTCCGCGGCCCGCCCTGCCAGGCTGTGCCCGCCCTCGCCCGACAGCCCCGCCCGCGTCGTCGGCCGCGTGTCGTACCCCTTCCAGCGGTAGATGAGCGTGGAGACGACCCACGAGACGAGGAAGACCCCGACGATCGCGACCCCGACCAGCCCGAAGTCGAGGGACTCGGCCGCGCCCCAGATGCCGCCCGTCAAGCCGAGCTCGCTGCCGATGACGTTGGCGGCCTCGAGCCCGCCGATCACGAAGGCGATGATCACCGACACCAGGGTGATGTTCAGGTTGTAGTAGAGCTTGCGGATCGGCTTGACGTAGGCCCAGCCGTACGCGCCGAGCATCAGGACGCCGTCGGTCGCGTCGACCAGCGACATCCCGGCGGCGAAGACCGCGGGGAGGAGGAGGATCAGCCCGATCGGCAGGTGGCTGGCCCCGGACGTCGCGGCCAGGCCGAGCAGGGCCACCTCGGAGGCGGTGTCGAAGCCGAGCCCGAACAGCAGCCCGAGCGGGTACATGTGCCACGACCGCCGGATGAGCCGCAGCATCGGCCGGAAGAGCCGGGCCAGCAGGCCGCGGTTGGCCAGGTAGTCCTCCAGGCTCTCCTCGTCGTAGGAGCCGCCGGCCGAGACGCGCCGGAACATCCGGTAGATGTCGAGCAGGACGACGAGGTTGATGAGCCCGATGAGGAGCAGGAAGGCGGCCGACACGCTCGTGCCGATCAGGCCGCCGACCGAGCGCAGCGTGGGCACCTCGCTGACGAAGGCAGCCGAGGCGGCGATGACGACCGACAGGGCGACGACGATCGTCGAGTGGCCGAGGCTGAAGAAGAGGCCGACGGCGACCGGTCGCTGGCCATCCTGCATGAGCTTCCGCGTCGTGTTGTCGATGGCCGCGATGTGGTCGGCGTCGACGGCGTGGCGAAGCCCGAAGGTGTAGGCCAGGAACGCCGTCGGCAGGAGGATCGGGTAGGAGAGCGAGGCGACGAGCGTGAGGGCCCAGGCCAGCCCGTTGAAGGCGATGAGGAACGCGTAGAGCGCGACGATCCGGCGCCGGACGCCGCCGGCGGCGCCGCTCCCTCGCGCGTTCAGGAGGCGAGCTGCTGTCGCGAACATGGCTCCTCGGGCGTGGCGGGGCTTGAGATGGTAGGGCCGCCCGCCCCAGTATCGCAACTCGTTGCGATTAGTGCCGTCGGGCTGACGCCGGCCGCTCGACAGGTGGTTCGCGGGAGCGCCGCGGATGGATGCCTCCCCGGCCGCCGTTCACCCGGCCGGCTGGTCGTCCCTCGCCCGGCAGCCCGCGCAGCGTCCGACGATCGTGACGTGGGACAGGTCCACCTCGAAGCCGCGGTCACGGCGCAGGCCGCGCACGAACCCGGCCGCCTCCGTGGTCCCGATGTCCCAGCTCGCCCCACAGGTCGCGCAGTACAGGTGGCCGTGCTCGCGCTCGGGCAGGACGTGGAACTCCTCGCGTCCGTCGGCGCCGTGGCAGTGGCGGACGAGGCCCAGCTCCTCCAGGACGTCGAGCGTCCGGTAGACGGTCGAGGGCGTCGTCGCCGGGTCGACGGCGCGACAGCGCTCGACCAGCTCGCCGCCGGTCAGGTGGCCCCGGCTGCGGGAGAGGACCTCGACGAGCACGCGCCGCTGGGCCGTCCAGCGCAGACCCCGCGCGCGGAGGAGGTCCCGCGCCTGCGCCCAGTCGGCCGCCGGCCCGTGGGAGCCGGCTTCGGGGACGAGCGGCGGACGGTCGGACGCCATGGGGACAGGGTACGCGCAGCCCCGCCCCAGCGCGGGAGGCGACGGTCAGTCCGGGGTCGGCACGGCCAGGATATTGAAGCCGCCGTCCACGAAGACGACCTGACCGCTCACCTGGCCCGACAGGTCGCTGGCCAGGTAGACCGCGGTCCCGCCGACGTCCTCGATGGTGATGTTGGTGCGCAGCGGCGCGACCTCGCGGAAGGCGCCGTACATCGCCTTGAAGTGGCCGACACCGGCCGCGGCGAGGGTCCGGACGGGCCCCGCGGAGATGGCGTTCACGCGGATGCCGTCGGGACCCAGATCGTTGGCGAGGTAGCGGACCGACGCCTCGAGGGCGGCCTTCGCCACGCCCATCACGTTGTAGTTGCCGACCACCTTCTCCGCTCCGTAGTAGGTCAGGGTCATGATCGACGAGCCGCGGTGGAGGACCGGCCGGGCCTCGCGGGCGAGCGCCACGAGCGAGTAGGCCGACACCTCGAGCGCGGTGGCGAAGCCGTCCCGGCTCGTGTCGACGAAGGCGCCCTCGAGGTCGCGGCGCTCGGCGTAGGCGAGGGCGTGGACGAGCACGTCCAGCTCGCCGTGCCGCTCGCGCCAGCGCTCGAAGACGGCCCGGATCTGCTCGTCGTCGCGGACGTCGCACGGCTCCACGAAGGCCGAACCGAGCTGGTCCGCGAGCGGCCGCACCCGACGCTCGATCAGGCTCTCGACCGAGCTGAAGCCGACGGTCGCGCCCTGCTCATGCAACGCGCGGGCGATGCCCCAGGCGATCGAGTGGTCGTTGGCGACCCCGAAGATGAGGGCCTTCCGGCCATCGAGCAGTCCCATGGACGCCTCCTCCGCGCCGAGCCCGGCCCGCGCCTGGACGGGGCGCCTTGACCGAGCCGGCCGCCGGGGGGCATCTTACGGGGCGGACGGGGATCCGACCGACGCGCGACGATCCGGGCGCGAGGTCCAGCGGAGCGGGGGCTTCGCCGCCGGCCGCGGGTCGAGGGGTCGCCGCTCACCGGGCAGCCAGGTCGAGGTCCAGATGCATTCGCGCGCCAGGGGGTCGGAGGACGCCACGCCCGAGGGGGAGGGGCCCGTCGTCGATCCCTCCGCGGACGCCGATCCGGTCAGCGACCCCGATATCGAGCGTGCCGAGCGCGCCCGGCCGTCCGTGGCCGTGGACGAGGTCCGAAGCGCGGCTCTGACCCTCCGCGGCTTCGTCGGTGCCGTGCCGACCGCGACGCTCGTCGTGGGCGCGGACGGCCGGATCCTGCTGGCGAACGGCGAGGCGGAGCGGACCTTCCGCGCCGCGGCCGGGGAGCTCGACGGCCTCGAGATCGAGGCGCTCGTCCCGACCGAGGCGCGTCGCCGCCACCGCGTCTCGAGGCAGGGATTCGGGCCCGGTCGGCGGCCCATGGCAGGTCGTCGTCTCGAGGCCGTCCGTCTCGACGGGGTCCCGTTCCCGGCCGAGGTCGGCCTGGGCAGCGTGACCATCGAGGGCCGGCCGCTCGTCGTCGTAGCCGTCAGCGACCTGGCCGAGCGGGAGCGAGCGGAGACCGTCCTCCGCAAGTCCGAGGAGCGCTACCGGCACCTCTTCGAGCACAATCCGCAGCCGATGTGGGTGTACGACCCGGAGACGCTCCGCTTCCTCGACGTCAACGACGCGGCGGTCAGCATCTACGGCTACGACCGGGCCGAGTTCCTGGCGATGACGATCCTCGACATCCGGCCGGCCGAGGAGATCCCCGCGACCCTGGAGGCCGTCGCGCGGCC
This sequence comes from Candidatus Limnocylindrales bacterium, assembly GCA_036392215.1. Lineage (GTDB taxonomy): Bacteria > Chloroflexota > Limnocylindria > Limnocylindrales > CSP1-4 > JAJYJO01. Next base: position 14,894 of record DASVYJ010000024.1, on the reverse strand, counting down.
CGGTGAAGGCTACCGGGGCACGATGCCATCCCGGCATCGTCGGAGAGACGGGACGGTCTTCGACGTCGAGATCTCGACCCATGCCTTCGAGGTCGAGGGGGGCCTCGCCCGGCTCGTCTCGGTCGCCGACGTCACCGAGCGACGGCGCCTCGAGGAGCAGCTCCGGCAGAGCCAGAAGATGGAGGCGGTCGGCCGCCTCGCCGGCGGCGTCGCCCACGACTTCAACAACCTGCTGACGGCCATCAACGGCTATGCCGAGCTCATCAGGACCCAGCTCGCCGACGACGACCCGCTGGCCGCCGACGTCGACGAGATCCGGAGGGCCGGCGAGCGCGCCGCGGGTCTCACGCGCCAGCTGTTGGCCTTCGGCCGGCGGCAGGTCCTGGCGGCCCAGGTCTTCGACCTCGACGAGCTCGTGGCGAACCTCGAGGCGATGCTCCGGCGCGTGATCGGCGAGGACATCGAGTTCGCGACCGTCCTCGGCGCCGGCCAGGCGCTCGTCCGCGGCGACCCGAGCCAGATCGAGAACGTGGTGGTGAACCTCGTCGTCAACGCGCGGGACGCGATGCCCGGCGGCGGTCGACTGACCATCGAGACGCGGCGGGTCGAGCTGGATGGCGCCTATGCCGTCGATCACCTCGGGACGGAGCCCGGCCCCTACGTCATGCTCGCGGTCACCGATACCGGCCACGGCATGGCGCCCGACGTGTTGTCCCACGTCTTCGAGCCGTTCTTCACGACCAAGCCGGCCGGCCGCGGGACGGGCCTCGGCCTCTCGACCGTCTACGGCATCGTGACCCAGACCGGCGGCCAGGTCTGGGTCTACTCGGAGCCCGGGCTCGGCAGCACGTTCAAGGTCTACCTGCCCGCGGCGGCGGGCGAGGTCCGGACGTTCCGCCGACTGGAGACGACGCTCGGGGTGCCCGGCGGGTCCGAGACCGTCCTCGTGGTCGAGGACGAAGCGGCCGTCCTGTCGCTGGCCGAGACCGTCCTGCGCCGCCAGGGCTACCGCGTCCTGATCGCGCGAGATGCCGCGAGCGGGGCGCGCCTCGCCGAGGGCGAGCCCGGCGGCATCGACCTGCTCGTCACCGACGTGGTGATGCCCGGCGAGGGCGGCCCCGAGCTGGCGAGCCGGCTGCAACGGCGCTGGCCGGAGCTCCCGGTCATCTTCATGTCGGGCTACGCGGAGGAGGCCGTCGTCCGCCACGGCATGCTCGACGGCGCCGCGGCCTTCCTCTCCAAGCCGTTCGACCCGGCCGTCCTCGCCCGGCGGGTGCGCGACGTCCTGGACGGCGGGAAGATGCAGTGAGCGGCACCGACCGCGACCCGCCGCTCGGCGTCGCCGACCCACCTGCGACGCTCCGGGCGCGGCTGGCCGGCGTCCGCGGCCTGCTGCTCGACCTGGACGGCGTCCTCGTCCTCAAGGAGCGGGCGATCCCCGGTGCCCTGGCGGCGATGGCTCGCCTGGACGCGGCGGCGATCCCGTACCGCATCGTCACCAACACGTCGCTGGTGAGCCGCACGACGCTCGCCGCGCAGCTCGCCGCGGGCGGCTTCCACGTCCCGTCGGAGCGGCTCCTCACCGCCGTCTCGGCGACCGCGGCGTGGACTGCCCGCCACTTCGCGGAGCGGCCGCTCTACGTCCTCGCCGCGCCGGACGCCCGCACGGAGTTCGGCGGCCAGCACCTCCTCAGCCACGAGGAGGCGGCCGCGCCCGGGGCCGACGTCGCCGCCGTCGTCGTGAGCGACGCAGCCGAGGAATTCACCCCGGCCAACGTCGGGACGGCGTTCCGGCTCGTCTTCGCCGGCGCCCCGCTCGTCGCCGTCCACCGCAACAAGTGGTGGCACACGCCGGCGGGGCCGACCCTGGATGCGGGGGCGTGGGTGAAGGGGCTCGAATACGCGTCAGGGCGGCGGGCGCGGATCATCGGCAAGCCGGCGGCGGCGTTCTTCGGCGAGGCGGTCCGGGCCCTCGGCCTGCCGCGCGCCGCGCTGGCCATGGTCGGCGACGACGTCTGGAACGACTGCCTGGCGGCGCAGCGCGGCGGCCTGCGCGGCGTCCTCGTCCTGACCGGGAAGCACGGCGAGGCGGAGCTGCGACAGGCCGCCGCCGGTCGCCCACCGGCCCGTCCGGACGCCGTGGCGCCGTCCCTGGCCGAGGTGGTCGCCGCGCTAGACTAGGTCCCCAGCAGCCCTCTGCCCAGGCGTGAGGACGGATCGGGCCCGGCCCCAACCCCCGGGGTCGCCCGCGCAGCCAGGGGAGCCAGCATGACCGCGCCGACCCAACCCCGGATCAAGATCACCTACGCGACGCTGCGCAACGACAACGAGGAGCTCCACGCGCAATACGACGCCGGGTTGGCGAAGGCCCGGGCGGAGCTCGGCGGCTCCTACCAGAACTACATCGGCGGGGCCTGGCGGCCCGGCGACGGCGAGTTCGAGAAGCGCTCGCCGATCGACGGCTCGCTTGTCGGCCGCTTCGCCCGCGGGACGCGCCAGGACGTCCGCGACGCGATCACCGCGGCGCGCGCCGCGGCGCCGGGCTGGGCCGGGATGCCGTGGCGGGAGCGCGTGGCGATCATGCGCAAGGTCGCTGACGCGATCAGCGCCCGGCAGATGGAGTTCGGCGCCTTCATGGCCATCGAGGTCGGCAAGAACCGCCTCGAGGCGCTCGGCGACGTCGAGGAGACGGCCGACCTCATCCGCTACTACTGCGACCAGATGGAGGCCCACGAGGGCTTCGACACGCCGATGGGCAATCTCGGCGACGAGGCGGTCCACACCCGCTCGGTCCTCAAGCCGCATGGCGTGTGGGGTGTCATCAGCCCCTTCAACTTCCCGATGGCCCTCTCGGGCGGGCCGGCTGGGGGCGCCCTCGTCGCCGGCAACACGGTCGTCTACAAGCCCTCGTCCGACGCCCCGATGAGCGCGGTCGCCCTGGCCCGGGCCTTCATCGACGCGGGCGTCCCGGCCGGCGTCTTCAACATGGTGATGGGCCCCGGCGACACGGTCGGCGTGGAGCTCCAGGAGAACCCGGGCGTGGACGGCATCATCTTCACCGGCTCGTACGCCGTCGGCTTCGAGCTGTACAAGCACTTCAGCACGGAGTACCCGAAGCCCGTCATCGTGGAGATGGGCGGCAAGAATCCGACGATCGTCAGCCGCAAGGCCGACCTCGAGGAGGCGGCCGAGGGCGTGATGCGCTCGGCCTTCGGCTTCGGGGGCCAGAAGTGCTCGGCCAACAGCCGGGTCTACGTCGAGCGCCCGGTCTACGACACCTTCCTCGACGCCCTCGCCGACAAGGCTCGGGCGATCTCCATCGGCGACCCGACGGACCGCCGCAACTGGCTGGGCCCCGTCATCAACGAGAAGGCGGTCCGCAAGTTCGAGGAGGCGGTCGCCGAGGCGAAGCGGGACGGCGGCCGGATCGTCGTCGGCGGCGAGCGGTTGACCGACGGCGAGCTCGCCAGGGGCTGGTTCGTCGCCCCGACCGTCGTGGCGGACCTGCCCCCGGACCACCGCCTCTTCCGCGAGGAGCTGTTCGTGCCGCTCGTGGTCGTCGCCCCGATCGATTCGATCGACGAGGGGCTGCGCCTGGCGAACGACAACGTCTACGGCCTGACCGCCGGCTTCTTCAGCGAGGATCGGGCCGAGGTCGAGCAGTTCCTGCGGGGCATCGAGGCGGGCGTGGTCTACGTCAACCGACGAGCGGGCGCGACCACCGGCGCCTGGCCGGGCATCCAGCCCTTCGGCGGCTGGAAGGGCTCGGGCACGACCGGCAAGGCCGGCGGCGGGCTCTACTACGTCCAGCAGTTCCTGCGCGAGCAGAGCCAGACGGTCGTGGACTAGGCGCGCCGCCGCGTCCGACGCGGCAGCAGACGGCAAGGCCCGCACCATCGGTGCGGGCCTTGCCTTGCCGGCCACCGTCCATCCGCGCCTGGGGGTCACTCTGTGCGAACGAAGCGGTGACCACCACCACCGCCGATGCCGGCGCACCGATCCGGTGCCCGCACCGCCGCCGGCGGCATCGCCCGACGCCCCCCAGTGAGCCGCGCGACCCCCGCACCATACTCCCATCGGCGGGCCTGTGCGCGTCCGAACATATCGGCGCTCGCGACATGCGAAACGTCTCGCACGGTGGCACTGCGGAGGCCGGTCCCCCGGCGCCCGTTCCTCGATGCGGCCGGGGCGGCCGGGACGATCACACGGAGCCGGCCGCCACGGCGCCTCGGCGGCCGATCTCGGCCATCTGGCGTCCGGTATACTCGCCTCCAGGCTATCCAGTCTGCATATCCCGTATCCACCAGGCCCGCCCCGCCGGCCCGTGCCGGCGCGGCGGCGCGCCGCCTCGGTGGGGCGGGCGCGGCTTCCACCCCGCGGTCGGCACCGTCGCGCCACCGCACCACGCACCTCGAGGTGTTCCCGTGACCCAGGCGCCCAGCCGGCCGGCTCGCACCGTGCCCCACATCGTGACCGAGATCCCGGGACCCCGGGCCCGGGCCCACGTGGAGTTCGACCACGAGTGGACCTCGCCCAGCCTGCCGCGGGCGTACCCGATCGTGCCCGTCAGGGGCGACGGCGTGGTCGTGGAGGACATCGACGGCAACGTCTTCCTGGACATGATGGCCGGCATCGCCGTCACCTCGACGGGCCACAGCCACCCTGACGTCGTCCGCCGCATCCAGGCCCAGGCGGCCGACCTCATCCACATGAGCGGCGGCGACTTCTACCTGCCGATCTACGCCGAGACCTGCCGCGAGCTGGCCCGCATCGCGCCGATCGACGGGCCGGCCAAGGTCTTCCTGACCAACTCGGGGACCGAGGCCGTGGAGGCCGGGGTCAAGCTGGCCCGCCACGCGACCGGGCGACCCTACGTCGTCGCCTTCCTCGGCGCGTTCCACGGCCGGACATACATGTCGATGAGCCTGACGGCGTCGAAGGCCAAGTACCACGCCGGCTTCGAGCCGCTCGTGCCGGGCATCTACCACGCCCCGTTCGGTCACGTCGCGGACCTGCGCTGGTTCGACGAGGTCCTCTTCGACAAGCTCGTTCCGCCGGACGAGGTCGCGGCGATCATCGTCGAGCCGATCCAGGGCGAGGGCGGCTACGTCGTCCCCGAGGATGGCTTCCTCCAGGGCCTCCGCCGGCTCTGCGACCAGCACGGGATCCTGCTCATCGCCGACGAGGTCCAGTCCGGAGCCGGCCGCACCGGCCGGATGTGGGCTGTCGACCACTGGGACGTCAAGCCCGACATCCTGCTCACCGCCAAGGGCATCGCCAGCGGCATGCCGCTCGGGGCGATGGTCGCCCGGGCGGACCTCATGGCCCGCTGGGGAGCCGGCCACCACGGCTCGACGTACGGTGGCAACCCGCTGGCCTGCGCCGCGGCCCTCGAGACGATCTCGCTCCTGGAGGGCGGGCTCATCGCCAACGCCGCCGCCCGCGGCGCCCAGGCCGTGGCCGGCCTCCGGCCGCTGGTCGAGCGCTACCCGAGCCTCGTCAAGGACGTCCGCGGCCGCGGCCTGATGATCGGCGTCGAGTTCGACTCGGCCGTCCACTCCGACCGCGTCCAGTGGGAGTGCTTCCAGCGCGGCCTGCTCGTCCTGGAGGCGGGGCACACCGTGATCCGGATGTCGCCCGCCCTGACGGTGACCGAGGAGGACATCGAGACGGCGGTCCGCATCTTCGGCGAGGCCGTCGCGGAGGTGGCCGCCCGGCGATGACCGGCAAGGTCGCCAGCATGCGGGACGCCGTCGCGGAGCTGGTCCGCGACGGCGACACCGTCGCCATCGAGGGCTTCACCCACCTCATCTGCTTCGCGGCCGGCCACGAGATCATCCGCCAGCGCAAGCGCGACCTCGTCCTGGCCCGCCTGACCCCGGACGTCATCTACGACCAGATGGTCGCCGGCGGCGTCGCCCGCAAGCTCATCTTCAGCTGGCTCGGCAATCCCGGGGTCGGCGGCCTGCACGCCATCCGGCGCCGGATCGAGGCCGCCGAGGTGGGGGAGGGGACGCCGCTCGAGGTCGAGGAGTACAGCCACTTCGGGATGGTCGGCCGCTACGCCGCCGGCGCGGCCAACCTGCCGTTCTACCCGCTCCGCTCGTACTTCGAGACGGACCTGCCCCGGGCGAATCCGCGGATCCGGCCGATCCGCTCGCCCTTCGGCGACGAGACCGTCTACGCTGTCCCGCCGCTGAAGCCCGACGTCACGATCGTCCATGCCCAGCGGGCCGACGCGGCCGGCGACACCCAGGTCTGGGGCCTGCTCGGCTGCCAGAAGGAGGCCGCCTTCGCCGCCGAGCGGGTCATCGTCGTCGTCGAGGAGCTCGTCGACGAGGCAGTCATCCGGGCGGACCCGAACCGGACCGTCATCCCGGGCCTCATCGTCGACGCCGTCGTCGTCGAGCCCTACGGCGCCCACCCCTCCTACGTCCAGGGCCGCTACGACCGCGACAACCGCTTCTACCTCGACTGGGACCCCATCAGCCGCGACCCGGCGGCGCTCCAGGCCTGGCTCGACGAGTGGGTCCACGGGCTCGCCGGCCGGGCCGAGTACGTCGAGAAGCTCGGCCCGGAGCGCGTCGCCGCGATCCGGCCCAGCGGCAGCGCGCCGTCCGGCTCCGTCGACTACGGGGAGTACCGCTGATGCCCGGCGAGACAGCGCCCTCGGCGGCCTTTACCAAGAACGAGATGATGATCGCCGCGGCGGGCCGGGAGCTGGCCGGCCAGCGGGTCTGCTTCGTCGGCGTCGGTCTGCCGAACATCGCGGTCAACCTGGCGAAGCGGACGGTGGCCCCGGACCTCGAGCTCGTCTACGAGGCGGGCGTCTTCGGGGCCCGCCCGGCCCGCCTGCCGCTCTCCATCGGCGACCCGACCATCGTCACCGGGGCGACGGCCGCGATCTCGATGTTCGAGCTCTTCAGCTACTACCTCCAGGGCGGCCTGGTCGACGTCGGCTTCCTGGGGGCCGCCCAGATCGACCGCTTCGGCAACATCAACACGACGGTGATCGGCGACTACGAGCGGCCGACCACCCGGCTGCCCGGCTCCGGCGGAGCGTGCGAGATCGCCATCAACGCCCGGCGCATCTTCGTGATCATGCGCCAGGCGAAGCGGTCCTTCGTCGAGCGGATCGACTTCCGGACGTCGCCCGGCAACCTGGGCGGGGCGGAGCGGGCCGAGCACATCCGGCGGGAGCAGGGCTGGCTCGGCCGCGGCCCGTCCGTCGTGGTGACCGACCTGGGCATCTACCACTTCGACGCCGAGGGCGAGATGCGCCTCGACTCGCTCCATCCGGGCGTGACACTGGAGCAGGTCCGCTCGACGATGGGCTGGGAGCCGAAGGTCGCCGAGGAGCTGGCCGCGACGCCGCCGCCCACGGCCGACGAGCTGCGCCTGATCCGCGAGGAGCTCGACCCGGAGGGTGCCTACACGCGGTAGGCGCCTCCGACGGACGGCCCGCTGGCGAGCGGCGGCCGGCTACTGGACGGTGACGACGAGCTGTGGCGGGTTCGCCGACTCTCGGCTGGCCAGACTGAGCTGCGTCCCGCTCGTGCTCGAGAGGACGAGTCCGACCGGCGAGCCGTCGCCGTCGACGAGGCTCGTCACGTCCAGCGACGTCCAGCCTGCACTGACCGGCCCCGACGAGCCCGCCACCGGACCTGCGGGCGGGGCGCTGGCGTAGGTCAGGGTGCTCTCGGACCAGGTCGTGTCGGCCTCGGGGCTCACCTGGTAGCCGGCGGGGAGGCTCGAGTTGGCGTAGACGCGGAGGGTCGCCTTCAGCACGGTCCCGCTGACCGGCGAGAGGTCGAAGCGCAGGTAGCTCCGCAATATGGGGCTGCCGTCGGTCCGGAGGACGGCGGAGCTGCCGAAGGCCTGCGTGGGGCGGCTGGCGTCGACGTAGGCGTCAGCGGCCGGGGCGAGGGCGACGGTCTGACCGTTCGGCGCGACCGAGCTCGCGGGGCTGGCGGTCGGCGTCGGGCTCGGTGACGACGACTGGCTCGGGCTCGGGGTCGATGACGACGAGGCGCTCGGGCTCGGCGACGCCGACGCGCTCGCCCCGCCGCTGACGTGGCAGCTCGCCGAGCCGGAGTCGGTGAACGAGCCGACCGCGGGCTGGAACGCCCAGTCGTAGCCGGTCGGGTGGAGGGTCAGCCTGAGCGCCCCGAACGACGAGGTGTCGCGGACCACGCTGTTGGCGGCGATCGAGGCGATCGAGGTGTGGTTCGATCCGCCGGTGCCGACGATGAACTCGCGGATGCCGGCCGGGTCGGCCTGCCCGAACGGGTCCTGCGGCGCGAAGCGCTCGTAGATGTGGTCGTGGCCGTTGAGGACGACGTCGGCGTGGGCCGCGTATAGCAGCTGCCAGAAGGCGCTCGAGTTCGAGGCGGCCCGTCCGCCGGAGCTGAAGAGCGGGATGTGCCAGTAGGCGAGCAGGCACTGGTTGGGATGCGCCGCGAGGTCGCTCGCCAGCCAGCGTCCCTGGGCCGACGAGCTCGTGCAGCCGCCGGCGTCCGAGCAGTTGGAGTTGAGGGCGATGAGGTGCCACGCCCCGACGTCGAAGCTGTAGTACCCCGCGCCGGGCTGACCGGCGGCCGACCCGAAGTACTGGAAGTAGCCGGCGGCGCCGTCGTTCTGCGTCGTGCAGCCCGTTCCCCCCGAGGTCAGGTACTCGTGGTTGCCGACGACCGGGTGGGTGATCGACTTGACCCGCCCCCAGCTCGGGTCGTACGCGGTCGCGTAGGCCTGGTAGCCCCCGCAGTAGTACTGGTTGTCGCCGAGCGGCAGGACGGCCGCCAGGCCGGCCCCGACCAGCAGGTTCGAAACGGCCAGCTGCCGGCAGCTCGTCGCCGTCCCCTGGCCACCGTTGAAGTTGCTGGCCGCCGGGTCGCAGGCGATGTCGCCCGCGGTCGCGATGACGGGATCGGCGGCCGCCGCGACGCCGATCAGGCGCGCCCCCGGCAGCGAGGCGAGGCTCGCGAGGGTGAGGCAACCGGCCGCGAGCGCGACCAGGGCAGGGTGGGACCGCCGACGAGGCCGTCGTCGGTGAGCCATGGGACGCATCGTCTCCCCCTTGGCGCGATCCCGGGCGGGCACCCGGGCGGCCGCTCGCACGTCGGGCGTTCGAGCCGGGACGGCAGGGCCGGGTTTCTGTGCTATGCAGTAGAGCACCGGGCGGAGCGGTCCGACAATGTCATCCCGCCGACAGAGGCTGGACGGATGACGATCCTCGGCGAGCCCGTGCCGCCGCCAGCCCAGGGTCGACCTCGCGCCGCTCAGGCAGCGTTGCGACCGCGCCCGTGGCCATCCAGCGGGAACTACGGAACGGCGGGCCCGAGGGCCCGCCGTTCCGGATGCAGGGAGGGGGTGGAGGAGGGACTCCCTGCTGGGAGATTCGAGTCGTGCCAGCCGGTCTCCCGGCGGACCTGATCCCTTAGCCGAGGACGTATCGGACGGCGGGGATCCGCTGCGTGATGGCCAGCTTCTCGATCACGCTGTCGAGGGCGTAGGCGCCGGCACCGACGTAGGCCAGGTAGGCCGCGACCGCGCCGTACATGAACTGCTCGTTGACGAGGCCGTTGCCGAAGCCCCAGTTGGCGACGTAGAAGAGCGCCATCATGAGCGTGCCCGCGACGCCGGCGAAGCGGGTGGCGAGGCCGAGGATGAGCGCGACGCCGATGGCGATCTCGCCGAAGACGACCAGCGTGTCGATGACGTGGATCAGGCTTGCGTTGCTCGCCAGGCTGACCCAGAACCCGTGCGTCGGGTTGACGATGGCCTTGGGATCGGCGACGCCGACCCAGGCGCCACCCGTCGCGAACTTGAGGAACCCCGCCGCGGTGAAGGCCTTGCCCGACCCTGCCAGGTCGAGGAACTTGTCGAGGCCCGCGAAGAGGAACCCGTAGCCGAGAGCGATCCGCAGGAGGAATGTCCCGCGACCCTTGCTCTGCATCTTCTTGACCCTTCCCTGTATCTGCGATCCCGGCTTCGGCGGGACGTGCCAACCGGATGACCACAGGCTACGGATGGCCCCCGGCAGGTCCGCCTGCCGAAGCGCCCGACGTCGACGGGACCGCTCGGGGCCGAAAGTCATTGCTAAGTGCTTAGGTATTCGGGACCTGCTGCGCCGTTCGGACTGCTGGGTCGAGGACGGACGGCGCACCGTCGCGACACGCGCCGCGGTCGCGCCCCTACCATGCGGGCATGCCCAACCGCCTCGCGGGTGAGACCAGTCCCTACCTGCTCCAGCACGCCCACAACCCGGTCGAGTGGCAGCCCTGGGACGCGGCCGCGCTCCGGACGGCCCGCGACGAGCAGAAGCCGATCTTCCTGAGCGTCGGCTACGCGGCCTGCCACTGGTGCCACGTGATGGAGCGCGAATCGTTCGAGGACGCCGCTACCGCGGCGCAGCTCAACCGCGACTTCGTGGCGATCAAGGTGGACCGCGAGGAGCGGCCGGACATCGACGCGGTGTACATGGCCGGCGTCCAGGCCATGACCGGCGGCGGCGGCTGGCCGATGTCCGTCTTCCTGACCCCCGACGGGCGGCCGTTCTACGGCGGGACCTACTTCCCAGACACGCCGCGCCACGGGATGCCGGCGTTCCGCCAGGTCCTCGCCGCCGTGGCCCAGGCATGGCGCGAGCGGCGCGCGGAGGTGGAGGCCTCGGCCGAGCGGCTGGCCGCGGCGCTCGCGGCGCAGGTGCGCGGGGAGACGGACACGGCCCCGAGGGACACGGCGGCGGCGCCCGCGACCGAGACCGGCCCGGCCGAGGACGGGGCGGCGGCGGGCGGGGCGGCGAAGACGGGGGGCGACGATGGGTCGGCCGGCGACGATAGACCGAGTGGCGCCCGACCGACCCCGACCGAGCGCCCAGGCCTGGCCCTCGGGCTGCCCGACACCGACCGCCTCGACGGCGACCTCCTCCGGCAGGCCGTCCTCGGCCTCGAGCGTTCCTTCGATCCCGTCCACGGGGGCTGGGGCGGCGCGCCGAAGTTCCCCCAGGCGATGGTCCTGGAGGCCCTCCTTCGGCGGGCCGTCGGGACGGGCGACGAGACAGAGCGGCGCCGCGCGCTGGCGATGGCCCGCCGGACGCTCGACGCGATGGCCGACGGCGGCATCCATGACCAGCTCGGCGGCGGGTTCCACCGCTACGCGACCGACGCAGTCTGGCTGGTGCCGCACTTCGAGAAGATGCTCTACGACAACGCCCAGCTCGCCCGCGTGTACCTCCACGCCTGGCAGCTGACCGACGAGCCGCGCTACCGCGATGTCGCGGACCGGACTCTGGACTACCTCGCGCGCGAGATGACGACGCCGGAGGGCGGTCTCGCCGCGAGCCAGGACGCGGACACGGATGGGGTCGAGGGCGCGACGCACCTGTGGACGCGCGACGAGGTGGTCGGGGCGCTCGGCGGGGAGGCCGCCGCGCGGGCTGGGCTGGGCGACGACGCCGCTGCTCTGTTCTGCGAGGCGTACGGGGTGACCGGCACCGGCAACTGGGAGGGCCGGACGGTCCTGTCGCGGGTCCGCTCCGACGCCGAGCTCGCGGCGCTCCACGGGCTGGCCGACCAGGAGGTCGCGCGCCGCCTCGACCGGGCGCGGACGGTCCTCCTCGCGCGCCGGTCCGGGCGTCGCCAGCCGGCCCGCGACGACAAGGTCCTGGCGTCGTGGAACGGCCTCGCGATCGCGGCCTTCGCCGAGGCGGCCCCAGTCCTCGGCCGGCCGGCGGATCTCGCCGTGGCGACGCGAGCGGCGGAGGCCATCCTGCGGCTCCAGCTCGGCCCCGACGGACGGCTCCACCGCTCGTACCGGGACGGGCGGGCCTCCGCCGACGGCGTGCTCGAGGACCACACGCACCTGGCGGACGGGCTGCTGGCGCTCTACGAGGCCACCTTCGACGAGCGCTGGTTCCTTGCCGCGCGCGAGCTGATGGATGGCGTCCTGCGCCGGTTCACCGACGATGCCGGCGGCTGGTTCGACACGCCCGACGACGGCGAGCGCCTCTTCCTCCGGCCCAAGGACCTCCAGGACAACGCCGTGCCGTCGGGCAACGCGATGGCCGCGACCGTCCTGCTGCGGCTCTACGCGCTGACCGGTGAGGGGCGGCTGCGGCACGCGGCGGAGCGGGCGCTCGCGCTCGTCCGGCCGTACCTGACGCGCTACCCGACGGGCTTCGGTCAATGGCTCGTCGCCCTGGATCTGTCCGTCGCGCGGACCGTGGAGCTGGCCATCATCGGCGACCCGGTCGCGCCCGACACGCGGGCGCTGCTGGTGGCGGCGCGGGCGGGCTTCCGGCCCCACCAGGTCCTCGCCGTCTCGGACGACCCCGGCAGCAGCGCGGTGGAGCTGCTCCAGGCGCGCTTCGCCCTGGGCGGTCGGGCGACGGCCTTCGTCTGCCACGACTTCGCCTGCCGGCAGCCCGTGACCGAGCCTGAGGCGCTCGCGGCGTACCTCGCCGGCGAGGCGACCAGCAGGGCGCCGTCGTGACACTTCGCCTCGGCCTCTACCTGCCGACGTGGCACCTCGCCGGCGGTGGCGCGAGCGCCTGGCCGGAGCTCCGCTCGCTCGCGCGGGACGCGGAGTCGCTCGGCGTGGACACGCTGTGGGTCGCCGACGAACCAGGGATCGCCTGGGAGTGCTGGACGATCCTCAGCGCGCTGGCGGAGGCGACGGAGCGGGTCCGGATCGGGCCGCTGGTGACCTGCACGCGCTACCGCGAGCCGGCGCTCCTCGCGACGATGGCCCGGACGCTGGACGAGGTGAGCGGCGGCCGGCTGGTCCTGGGGCTCGGCAGCGGTGTGGGGCCGGGCGACGGGCGCTGGCCGGCCTTCGGCTGGGACGCCGCGAACCACGTCTCGCGGTTCGGCGAGGCGGTGGAGATCGTGGCCCGCCTGCTCCACGATGGACCGATCGCCTTCGAGGGTCGCTTCTACCGGCTCGCCCCCCCTGGGCCGTCGCTCGGTCCCGCGGACGCCCGGCCGGCGCCGCCCATCTGGGTCGCCGGGGCGCGGCCGCGGACGATGGCCGTCGCGGCGCGCTGGGGCGACGCGGTGAACGGCGGCAGCGCGCTCACGGACGCGGTGTCCGTGGGGGCGCTCCGGACGGCGGTCGACGCCGCGTGCGCGAGCGTCGGGCGCGACCCAGCCTCGATCGCGCTCACGGGCTGGACGCGCCTCGCGGTCTCGGCGGACGGCCGTCTCGGGCGAGAGCGGGACGACACGATCGCGGGGACGGTCGAGGAGGTCGCCGGGCGGCTGCTCGAGGTGCACCGGACAGGGGTCGAGCACCTCACCTGCTTCGTGGGCGACGAGACGGACGAGCGGGCCTTCCCGGCCCTGACGCGCGACGCCCTGGAGCGGTTCGCGGCCGTCGTGGAGGCGGTCAGGGCCGCCGGCTGAGCACCGTCGTCGGCGGCTCGCGGCCGGACAGCGTCAGGAGGCCGGGACCTCGTCCCGTGTCGACGCGGCGCCCGTGGCGTCGGGGCCGTGCGCCTCGTGCAGGGCGACGAGCGCCTCGGTCTCCGGCGTCGGCTCGGGCGTGGGCGGCCGGCCCTCCACCTCCGTCGGCAGGGCGAACGGTGAGAGCTCGTACCGGGCGAGGATGTCGGCCGGGTCGTCGTAGACGGCGAGGGCGCCGCCGAGGTCGGCCACGTCCCAGCCGCTGCAGCGGACCGCGATGGTCCGGATGCCGGCGCGGGCCGCCGATTCCACGTCCCATGGCGTGTCGCCCAGCATCAGCACCTCGTCAGGTCCCAGCCCGAGCCGATCAAGGGCCGCGGTCACGATGTCGGGGTCGGGCTTGGAGTGCGCGGCGTCGCCGGACGAGGTCTGGGTCTGGACGAGGTCCGCCACGCCGGCCTTCTCGAGGAGAGCCTGCAGCTCGCCGGGCTCAGCCGAGCTGGCCACCCCCAGGCTCAGCCCGTCGGCGCGCATCCGCTCGAGGAGCGCACGGGCTCCGTTCGTCGGTCGCAGGCCGTCGAGATAGCGCTGCCGGAAGCGCTCGCCCCGCCGCTCCTTCGCGCGACGCCCGCGCTTGTCGTCCTCGGACAGTCCGGCCGCCTCGGCCAGCAGCTTGTCGCCGCCCTTGCCGATGAGCCGCTGCAGGCGCCCGAGCGGGACGTCGACGCCCTGCTCGGCGAGCGCCTCGTGCCACGCCCGGGCGTGCGCCTCGTTGCTCTCGATCAGTGTCCCGTCCACGTCGAGGATGACGCCCCGCAGCCGCGGCGCGTCCTCGCCGGGCAGTCGCGGCTCGAGCGAGACGGCGTGCCGCTCGCCGTGGTAGCCCGGGTCGAGGGGGCTCGTGTCGTCGCGCAGTTCAGGGGGCAGCCGGCCGTCGCTCATGGCCGGGTAGCTTGCCGCGCCGCCCCTCGGCCCGGCCCGCCCGTCGGCTCCCCGGGCGTGTCAGTCCGGTTGCAGCACGCGTGCCCAGGTCTCCGGTCCGTCCGCCCGGCTGCCTGGCGGCCGAGCCGACACCACGAGCCGACCGGCCCTTGGCGAGCCCGCCGACGCCGCCGACACTGCGCGGGCAGGAGGTGATCCGATGGCCGCCCGACCGGATTTGCAGGTCGACGACGGACTCGGCGCGCGCATCGGCCTCCCGATCGCTGCAGCCGTGCTGCTCCTGGCGGCCGCCTCGCTCGTGGCGCTCGCCCTGGTGAGCGGCGGCGCAGGGTTCGCGGTCGGGACCGATAGCGTGGTCATGCTCCTGATCGCCGGCTGGCTGGCCGTGGCCGCCCTCGAGACGGTCCGGCGGCGCCACTTCGCGATCGCGCTCCTCACCCCGCTCGCGCTCGCGCTCGTGGACCTGGGGTACGTCGTCGCGACCGGCCGCGCGGAAGGTTTCGGCGCGGTGCTCGGGTTGGCCCTCGCCGCCCTGCTCGTCGCCTCGTC
>DASVYJ010000023.1:0-53877 GCA_036392215.1 Candidatus Limnocylindrales bacterium | reverse complement strand
ACCGACCCGGACGAGCTCCGTCGGTGGTTCCTCGAGTCCGCGGACTCGGGCTCGCTCGTGCGCTACCTCGAGACGTTCGCGCACACGGTCGGCGTCATGCAGACGCGCGACGCCCTCGTGCGCGTGGCCTCCGAGTGCGCGCAGGACCTCGCCGCCGACGGCGTCGTGTACGCCGAGGTGCGCTTCGCCCCCGAGCTGCACATCGAGGCCGGCCTCACCCTCGACGAGGTGCTCGTCGCCGTCCTCGCCGGCTTCCAGGCGGGATCGCGCGGCACCGATCTGACGATCCACGCGATCTGCTCGGCGATGCGCACGGCGGCGCGCAGCCTGGAGATCGCCGAGCTGGCGGTCCGCCACCGCGACGAGGGCGTCGTCGGCTTCGACATCGCCGGCGCCGAGGCCGGCTATCCGCCCACCCGCCACCTCGACGCGTTCCACCTCATCGCCCGGGAGAACTTCCACTTCACGATCCACGCCGGCGAGGGCTTCGGCCTGCCGTCGATCTGGGAGGCGCTGCAGTGGTGCGGCGCCGAGCGGCTCGGCCACGGGGTCCGGATCGTCGACGACATCGCCGTCCAGCCCAGCGGCCGGGTGGGCATCGGCCGGCTCGCCGCGTACGTCCGCGACCGCCGCATCCCGCTCGAGATGTGCCCGACCTCCAACGTCCACACGGGCGCCGTCGAGTCCATCGAGGAGCATCCCATCGATCTGCTCCGGCGGCTCCGCTTCCGCGTCACGGTGAACACGGACAACCGGCTGATGAGCGACGTCACGCTCTCCCGGGAGTTCGAGACGCTCCACCGCGTCTTCGGCCTCGACCTGGCCGAGATGGAGTGGCTGACGCTCAACGCGATGAAGAGCGCCTTCTCCTCGTTCGACGTCCGCCTCCGCCTCATCAACGAGCAGATCAAGCCCGGCTACGCGCACCTCCGCGCCCTCGCCGCCCAGGCGGACATCCCGACGCTCGTCGGCTGAGGCGATCCGATCCGGCGGGCCACACAGGGAACGACCGCCCCGGAGGGCGGTCGTTGCCGTCTGCTCGGGTGTCCCCGAGGGTCACCAGCGGCGGCCGGCCTCGAGCACGAGGGCCGAGCTCGCCAGGGCCGAGAGTGCCAGCAGCACCCGAATCGCGTTGGAGCGGATCGTCCTGCGCATCGGAGCTACCAGCGCATCCCGGCGCCAGCGGCCAGAGCCAGCGACGCCAGGACCATCAGGGCCGTCGAGAAGCGCGCCAGGTTCGCCTTCACGTCCACACCTCTGCTGTGCGCCTTGGCCTGGCAACCGGGCGGTCTTCCCCCGTGAAGATCCCTGGCTTTGCGTCCCCGCCTCTCGACGGGTTTGCCCTGGACAGACCATCGGGCGAAGGTGGATCTCACCTCGCCGGGGAACCTACTCGAACAGGGAGGGAAGTCCCATAGCCTGGAGGTACGGTCGGCTGGCTGGGACGGTCCTGTGCGCGCCCGCACCGCGCTCGGCCGTGGTCTCGTGTGCTCGGAGTAGTACGGCCGCCGACCGGGGAATGACGTTCGGGCCATGGCCACATACAGTCGCCGACCGGTCGAATCAGGGATGTGTCCGGTCACGCCACGGACCACCCGCCCCGGAGTTACGCGCCCGTGCCCCGTACCGCGAGCCGCATGGATGGAGGAGGGCAGCCCCCGACCCTCGGAGGCGCGCCTCGGCTCCCGTTCCTCGCCTTCTGGGGCGGCCAGACGGTCTCGAGCCTGGGTACCCAGATCAGCCTCGTGGCCGTCCCCCTGTTCGCTGCGCGCTCGCTCGGCGCTGGCCCCATGGAGATGGGGTTCCTGGCCAGCCTCGAGGTCCTCCCGTACCTGCTGCTTGCAATCCCGGCCGGGATCGTCGCCGACCGCTACGACCGCCGGCGGGTGATGATCGTGTGCGATCTCGGGCGGCTGGTCGCCCTGCTCGCCATCCCGCTCGCCTTCGGCCTGCACGCTGCGTCGATGGGGCTGCTGTACGGCGTCACGGCCATGGTCGGGGCCCTGAGCGCGTTCTTCGCCGTGGCCTCGCAGGCGTACCTCCCGCAGCTCCTCCCCGGCGAGCGCCTGCTGCAGGGTTTCCAGCGGCTCGAGCTGTCGGAGGCGGGCGCGCGCGTCGCGGGCCCGACCGTCGCCGGCGCGGTGGTCCAGGCGGCGGGCGTCGCCGTCGCGGTCGTCGCCGACGCCGTCTCGTACCTCGTCTCCGCCGTGGCCCTGGCGATGCGCGGCCCGCTGCGGTCGATGCAATCCGATCCGGACGTCCGTTCGGAGGGTGCGCTGGCGGGCCTGCGGGCGATCGCGCGCGACCGCGTCCTGCGCGACCTGGCGATCTCGACGGCGATCTTCAACCTGGCCACGGGCATCGTCCTGGCGGAGCTGGTCCTCTTCGCGACCTCCGACCTCGGCCTCGGGCCGGCCGAGTTCGGGCTGCTGTACGGCGTCGGCAACGTCGGCTTCGTCGTCGGGGCCCTGTCCGTCGTCCGCCTCGAGCGGCGCCTGGGGGCCGGCCGCCTGCTCGCCACGGCCGGGGTCCTGGGCAGCCTGGCCATCGGCTGCATCGCGGGAGCCGCCGTGCTCGGGACGGTCGCCTTCGTCGCGGGCCGCTTCCTCGGGGCCGTGGCCTCGCCCCTCTTCAACGTCACCCTCGTCAGCCTGCGCCAGGCCCGTACCCCGGACGCCCTGCGGGGCCGGGTGAACGCCGCGTTCCGCCTCGTGGACTGGGGGAGCGCACCGCTCGGCGCGCTGCTCGGCGGCATCCTCGGGGCCCGCCTGGGGCTGCCGACGGCCATGTCGATCGCGGCGGGCATCGGGGCGGTCAGCGCGGCGTGGATCGTGCGCGGCCCGGTGCCCCGCCTCGGCTGGCTCCAGCCGTGGGATGTGGCGCTCGTCGCTGCAGGGGCCGAGGCCGGGAGCGTCGGCCTCCTGCCCGCCGGATCCGTTGATGCCACGACGCCCGATCTCGGTCGATCGGTGGCCTGAGATGTTCCTGCTGTACGCGCTCGCCGCCGGCCTCCTGCTCGGCCTCCTGCTCGGGGGGAGCCTCGCCGGCATCGGCGGCCTCCGCTTCCGCTGGGCAGGCCTCGCCGTGGGCGGCTTCGCTATCCAGGTCGTCCTCTTCGCGCCCCCGGTGGCCGCCTCCGTGGGCGACCTCGGCACACCGATCTACCTCGCCTCGACGCTCCTCGTCGTGGCGGCCGTCCTGGGCAACGTCCGGCAGCTGCCGGCGCTCTGGCTCGTCGCCGTCGGCGCCGCGGCGAACCTCGCCGCGATCGTCGCCAACGGCGGGGGGATGCCCGCCCTGCCCAGCGCCCTGGAGGCGGCCGGCCGGACGGGCTCGACCGCCTACTCCAACAGCATCCTCGCTCCAGACCCCATCCTGCCGGCCCTGGTCGACCGGTTCGCCATTCCCGCGGGGATCCCGTTCGCCAACGTCTTCAGCATCGGCGACGTCCTCATCGGGCTCGGCGTCGCGGCGGTCCTGATCGTCGCGATGCGCCGCCGGCCCACGGTGCTCCCCGCGAGGTCGGGCGATGGTGCCTGAGCAGCTCGCCGAGCGCCTCGCCCCGGCCGCGCTCCCGGAGCCACGGTCGCGCTGGCGGCCGCGGCTCGGCTCGCGAGCGCGCGTCATCGCCATCTCGCTCGCCATCTCGGTCCTGGGGCTGGCGTGCCTGGTCGCGATCGTGCCAGGTCTCGACGCCATCGACGCGCCCCTCGCCATCCCCCTGCCGGCATTCTCCCTGCTGTACCTGCTCGCCGAGGCCAAGGTCCTCGACGTCCACTTCCGGGGCGAGAAGCATTCCCTCTCGCTGAGCGAGATCCCCGTCGTGCTCGGCCTCTACTTCGTGGATCCGGTGAGCTACGTCGTCGGGATCACCCTGGGCGGTGCCGCGGCCCTGCTCATCGACCGCCAGCCGCCCATCAAGGTCCTCTTCAACTTCGGCCACTTCCTCAGCAGCGCCGTCATCTCGGTCACCGTCTTCCACCTGCTCGGCGGCGCGGAGGGGCTGCCCGGGCCGATCGCGTGGGCAGCGACCTTCGCGGCGACCCTCTCGGTCAGCGTCTTCGCCGCCTTCTCCATCGCCCTGGTCATCTCCGCCTCGGGCGCGGCGCCGCAGTTCCAGAAGCTGCCCCAGATGCTCCAGAGCGGCGCGTTGTTCGCCGTGACGAACACGAGCATGGCCCTCCTGGCCGTGACGATCTTGTGGTTCAACCCCATCGCGATCTGGCTTCTGGCGATCCCGGTGGCCACCCTCTTCGTGGCCTACCAGGCCTACCTCGGGGAGCGCCACAAGCACGAGTCCCTCGAACTGCTGTACGAGTCGAGCCGGATCTTCCAGCGCTCGCCGGAGCTCGATTCGGCGATGCTGGCGCTGCTGGAGCACGTCCGGAACATGTTCCGCACCGACGTGGCCCAGATCCTCCTGACGGGTCCCGAAGGCCTGTTCACGACATCGGTCGGGCCGGGCGACCGGCAGGAACGGATGACCGATGGCTCGGACCGGGATCTCCTCGCGCGGGCTGCGACCGAGGGCCACAGCTTCGTCTGCGAGCCGCCCGCCGGCATCCCCTCCGCGTCGGCCGCCGACCGCCTCTTCCGCCAGGCGCTCGTCAGCCCGCTGCGGGGCGAGTCGGGGCTGATCGGCGCGATCCTCGTCAGCGACCGCGCTGGCGACGCGGGCGAGTTCACGGCCGACGACCACCGCCTCCTCGACACCGTCGCCAACCAGGCCGCCGTCGCCCTCGAGAACGGGCGGCTCGAGCAGTCGCTGGCGGAGCTGTCCCGGCTCAAGGAGGAGCTGCGCCACCAGGCCTACCACGACGCGCTGACGGGACTCCCCAACCGCGTCCAGTTCATCGAGCAGGTCGAAGCGCTGCTCGCGCTCCCGACGGCGCCGGCCGTCCCGGTGGTCTTGTTCCTCGACCTGGACAACTTCAAGGTGGTCAACGACACGCTCGGCCACGCGCTCGGCGACCGGCTCCTCCAGGAGGTCGCCGACCGCCTGCGGACCTCGATCAGGAGCGTCGACGTGGCCGCCCGCCTTGGCGGCGACGAGTTCGGGATCCTGCTCTCCGACACGCCCGAGCTCGCGGACGCGTTGCGCCTCGCCGACCGGATCATCCGCACGCTGCGGGTGCCCTTCCTGCTGGCCGGCCAGGACGTGAACGTGGGGGCCAGCATCGGCGTCGCCGCGGGGCCGGCCGAGAACGCGGCGGAGCTGCTGCGCAACGCCGACGTCGCGATGTACACGGCCAAGGCCCGCGGCAAGGCCCGCGTCTCGGTCTTCGCGCCCGAGATGCACGCCGCGATCATCGAGCGCCACGAGCTGAGCCGGGACCTCGCCGGTGCCCTCTCCAGGGGGGAGATCGCCCTCCACTACCAGCCCATCATCGAGCTCGCGACCGGCCGGACCACCGCGGTCGAGGCCCTCGTGCGCTGGCACCACCCGACCCGCGGCTACGTCCCGCCGGACATCTTCATCCCGCTGGCCGAGGAGAGCGGCGCGATCCTCGAGCTGGGCGACTGGATCCTGTCCGAAGGCTGCCGCCAGGCGGCGGAATGGGCGGAGGCCGGCGGGCCGTCCGCCGGGCTCTCGGTCACGATCAACCTGTCGCCCCTCCAGATCCACCAGCCCGGCTTCATCGAGCGTGTCCTGGCCGTCCTCGACGAGACCGGCGCCGACCCAGGACGGATCGTCCTGGAGGTGACCGAGACGGCGATGTTCCGCGATCTCGAGGCGACGATCCGAAAGCTCGAGCGCCTCCGCGAGCAGCACATCCGGATCGCGGTCGACGACTTCGGGACCGGCTACTCCTCGCTGGGCTACCTGCGCCGGTTCCCGATCGACATCCTCAAGATCGCCCGTGAGTTCGTCGGCCTCGACGAGGGGCGCGCCGAGGACTGGGTCTTCGCCCGGGCCATCGTCGCCCTCGGCCGGGCGCTCGACCTGACGATCATCGGCGAGGGCATCGAGCGGGTCGGCCAGGCCGGCCGGCTGCGCGACCTGGGGTGCGACCTGGGCCAGGGCTACCTCTACTCCCGGCCGATGCCGGCCCGCGAGATCCCGGACTTCCTGCGCGTCGGGGCGACGCCGACCGTCCCGGCGGCCCCGCCGTCCCTCGCCGCGCCGCTGTCGCCGCCCTCCCCGGCCCGCCCCGTCCGACCACCGCGTCGGCTGCTCCCGGGGCCGACGCCCCGCGACGCGATGGCAGCCACGGCCTGGCCCGCCGACTGAAGCGCCGCCGAGCTAGCGCATCGTCAGGGCCATGACCGCCTTCTGGACGTGGAGGCGGTTCTCGGCCTCGTCGTAGACGACCGAGTGCGGCCCGTCGATGACGGCGTCCGCGACCTCCACGTTGCGGTCCGCGGGCAGGGGGTGCATGTAGATGGCATGCTCGGCCGCCAGGCCCAGGCGGCGCTCGTCCGTGATCCAGTCGGTGTACCGGCGGGCGATGGCGGCACCGTCCGCGTCGTCCTTCGCCGTCAGCAGCGCGCCCCAGCTCTTGGCGTAGACGACGTCGGCGCCGCGCATCCCGGCCCCGAAGTCGTCCAGCAGCTCGAGCGCCCCGCCGGACCGGCGGGCGTTCTCGCGGGCCTGCTCGACGAGGTCGGGCATGAGCCCGAACTCCGGCGGGTGGACCAGGCGGACCCGCATCCCGAACCGGGTGGCGGCCAGGATGAGGTCCTGGGGCACGCTGATCGGCTTCTGGTACGAGGCCGCGTAGGCCCAGCTCACGTCGAGCGTCCGTCCCCGCAGCTGGCCGAGCTTCTCGCGCATGGTCAGGAGGTCGGCCAGGATCTGGAACGGGTGGAACACGTCGCACTGCATGTTGAGGACGGGGACGCGGCTCGCATCCGCCACCTCGCGGATGTAGCGGTTGCCGATCCCCCAGTCGACGTTGCGGATGGCGATGCCGTCGTTGTAGCGGCCGAGGATCTCGCCGATCTCGCGGGCCGTGTCGCCGTGGGCGATCTGGGTCGTCCGGCTCTCGATGAACTGGGCGTGACCGCCGAGCTGGGCCATGCCGGCCTCGAACGAGGCGCGGGTCCGGGTCGATGAGAAGAAGAAGAGCATGGCCAGCACCCTGTCCCGAAGGTACGGGTGGGGCTGGCCGAGGGCGCGCTCGAGCTTCAGCCGGGCGGCCACCTCGAGGACGGTCTCGACCTCCTCGAGGCTCCACTCCTGGAGGCTGATCAGGTCGCGCCCGCGCAGGTCGGTCTGCATCGTTCGGTGCCTCCGTCGAGGGGCGCCGCGCGCCCCGGCCAGCCGCGCTACTCGGCGGCGCCGAGGACGAGGCTCAGCAGGGCCATCCGCAGGACGACCCCGTTGAACGCCTCGACCCAGTAGCGCTGGTGGCGCGTCTCGTCGACGTCCTCCGGCAGCTCGTCCATCCGGGGCAGGGAGTGGAGGACGATCGCGTGCCGGGGCGCCTCGGCGAGCAGCTCCCGCGTCACCCGGTAGGCCTCGGGTGTCCGGCCCGTCTCGGCGCCCCGCTCGACCCGCGACTGGGTGTAGTCGGCCTGGACGACCGGCTCCATGTAGATCACGTCGGCCTCGGCGATGCAGTCGGCGACCGAGGCGACCTCGCGGTACGTCACGCCCATCGTGTCGAGCTCGGCCTTGAACTCGGGCAGCAGCGACAGCTCGGGCGGGGCGACGATGTCGGCGCTCATGTCGAACTGGGACATGGCGTACAGGATCGAGTGCATCGTCCGCATCCGCATGTCACCCACGCACAGGACGCGGACGCCGTCGAGGCTCCCGAGCTCGGTCAGGATCGTGTAGAGGTCGGTCAGGACCTGGGTCGGGTGCTCGCCCCAGCCGTCGCCGCAGTTGATGACCGGCACGGAGGCCCACTTCGCCGCCTCGGCCGGGGCTCCCTGCTGGAAATGCCGGATGGCGATGACGTCGCCGTAGTACTCCAGCATGTGGAACGTATCCTTGATCGACTCCTGGTAGAAGTCGCCCGCCCGGGTCATCTTCGCGTCGCTGAAGCCGAGGACGTGGCCGCCCAGGCGATGCATCGCCGCCTCGGTCGACAGCCGTGTCCGGGTGCTCGGCTGGTAGAAGGCGGTCAGCAGCGTCTTGCCCCGCAGCGTGTCGGTGTTGCGGCGGTCGCGGGCGATGGGCCGCAGGTCGTCGCAGACCTGGAAGACGCGGAAGAACTCGTCCCGGCTGAAGTCGCGCAGGGACAGGATGTCGCGGCCCAGGAAGCTCCTCATGTTCGTGGTCCCCTCGCTGCTGCGGTGACGGTGACGGTGGGGACGCGGTGCGTGGATGGGGTGGCGGGCGCATCGACCGACGCCCGCCGGGCGCCCGTGAACAGGACCGCGACGCGCTCAGCCGGGCCGACCGCGCCGCGCTCGACGAGCTGGAGCAGGCCGGCCAGGCCGGCCGTGCCGGTCGCGTCGACCGGGCTGGGCGTCGATCGGAGGGCGATCGCGTTGGCCTGGACCAGCGTCGGCTCGTCCACGACGAGCGGATAGCCGCCGCTCGCGAGCAGCCCCTCGAGGACGGCCAGCCAGTCGTACGTCTCGTCGTCGAGGATGCCGTGGGCGATGCTCCGGGGCTCCGTCTCCCAGGGCCACATGAAGGCGGCCCGGTGACGGGCTGCTCGCGTCCGTTCGTGGCGGCCAGCGGGCGAGGCGGCGAGGGCGCGCAGCAGGTCGGCCCGAGCGAGATCGGGATGAGCGGCCGCGCTCGGGCGCGGAGCCTCCGGCGGATCGGTCTCCCCGGCGATCTCCAGCGCGTCGTCGGCGACGTCTCTGTCCTCGGCCAGGCCGAGCAGGCGCGCGGCCAGCCGCTCGTAGGCGCGCACGAGCGGGAAGGCGCCGGCCGTCTGGACGGCATGGAGGCGCGGCAGCGGGAGGTCCAGGCCGAGGAGGCGGGCGTCGAGGAAGGCGCCGATGGCGGCTGAGGCGAGCGCGCCGCCCCCGACCTGGACGACGAGGCGGTCGAGGTGGTCCGCGCGCCGGATGACGTCGGCGACGAGCTCCAGGCCGAGCGTCTCGCCAGCCTCGACGGCGAGCCCGTTCAGATCGCCCTGGCAGGTGAAGGGCACGGCGCCGCCGGCGATGGCCTGGAGCAGCCGCCTGTACGTCGGGTCGCCGGCCTCCCCGGGAGTCCGCTCGCAGACCGTGAGCCGCGCCCCGAGGTCGCGGAGCCGGGCCACCACGGCGGGCTCGGCGTCCGGCGGGATGTACACGTCGAGGTCGCGGCCGGCCGCCCGGGCGACCACCGCCGCCGCGAGCGCCGCATTGCCGCAGCTCGCGATCGCGAGCGGCCGACCGGCGGTCGCCGCGGCGGCGCCCGCCTCGCGAGCGACCGTCTCGGCGATCTCGACGCCGAGCAGCGTCCCGAAGAGGTGGCGGGCCTTGTGCGAGCCGGCCACGTTCCCCGTCTCGTCCTTGACGAAGACGCCGCCCCGCGGCGCGAAGCCGAGGGCGCTGCTCAGCGCATCGGCACGTCCGAAGGGCGTGGTCCCGAAGCCGTGCCCGTCGACGGCGGCGACCGCCTCGTCGAGCCGCTTGACGAGCGCGACGTAGCGCTCATCGCTCCAGCCGGCGGCGCGCGCGACGTGGTAGGCGAGGCTGAGCGTCCGGAAGCGGACGAACGGTTGCGGGTCGTCGTCGGTGGGAAAGGCGAGGCGGGCGGGGTCCAGGTGGCGGCGCAGCAGATGGTCGATGCCGTCGCCCGGCAGGGCGGCCTCGCAGCGCAGGGCGATGGGCCGGTCGAGCGGCGGCCGCCAGCCGCAGCCGGCGCATGCGAGCCAGGTCGCCAGGTCCGCCTGCCGGCCGCCGCCGGCCGCCGCGATCGGAGAGGCCGGGCGCCCGTCCGCCACGGTCACGCCGGCACCTGTGCCGTCCGCGCGTTGAACTCGGCGATCCGCTCGTCCCAGGCGGGGAGCAGGTCGCGCAGGCCGCGCCAGAACGCCGGACGGCGGCGCGTCTCGAACTCCTCGACCGGCACGCCCTGCTGCTCGACCCACGTGTAGTAGCCCAGGTCGAAGATGCGCTCCCGGTCCGTCCGGTCGAGCACGAGCAGATCGTCGGCCCCCGCCCCGAGGACCCACCGCCCGAACGTCTCGGCCGCGGCGACGGCGTCGAACCCGGCCGGGAAGTCGCGCTGCTCGCTCTTCGCCCGTTCCGTGCCGTACATCGCCGCGCCGTCGGTGGCGACCGTGACGATCGCGTCGTCGGGTCCCAGGTCGAGCGCCTTCGCGGTCTTGATGGCCGCGATCACGTTGCAGAGGCTGCTCAGGCCGAGCGAGCCGAGCTGCGCGACCAGGTCCTCCGACACGCCGCGTCGCCCGACGAGGTAGCGCCGGCCCGCCACGGTGTTGCAGAGCACGTCGAGCTGGTCCGTGGCGCGGTCGGAGACGTCGACTACCAGGTCGGTGTTCATGACGTCGTGGATGAGCGGGACGTGCTTGTCGCCGATGCCCTGGATGTTGTGCTCGCCGAAGCCGTTGCGCAGGAGCGTCGGGCACTCGAGGGCCTCGGCCGCGACGATCGCCGTCCCGTGGCGCTCCTTGAGGTAGTCGCCCGCGCCAAGCGTCCCGGCCGAGCCGCTGGCCGAGACGAACGCGGCGATGCGCAGGGCCGGCCGCTCCGCGACGTGGTGCTCGGCGACCCGCTCCAGGGCGCGCCCCGTCACGAGGTAGTGGACGAGGTGGTTCCCGAACTCGGCGAACTGGTTGAAGATGACGTTCGCCTCGTCCCGGGCGAGCTCCGCGCAGCGGTCGTAGATCTCCTTGACGTTGCTCTCCGTGCCCGGCGTCCGGACGATGTCAGCGGGGTCCGCGACCCAGCGCTCGAGCCAGGCGAACCGTTCGCGGCTCATGCCCTCGGGCAGCACGGCGACGCCCCGGCAGCCCATGATCCGGCTGATGGCCACCCCGCCACGGCAATAGTTGCCGGTCGAGGGCCAGACGGCGCGCTGGCAGGTCGGGTCGAACTGGCCGGTGACGAGGGCGGGCGCCAGGCAGGCGTATGCGGCCAGCAGCTTGTGCGCCGCGATCATCGGGAAGCGGTCACCCAGGGCGATCAGGATGGGCGCCTCGACGCCGGTCAGCTCCCTCGGCAGCAGGAGGTGCTCGGGGACGTCGACGTACGAGCGACGGTCGGCGCCGTTGTGCCAGTGGGCCCGGAACAGGTTCCGGGCGTCGGCGACGTCGGGGTCCACCGGCGGCAGTGCCGCCCGGACGTCGTGGGGGATCGTCGCCGGCTCGGCCAGCTCGGCGAAGGTCGGGAGCCTGATGGCCGCTTCCCGGAACCGCGCCACCGCGCGGTCGTAGACCGCGGGGTCCACCAGCTCGCGCTCGAGGCCGCGTCGCCGCATCGTCCGCTCCGTCCGGCCCGGCGACCGGTCGCGAGGTGACGTCGCGCCGGGGCCCGGTGCCGCTCGTCGGGCGCGCTCCGGCGCCCCTGCGCGCGGCGACGCGCCGTCCCCGCGAGCCGCTCCCTGCGAGTCGGGCCATGAAGGTGGGGCCGGACGGCACGCGCCCACTCGCATCCCTGGCGGCTAGATTGGCCGGCGCCGAGCAAGGTCGGGAAGGGCCAGATGGCCCTCCGGCGGATGGGAGGCCGAGGTGGACGCGACGATCCTCGGGCTGGGCGCGAGCGGCGCGGCGACGAGCGGCATGACCGAGACGACGCTCGATCGCTCCGTGGCGGAGGACCGGCTTGCGCGTTCGGGCATCCCCGGGCGACCGCCGTTCACGGTTCGAGCCCGCGTCCTGACGCCCCTCGACGACGGCGGCACGCGGTTCGAGGCCGACGGGGCGGTCGTGGTCGATGGAGCAGGTCGGCTGGCGTACGTCGGCGCGTGGTCGGTCCTCGGCGGCGGGCCCGCCGCTGGCGGGGCGGGATCGTCCGCGCCCCGACCGCTCGGCCAGGTCCACGACCTGCGGCCGCTCCTCCTCCTGCCCGGGCTCGTGGACCTGCACGCCCACGTCCCGCAGCTCCCCGAGGCCGGCCTCGGAGCGGGGCTGGACCTGCTGGCCTGGCTCGAGCACTACACCCTCCCGCTCGAGGCCGCCTTCGACGCGGCCACGGCGGCCCTCCAGGCGCCGCTCGTCTTCCGCTCCTTCGCGGCCGCCGGGACGACGACGCTGGTCGCCTACTCGAACGCGGATCCCGAGGCGACCGAGGCGGTCTTCGAGGCCGCCGAGGCCCATGGCCTGCGGGCGATCGTCGGCCTCGTCCTCATGGACCGCGCCGCCTCGAGGGGCGTCGGCGGCCGGGCGTGGCCGGACGCAGCACACGGCCTGCGGGCCTCGGTGGAGCTGTGCGAGCGCTGGCACGGCCGGGCCGACGGCCGGCTGGGGTATGCCTTCACCCCGCGCTTCGCCGTCTCCTGCTCGCCGGCGGTCCTGTGCGAGTCGGCCCGCCTCGCCGTCCAGCACGGGGCCTGGTGGCAGACGCATCTCGCCGAGGATCCGCGCGAGCTCGCCGCCGTCGCCGCGGCGTTCCCGGACGCGCTCGACTACCTCGACGTCTACGACCGGGCGGACGCCGTCCGACCCCGCTCGATCCTCGCCCACGCCATCCATCTCTCGGACCGGGAGGTCGGCCGCCTGGCCGGGAGCGGGGCCGCCGTCGCCCATTGCCCGGCCTCCAACCTGTTCCTGCCGAGCGGGGTGATGCCGCTGGCGCGGTACCTGGAGGCGGGGGTCCGCGTGGGACTGGGCTCGGACGTGGCCGGGGGGCCGTCGGCGTCGCTCTTCGAGGCGATGCGGGTCGGGGCCTACGCCCAGCACGCCCGGCAGCTGCTCGTCGGCGAGCCGGCGCCGCCCCTCGACGCCCTCGGCTGGCTCCGGCTCGGGACGCTCGACGGCGCCCGGGCGCTCGGCCTCGCGGACGTCACCGGCTCGCTCGAGGCGGGCAAGGACGCCGACCTCATCGCCGTCGACCCCGCCCTCGTGGAGCCGCTGCCCGGCGCCGCGGCCGCGGATGAGCCGGCGGAGCTGGTCAGCAGGCTCATCTTCCGGACCCACCCCTCGATGATCCGCGGGGCCTGGGTCCGCGGCCGGCTGTTGCCGGCCTGAGACCTCGGCGGCGCCGCGGACAGGACGACGGAGGTCGGGCCGAACGGCAGGGGCGACGCGGGCGGGCCGCGGCTAGATTCGGCCCGGATCGCGGCGTCGCGCCCCCGTCGCGGGAGCGAGGTGCGGACGCCCGCATGGACCTGACGCTGAACGGACGAGCGGTCTCGGTCGAGGCCGAGCTCGACGAGAGCCTGCTCGACCTGCTCCGGGAGCGGCTCGGGCTGCGCTCGATGAAGGACGGCTGCGCGCCCGAGGGCTCCTGCGGTGCCTGCACGGTCATCGTCGATGGACGGCCCGTCGTGTCGTGCGCCCAGCCCGCGTCGCGCTTCGAGGGCCGCGATGTCCTGACCCTGGAGGGGCTGCCGAACGAGACCCGCCGGACATGGGTCGACGCCTTCCTCTCGACCGGCGCGGTGCAGTGCGGCTACTGCACGCCCGGCATGGTCATGAAGGCCGAGGCGCTCCTTCGGCGGGAGCCCGAGCCCGACGCGGCGGCGATCGCCCGCGCCCTGGCCGGGAACACCTGCCGCTGCACGGGGTACGCGGCGATCGTCGAGGCGATCCGGGTCGCGGCCGCGGCCAGGCGCGGCGAGCGACATCCGTTCCCGCCCCTCGACGAGGCCGGCCGGGTCGGGGAGCGGACGGCCCGCTACGAGGGCGCCGCGCTCGTCCTGGGGGAGCGGCAGTTCGTCCGCGACCTGACCGCGCCCGGGATGCTCCACGGCGCGCTCCGCTTCGCCGACCATCCGCGCGCCATCGTCCGCCGGATCGACACGTCGCGCGCCGAGGCGGTCCCCGGCGTCGTCCGGGTCGCGACCTGGCGCGACGTCCCCGGAGAGCGGGTCCAGGGCCTCCTCGTCCGCGACTGGCCGGTCTTCGTGGCGGAGGGCGAGACGACGCGCTGCGTCGGCGATGTCCTGGTCGCCGTGGCTGCCGAGACGCGCCGCGCCGCGCGGCGTGCGGCCGCCCTCGTCGAGGTCGAGTACGACGTCCTCGAGCCGCTCAGCGACCCCTTCGCCGCCCTCGCCGATGATGCGCCGCGCCTCCACCCCGGCGGCAACCTGCTGGAGCGGTCGGTCGTCCGGCGGGGCGACGTCGACACCGCGCTCGCCGGCGCCGCCTTCGTCGAGACCGAGACCTTCCGGACCCAGCCGATCGAGCACGCCTTCCTCGAGCCGGAGGCCTGTCTGGCCGTGCCGTCGGACGGGCCCGGCCCCGAGCGCCTCCGCCTCTACAGCCAGGGCCAGGGGGCGTGGGAGGACCGCCGCCAGGTCGCCTCCCTGCTCGGCCTGCCCGACGCGGCGGTCCGGGTGACCCAGGTTCCGACCGGCGGCGGCTTCGGCGGCAAGGAGGACCTCTCGGTCCAGGGCCAGACCGCGCTGCTCGCCCGGCTCACCGGCCGGGCGGTCCACCTCGCGCTGGGCCGTCGAGAGAGCATCCGGCTCCACCCCAAGCGGCACGCGCTGACGATGGACTACACCGTGGGCTGCGACGCGGAGGGCTGCCTCGTCGCGGTCCGCGCACGGATCGTCGGCGACACCGGGTCGTACGCGAGCGTCGGAGCCAAGGTCCTCGAGCGTGCGGCCGGCCACGCCTGCGGCGCCTACCGCGTGCCGAACGTCGACGTCGAGGCGCGGGCCGTCTACACGAACGACCCGCCGGCCGGGGCGATGCGCGGCTTCGGCGTCGTCCAAGTCACCTTCGCGATCGAGGGCATGCTCGACCGGCTCGCCGAGCGGGTCGGGATCGACGGCTGGGAGATCCGCTGGCGGAACGCGCTCGAGGCGGGCGATCGCTTCGGGACGGGGCAGCGGCTCGGGCCCGGGGTCGGCCTCAAGCGGACGCTCCTCGCCGTCCGCGACGCGTATCGGGGCGCCCGGTTCGCTGGCATCGCCTGCGGGGCGAAGAACGTCGGCGTCGGCAACGGCGTCGCCGAGCACGGCCGAGCCGTCCTCCGACCGGAGGCCGACGGCACCGTCACCCTGTTCCACTCCTGGACGGAGATGGGCCAGGGGATCCACACCGCCCTCCGGCAGCTCGCCTGCACGACCCTCGGCCTCCCGCCGGAGCGGGTTCGGGTCGTGGTCGACACCGAGCGCGAGCTGGACACGGGCGAGACGACGGCCTCCCGCGCGACGACGCTCGGCGGTCCGGCCGTCCTCGAGGCGGCCGGCCGGCTGCGGGCCGCTCTCGGCTGGTGCGTGGCGCCGACGGTCGCGCAGGTCGCAGCCCTCGCCGGCCGCGAGTTCGCCGGCGAATGGACGGTCGACTGGACGACGACGAACGATGCCCTCGAGCCCGTCACCCACCTGGCCTACGGCTGGGCGACCCAGGTCGTCGTGCTCGATGCCGCGGGCAGGCTCGCCCGGGTGGTCGCGGCGCAGGACGTCGGCCGGGCGATCGACCGGCTCGGGCTGGAGGGCCAGGTCGTCGGCGGGGTGCACATGGGCCTCGGCCTCGCCCTGACCGAGGAGCTCGTCCTGGCGGACGCCGTGCCGGTCACCGACTCCCTGAAGTCGCTCGGCCTCATCCCCGCGGCCGGGATGCCGCCCGTCGAGGTCCACCTCGTCGAGGAGCCGCAGCCGGAGGGACCCTGCGGGGCGAAGGGCGCCGGCGAGGCGGTCCTCGTCCCGACGCCGGCGGCCGTCGCCGGGGCGCTCCACGCGTTCGAGGGGCGATGGCGGGCCCGGCTGCCGATGCGCGACTCCGAGGCGGCCCGGGCGGCCGTGCCGCGGCTGGCGTCAGCGCAGCGGCAGGCCGGCGACAGGACGCGCAGCATTCCCGGCACACCGGCGTCCGGGAGCGCGGCCCGATGACTCTCGCGCTGACCGGCGGGACCGTCGTCGCCGCGCTCGACCCGCCGCGGGTCGTCGCCGCGGACGTGCTCGTGGAGGACGGCCGGATCGCCGCCGTCGGGCCGAGCGTGACGCGGCCCGGGGTCGCCCGCCGCGACTGCTCCGGCTGCCTGCTGGTGCCCGGCAACGTCTGCGCCCACACGCACCTGTACTCGGCCCTGTCGCCGGGCATGCCCTTCGACCTCGAGCCGCCCCGGACGTTCCTCGAGATCCTGCAGCGCGTCTGGTGGCGCCTCGACCGGGCGCTCGACGAGGAAGCGATCCGGATGTCCGCGCTCGTCGGCGGCGCGGCCGCGCTCCTGGCCGGGACGACGACGCTCGTCGACCACCACGCCTCCCCGAACGCGGCCGACGGCTCGCTCGACGTGCTCGCCGACGCGCTCGGCGGCCTCGGCCTGCGGGCGGTGCTCTGCTACGAGACATCGGACCGCGACGGCCCGGCCGTCGCCCGCGCCGGCATCCGCGAGAACGTCCGGTTCCTCGCCCGTGCCCGGACCGGCGCCTATCCGCTCGCCCGGGCGATGGTCGGGGCGCACGCCTCGTTCACCCTGTCGGACGAGACGCTGGCGGCCTGCGCCGAGGCGGCGGCGACCGACGGGGTGGGCCTCCACGTCCATGTCGCCGAGGACGCGGTCGACGAGCGCGATTGCCTCGGCCGCCACGGGCGCCGCGTCGTCGAGCGGCTCGCGGCCGCGGGCGCCCTGACCGAGCGGGCCTTGTTGGCGCACGCGGTCCATGTCGAGGCGGTGGAGGCCGCCCTCATCCGCGGCGCCGGCGCGACGGTCGCCCACAACGCACGCTCGAACATGCACAACGCCGTGGGCCGACCGCCGCTCGACCTGCTCGGCGAGGCGGTGGCCCTCGGGACCGACGGGATCGGGGCGGACATGGTCGAGGAGTCGCGGGCGGCCTACCTCCGTCGCCGCGAGGAAGCCGTGACCGTCTCGCCGGCCTGGACGCTCGCCCGCCTCGCCGAGGGTGCCCGCTTCGCGGGTCGCGCCTTCGGCGAACCCGCCCTCGGCCGCCTCGAGCCGGGCGCGCCCGCCGACCTCGCCGTCCTGGCCTACGACCCGCCCACGCCGCTCTCCGCGGCGAGCCTCGGCGGCCACTGGGTCTTCGGCGTGGCGAACGGCCGCGTGCGCGACGTGCTGGTGGCTGGCGAGGTGGTGGTGGGCGACGGGCGTCTGACGCGGCTCGAAGAGGCGGCGCTGGCGGCGGAGGCACGGGCCGTGGCGGGGCGGTTATGGGCGCGCCTCGAGCGGATCGCGCCCCACCCGTTCGAGCCGGGGTCCGGGCCGTGGCGCGAGCCGGCGTCCGCGAAGGGTCGCCCGCGACGCGCGGCGGTCGGCACGAGGGGAGGCCATGGCTGACCTGTCCGTCGAGGTCTGCGGCCTCCGCTTCCGCAACCCGATCCTGCCCGCGGCCGGGCCGCCGGGCCGCGACGGGGCGGCACTCGTCGCCTGTGCCGCGGGCGGTGCCGGCGGTCTCGTGACGAAGACCGTCTCGGTCCGCCCGGCCGAGGTCCCGGCACCGAACATGGCCGAGGTGCCGCACGGGATGCTGAACGCCGAGCTGTGGTCGGAGCTGCCGGTCGAACGCTGGCTGGAGCGCGAGTACGCGCTGGCCCGGACGACGAGCCTGCCGCTCGTGGTGAGCCTCGGCTACTCGCCGGCCGACGTCGCGGCCCTGGGCCCCCTCGTCCGCCCGTTCGCCGACGCGGTCGAGCTCTCGACCCACTACGTCGGCGAGGATCCCGCGCCGATGGTCGATGCCATCCGCGCGGCCAAGCGCGTCCTGACCGTGCCCGTGCTGGTGAAGCTGAGCCCGCTCGGCCGCGACATGGCCCGCGCCGCGGTGCTCGCCCGCGACGCAGGCGCCGACGGGATCGTGGCCATCAACTCCTTCGGCCCGTGTCTGGCCATCGACCTCGAGACGGGGCTGCCACGCCTGGGCGGGCCGGGGGGCTACGGCTGGCTCTCGGGCCCGGCCATCAAGCCGCTGGCCGTCCGCTGCGTCCTCGACATCGCCCGCGCGGTGGAGCTGCCGATCGTCGGCGTCGGCGGCGTCTCCCGGGGCGTCGACGCGGTCGAGCTGCTGATGGCGGGGGCCTCGGCCGTCGGCGTCTGCACGGCGGCGATCCTCCGCGGGCCGGCGGTCTTCGGCCGCATCGCCGCCGAGCTGGGGGCGTGGCTCGACGCGCACGGGTACGGGTCGGTGGCGGAGATCCAGGGCCTCGCCCTGCGGCGCGCCTGGCCGTCCGGCGCGCTCGCGGCCCCCGTGGTGGACCCGGGACGATGCAACGGCTGCGGCCTGTGCGAGACCTCGTGCGTCTACGACGCGATCCATGTC
This sequence comes from Candidatus Limnocylindrales bacterium, assembly GCA_036392215.1. Taxonomy (GTDB): domain Bacteria; phylum Chloroflexota; class Limnocylindria; order Limnocylindrales; family CSP1-4; genus JAJYJO01. The sequence goes on along the minus strand of DASVYJ010000023.1, from coordinate 35,627 downwards.
GTGGAGCGGACGGCGATCCTGGACGAGGCGCGCTGCACGGTGTGCGGGCTGTGCGTCACGCGATGCCGTCCCGACGCCCTGCGCTGGCCCGCCCTGCACGAGGTCGGGGCAGCCGCGGCCGCGGGACGCTGAGGCGGTCGCGGCCTCCGACCGTCAGGACGCGTGGAGGATGAGCCGCCGCAGGATCCGGCCGCTGACGAGGCGCCGATAGGCGGCCGTCGAGCGGACGTCGTCGATGGGCGTGATCTCGTCGACGACCGTCGCCGCGGCGAGGTCGGCCACCTCGGGCGACGGCCCGCGACCGTCCAGGAGCGCCTCCGTCCGCGGCGCGCGGAGCGGCGTCGGGGCGACGGAGCCGAGGGCGACCCGGACGTCCCGCCAGCGGCCCGCCTCCTCGCGCCAGGCGAGGGCCAGGACGACCTTCGAGATCGCCTGGGCTCGCCGCGTCCCGACCTTCCGGAAACGGACGTGACGCCCAGGCGGGAGCGGGACGCGGAGACGGAGGAGCAACTCGTCGGGGGCGAGCGCCGTGCAACGGTAGGCCGTGAAGAACGACGCCGCGGGGACGACGCGCTGTCCGCTCGGGCCGACGAGGACGAGCTCGGCGTCGGTCGCCAGCAGGACGGGCAGGCTGTCGCCGGCCGGCGAGGCGGTCGCGACGTTGCCGCCGATGGTGCCCCGGGCCTGCACCTGGACCGCGCCGACGGCCGCGGCCATCTCGGCCAGGGCCGGCAGGCGCTCCGCGACGAGCGGCGAGCCGCGCAGCTCCGCGTAGGTCGTCAGCGCGCCGATCACCAGGATGTCGCCGCCGGCCCCATCCCGTTCGAGCCCGATGCCGCGCAGCTCGGCGAGCCGGGACAGGTCGACGAGCGGCTCCGGGACGGTCGCGTCGGCGGCGAGGGCCACCAGCAGGTCCGTGCCGCCGGCGAGGGGCCGCCAGCCGTCGGCGACGAGCGCCAGCGCCTCGTCGAGCGACGCGGCCGTGCGCACGGGGGGCGCGGGCCGGCGACCCGAGCCCGCCTCGACGAGTCGCGGCCGGAGCGCGGCCGCCGCCGGATCCGGCGGGACGGCGGCCTCCGCCGACAGCGGTGCCGCGGCCCGGATCGCCTCGACGATGCGGACGTAGCCGGTGCAGCGGCAGAGCGTCCCGGCGATGGCCTCGCGGACCGCGTCCTCGGCGGGCACGGTCCGCTCCCCGCGGGATGCCCGGGCTTCGAGGAAGGCCTGGCCGGCCAGCACCATGGCCGGCGTGCAGAAGCCGCACTGGACCGCGCCCGCCTCGAGGAAGGCGGCCTGCAGCCGACCGAGCCGCTCGACCGACCCGGGCTCGGCCGCGAGCCCGACCTGTCCGTCGCCGGAGATCGACCGGGCCGCGAGGCGTTCGGCCGGCTCGGCGCGGAGGAGGCCCTCGATCGTCCGCACCGTCCGGCGGTCGACCTGGGCGATGGGCACGAGGCAGCTGTCCACGAGCAGCCCGTCGAGGAGGACCGAGCAGAGCCCGCATTCGCCCTCGCCGCAGCCCTCCTTCGCGCCGGTCAGGCCGAGGTCCACCCGGAGCACGTCGAGCAGCCGCCGGCCGCCTGGCCCGCGATACTCCACCGGCAGCCCGTCGACGCTGAAGCGGACCACGGCGGCCGGCGCCTCGGCGACGGTCATCGGGCCGCCCGCCCTGCTTCGACGCGGGCTCCCTCGAGGGCAGCCAGGACCCGCTCAGGCGTCGCCGGGAGCTCATCGACCCAGACCCCGGTCGCGTCGTGGATCGCGGCGACGACGGCCGGCGCGGCCAGGTCCATCGGCAGCTCCCCGAGGCCCTTCGCCCCGTGCGGTGCGTCCCCGAACGGCTCCTCGACGAAGTGCGTCTCGATCGGCGGGGCGTCGAGCGCCGTCGGCACGAGATACGTCGCCAGGCGATCCTGCCGCAGCCGACCCTCGTCGCGGGTCAGCTCCTCGAGCGTCGCCCAGCCCACGCCCTGCAGCGTCCCGCCCTCCACCTGGCCGGCGGCGAGCAGGGGGTGCACGAGGCGGCCTGCATCGGCCACGCTCGTCATGCGCCGCACCTCGACGGCGCCCGTGTCGAGGTCGACGTCGACCTCGGCCACGTCGCAGGCCCAGCTGAAACAGGGGTAGGCGTCGCCGACGTGCCGCTCGTCGTCCCATTCGATGTGCGGGTAGCCGCCGAAGCGCTCCTCGACGCGAGTCGGCCCATGGCTCGCGGCGTCGGCCCGGTACGACGCGGCGAACGGCTGCCCGGTCCGCGCCTCGACCTCGGCCCGCAGCCGCCGCGCCGCGACGACCAGCAGCCCGCCGACGACCATCGTCGTCCGGGACGCCACGGTGGGGCCGCTGTCAGGGACGCGGGCCGTGTCCTGGGCCGGCATGGTCACCGCTCCCGAGGGCAGGCCGAGCGCCTCGGCGACGAGCAGCGGCAGGACGGTCCGGGCGCCCTGGCCGATCTCGGTCGAGGCGGTCAGGACGTGGATCGCGCCCTCAGCGGTCAGCGCCACGCCGGCCACACTGGCAAGACGCGCCTCGCCGCGGCCGGTGAACCCGGCGCCGTGCCAGCCGAGGGCGAGGCCGACGCCGTGGGCGATGGGCGAGGCCGTCACCTCCTTGCGAGCCGCCCGGCTCGCAGCGGATCGGCCGCGCGCCGCCTCGTACGCGGACGCCTCGAGGGCCCGCTCGAGGACCGGGACCGCGGCCACGCTCTGGCGGAGGACCTGGCCGGTCGGGGTGACGTCGCCGACGCGGTACGCCCACCGGCGGCGGAGCTCCGCGGGGGAGAGCCGGAGGGCCTCGGCGACGCGCTCCACCTGGAGCTCGGCTGCGAACTCGACCTGCGGCGCCCCGAAGCCGCGCATCGCTCCGTTGGGCGGCGTATTCGTCCGCATGGTCCGGGCCCGGACCCGGACGTTCGGGCAGCGGTAGGGCCCGGCGGCGTGGATGGCGCCGCGGGACAGGACGACCCGCGAGAGCGTCTCGTAGGCGCCGGCGTCCAGCACGACCTCGACGTCCTGGGCGACGAGTCGTCCGTCGCGCGTCACGCCGGTCCGGTGGCGGACGAAGGCCGGGTGACGCTTCGTCGTCGCGACGAGGTCCTCGTGGCGCTCGTAGACGAGGCGGACCGGGCGGCCGCAGCGCAGGGCAAGGAGTGCGGCGTGGACGGCGACGCCCGAGGGGAACTCCTCCTTGCCGCCGAACCCGCCCCCGGTCTCGGCCTGGACGACGACGAGGCGGTCGCGCGGCAGGCCGAGGGCCCGGGCCAGGGCGGCGTGGACGTAGTACGTGCACTGGAGCGAGCCGGTGACGGTCGCGCCCCCGCCGTCGGTGTCCGGGACCGCCAGCATGGCCTGCGGCTCGAGGTAGAGCTGCTCCTGATACCCCGTCCGATAGCTCGCCTCGACGACGAGGTCCGCGCTCGCGAGCGCCGCCTCGACATCGCCGCGGCCGAACTCGTAGCGGGCGAAGGCGACCTCGCTCGCGAGCGGGTCGAGGACGGCGGGGAGCGGCTCGGTCCGCAGGCGCAGGTGGCGGAGCGCCGCACGGGCGAGGCCGGGATCGGGCGCCGCGACGAGGGCGACCGGTTCGGCGACGTGGCGGATGACGTCCGCGGCGAGGACCGGCTGGTCGTCGGCCATGAGCTCGACGACGTTGTCGCCGGGGACGTCGGCGGCGGTCAGGACGACGACCGCGGACCACTCGAAGTCGGGGTCGCGCTCGACGGCCAGGAGGCGAGCGTGCGGCTCCGTCGAGCGCAGCGTCGCCCCGTACCAGGCGCCGGGTACGACGAGGTCGTCGGTGTAGCGGGCGCGTCCGGTGACCTTGGCCGGGCCGTCGGAGCGCGGCACCGCCCGCCCGACCGCGGTCCCGGCCTGCCCGGCCGGAGGACGCTGGACCGCGGCCCCGTCCGCCCCGGGAGCGGCGCGCCGCAGGACCACGCTCGCGACGATGGGCCGGCCCCGCCCCGCCTGTCAAGGTTCGTCCGGCCCGACCTCCCGGTGGCCGGTGGGGGTCGGGGCGCCGAGCGCTGCCGCCAGCCGGTCGAGGAACGGCAGCTGCGTCTCCTTGAGGCGCCGACGGGCCTCGTCGAGGTCGAACCAGGCGACGCGGTCGAGCTCGGGGAACTCGCAGCGCGCGCCGCTGCCGGGCGGCCACTCCATCAGGAAGGTATTGCTCCGCGCCCGCGCTGGATCGAGGTCGCCCTCCCCGGCCCAGCCGTGGACGAGCTTGCCGCCCTTCTGGCGGATCGTCCCGAGCGGCAGGAGCGGCCCGTCGGGGACCGGGACGCCCGTCTCCTCGGCGAACTCGCGCCGGGCGACCGCCTCGAGCGCCTCGTCCTGCTCGACCTCCCCCTTCGGGATCGACCAATGACCCGCGTCGCGTCGCGCGAACAGCGGCCCCCCGGGATGGCCTAGGAGGACCTCGACACGGCCGTCACGGCGGCGGTGGAGGAGGATCCCGGCGCTGACGCGGCTGCCCATCCGGGCGAGTGTAGCCGCGGCGAGGCGGCCGCCCAGCGACCCGAATGGGCCGTTCCGCACTGGCGTCGAGGGCCGCCAGCGGGCACCCTGCGACGCGCTCGCAGGCCGCACCCGCCAGCGGCGCGCGACGAAGGGAGGCCGACGACGTTGCTGCCGCTGGATCGCGACGATGGGGCTGCCCTCCTCGCGTTGGCCCGGGCGGCGATCGCCGCCGCGCTTGGCCTCGGGCCGTCCCCGCCCGACGAACCGCCGGCCGCGCGCCCGACCCTCGCCCAGGCCGCCGCGGCGTTCGTCACGCTGCGCGAGGCCGGGGAGCTGCGCGGCTGCATCGGGACGCTCGACGACAGTCAGCCGGTCTGGCGGTCCGTCGCCGTTGCCGCGGTCTCGGCCGCCCTCGGCGATCCGCGGTTCCCGCCCCTGGACGCCGCCGAGCTCGCCGCCGTGGAGCTCCACGTCTCGATCCTGGATCGGCCCGAGCCGTTGCCGGACGCGGCGGCCTTCGATCCTGCGGTCGATGGCGTCATCGTCACGCGCGGCCCGCGGCGGGGCCTCCTCCTGCCGGGGGTGGGCAGCGAACTCGGCTGGGACGGGCCTCGGACCCTGGCCGCGGCATGCGCCAAGGCGGGCCTGGCGGGCGACGCCTGGCGCTGGCCGGGGACCAGGCTGGAGGTGTTCCGCTCGATCGCCTTCGCGGAGCCGGTCGCGGCCGAGCAGGCTGCGGCGGGCCGGGCCAACGCGCGGCGGACGGCGGCGTCCGCCTCGTAGGACGAGGCCGGGATCGAGCTACGGCGCGAGCGGATGGCGCCCCGTGAACGCCCAACCGACGAAGAACCACTGGGCGACCGCGAAGACCAGGACGAGGACGACCGTCCCGCGGCGGCCGAGCCGTTCCGAGATCGCGGCGAAGGCCGGGAACGCCAGCAGCGCGTAGCGCGGCATCGACGGGATGAGCCCGCCCGGCAGCGCGCCGAGGAGCGTCACGGCCAGCGCGTAGACCCCCAGCTCCACGTCGCGCCGGAGGACGAGGAGCGAGCCGAGCAGGAGCAGGGCGGGGTAGCCGAGCTGGATGACGGACTCCGGGTTCGGCCGGCGGACGGCGTCGAGGATGCTGCCGTAGCCGCTCGTCTTGACCCAGGCCGGCGAGCCGCGCATGAAGCCCATCGGGTCGCCCGTGATGAGGGCGATGACGACCCACCACGCGGCGAAGGCGATGAGGCTCGTGGCGACGACGGTCAGGGCCGTCCGTCGTTCCTCGCCTCGCGACACGACCGCGCGCACGGCGGCCGCGGCGAGCACGCCGACCCCGGCGATGCGGGTGAGCATCGCCAGCCAGGCGCTCAGCACGCGGCGCCCGGGGGACGCGCGGGCGGCCAGGTAGGTGCCGGCGAGCAGCAGGAACGCCGACTCCGAGTAGGCCATCGAGAAGACGTAGGCGGCCGGGCTGAAGGCCAGCAGGGCGACGCCGCCGGTCGCGACGCGAGCGCCGTAGCGCGCCTCGAACAGGCGCCAGATGACCACCGCGGCGGCGATGAACAGGACGTTGGCCAGGACGACCGCCACGATGTCGACCCGGGGCCAGGCGAGCGAGGCGATCCGGATGAGCATCGGCCAGACCGGGAAGAAGGCGAAGTCGTGGTGTCCCCCGAGCGGCCCGGGCTGGAGCGGCTGGGCGTGGTAGCCGTTCGCCGCGATCGACAGGTACCACTGCCCGTCCCACGCGACGAGCGGGTTGCGGTAGATCGTCAGGAGCGGTCCGACCTCGCGGATGTGGCGGGTGGCCAACTCGACCAGTGCGGCCGAGAAGCCGCGCGAGACGACGGCGATGGCGACCGGGACCACGAGCCAGGCGAGCGGCTGCAGCCGTGACAGGACCGTGCGCCCGGGGAAGGCGGGGAGGTCGGTGACGGCCCAGCGTTGCTGACCGGTGCGGCGTTCGGCGAGGTCGTCCATCGGCTCCTCATGACATGCGTGTCCCTCCTCCCTCGCCGGCCGGATGATGCCGCAGCGGACCGAACGGGCCCGGAGCGGCAGCGGTCAGCCGCGTCGCAGTCGCCTTGCAGCCCGGCCGGCGGCCCCGGCTTGCCCTTGCAGCGGCCAGGCGGACGCGGCGCGGCGCCGCCCGGCGTCAGCGTCTGCCAGACAGCTGTGAGGTCGGCGGCCGGGACGGAGGCAGCGCGGCGAGCCGACCCGGCCTATCGTGCCGGCGGCCGGCCGTACGTCCCTGGCTGCGGCAGGCCGAGGAGGATGAAGGCGGATGGCGATCGAGACCGGCGTTCCCCACGGACGCTACGCGACGGTGGCGCTGGCCGATGACCGGATCCGGCTCGAGCTCGTCCCGGAGCTGGGCGCGAAGGTCGTCTCGCTGGTCGACCTCGAGTCGGGCCGTGATTGGCTGACCCACGGCGAGCCGCCACCCTGGGCCGGCGATGCCGACGCCGCCTTCGGCGGTCCCGTCGCCTACGGCTGGGACGAGTGCCTACCGACCATCTCGCCCTGTCCGGACCCGGTCTTCGGGGGCATGCTGCGCGACCACGGCGACCTGTGGGGACGCCCGACGCGGGTGGATGTCAGCGACGGCCTGCTCGACGCGGCCTGGGACGGGCTCCGCTGGCCGTTCCATCTGCGCCGACGGTTGCGGTTGAGCGGCCCCGGGGAGGCGCCGGCCGTCGTCGCCGCCTACGAGCTGCAGAACCGCGGTCTCCAGCCGCTGCCGCTGCTGTGGTCGATGCACCCGTTGCTCGCCCTCGGGCCGGGCAGCCGCCTCCACCTCGTCGGCCTGGACGGCGGCCTGCGCCTCGACCACCAGGTCGGACTCGACCTCGAGGGGGCCCACGAGGCGGTCGACTGGCCGGTCGCCCGGACGACCGACGGGGAGAGCGTGCGGCTCGACGAGGTGCGCGGGCCGGAGGCCCGCCAGGCGCTCAAGCTCTACGGGAAGCCGGCTATCTCCTCGCGGGCCGCGGCCGAGACGACCGATGGCTCATGGCTCGGATTCGAGTGGGATGTCGCGGCGGCGCCGTATGTCGGGTTGTGGCTGGACCACGGCGGCTGGCCCCCGGACCGGCCGAGCCCGCAGGTCGGCATCGAGCCGTCTACGGCGGGCGTCGACGACCTGACCGTCGCGATCGCGCGCGGCGAGGCCGTCGAGCTCCCGCCGCGCGGCCGGCTGACCTGGACGGTCCGCCTCGAGCTCGGCCGCGAGGCCGGCTCGCTCGAGGCCTTCCTCGGGGCGCGTCCCGCCGCGGCCGGCTGAGCACCGCGCCACCGGCCCAGTGCGACGCTCGATCCTCGGCGTCGCAGGCGATCAGCGACCGACGCGCGCCGCCTCGGCCGCGTCCGCGATGGCCCGGACATGGTCCGGCGTCCCGCCACAGCAGGCGCCGACGATCCGCGCGCCCGCCGCGAGGATGCGCGCCGCCCCCGCACCCATCGTCTCGGGCAGCTCCTCGTAGACCGTCCGGCCGCCCTCGAGCCGCGGCAGCCCGGCGTTCGGCTTGCCGACGAGGACCAGGTCGGGGCGCGCCGCGTGCATCGCCGCGACCGCGGCCTCCACCTCGGCGCTTCCGGTGCCGCAGTTCGCCCCCGCTGCGGCGACGCCGAGCTCGGCGAGTGCGTCGGCCGCCTCGGCCGGCCGCGTCCCCATCATCGTCGCCCCGCCGGCGTTGAAGGTGAGGGTCACGACGATCGGCAGGTCAGGGGCCACCTCGCGGGCACCCTCCACCGCGGCCCGGACCTCGGCCATGTCGCTCATCGTCTCGATCCACAGGACGTCGACGCCGCCGTTGGCGAGCGCCGCCGCCTGTTCGGCGTAGCCGGCCCGGGCCGTCGCCGCGGACAGTGTCCCCAGCGGCTCGAGGAACTCCCCGGTCGGGCCCATCGAGCCCGCCACGACCGCGCGGTCCCCGGCCTCCGCCCGGGCGAGGTCGACGGCGCGTCGGTCGATGGCGGCGGCGCCGTCGGCCAGCCCATGCCGGGCGAGTCGGACCGGGTGGCCACCGAACGTGTCGGTCAGCAGGATGCGGGCCCCGGCCTCGAGGTACGAGCGATGGACCGCGCGGATCGCGGCGTGGCGCGCCGGTTCGAGCAGCCAGGCCTCGGGCGGCTCGCCGGGGGCGAGCCCGAGCTCGGCCAGGCGCGTGCCCATCGGGCCGTCGGCGACGAGGGGCTCGCCGGCCGCGAGCAGGTTCCAGAACCGCTCCCCTGGACCTGCCACGCGCGTCTCCTCCCGCTGACCCGCCCCGTCGTCCGCTGCGCGACGCCCGACGTCGCGGCTCGTCCGTGAGCATAGCGAGGATGCCGCGTCCGTCGCGCCGGGGGACGGTCCGCCGTTCCGCCCCCGCGAATCGGGCCAGCCGGCCCCTCACGGCCGGCCCGGCGGGCCGCCATCCTCTCGCCATGCTCGCCGGCCGCCGCCCGCGTCCCCTGCTGCCGCGTCCGCCGCGGCGGATCGCGGACGGCCGACGCGCCTGTCAGGGCTGAGCTGGACTGCCGTGCCGGACATCGTCCACGAGGGAGCGCGCCGGCCACTGGCCGTGGGCCGCTCGCTCTTCGACGAGGCGGACGCGCTCGCCGTCGCCGTCCCGACCTCCTGCCGGCGGAGCGGCCGCTGCCACGAGTGCGTGGTCTCGGTCGAAGAGGGCGAGGCCTCGCTGTCGCCGCGCACGCCCGCCGAGTCGTTCCTGCCCGCGGGCTTCCGCCTGGCCTGCCAGGCGACCGTGACGCGGGCGGACCGCGACGTCGCCTTCAGCGTCCTGCGGCGACGGCTGCGGATCCTGGGCGCGGCCGAGGACGAGCCGCCGACGGGCCCGCTCGACCCGGCGGTCCGCCGCGACGGCGACGCTGTGCGCTACGAGGGGGAGTGGCTGGACGCGGTCCGCGGCCGCCTCGTCGGGGCCGCCCTGGACCTCGGGACGACGTCCGTCGTCCTCGAGCTCGTCGACCTCGAGACCGGCCGGACGCTGCGCGCCGCGGCCTTCGAGAACCCCCAGCGGTTCGGCGGCAGCGACGTCCTGAGCCGGATCTCGTACGACGCCGACCACCCCGGGGAGCTGCGCCGCGCGCTGCGGCGAGCCCTCAACCACGAGCTGCAGGAGGCCTACCGGGCGCTCGGCCTGGACCGCCACGAGGTGTACGAGCTCGTGGTCGTCGGCAACCCGACGATGCGCGACCTGTTCCTCGGCCTGGACGTCGGGCCGATCGGCCGCTACCCGTACCGCTCCGTGACGGAGGAGTCGGCACGGGCGGGCAGCGTTGCCGGCACGGCAGTCACGCGGCTGGCCCACGAGCTCGGCATCCTCATCCATCCCCGCGGCCGCGTCTGGGCCGCGCCCCTCGTCGCCAGCCATGTCGGCGCGGACACGGCCGCGGACCTCGTCGCGACCGACTTCGCGGCCCAGCCCGGCGTCTCGCTCCTCGTCGACATCGGGACGAACACCGAGGTCGTGCTCGGCGCCCGCGGTCGCCTGCTGGCCGCCTCATGCCCGGCCGGTCCGGCCTTCGAGGGCGGCGGGGTCCGACACGGGATGGCGGGCGCCGACGGAGCCATCGAGGCGGCGACCTGGCGGGATGGCCGCTTCGAGGTCCGGACGATCGGCGGCGCCGCGCCCGAGGGGATCTGCGGCTCGGGCCTGGTCGACCTGCTGGCCGAGGGCCGGCGAGCCGGCCTCCTGAGCGACGTCTCGACGGTCGCCGGCGGTCGGCCGACCATGCCCGTCCTGCCCGACCGGGGGATCGACCTCTCCGGCGGCGACCTCGGCCACCTCGCCCAGGCCAAGGCGGCCAACGCCTCGGGCCAGCGGATCCTCCTCCGCCGCCTCGGCCTGGCCCCGGCCGACCTCGACCGGGTCTTCCTCGCCGGCGCCTTCGCCAACTCGCTGGACCCGGTGCGGGCGATCGCGATCGGCCTGCTGCCGCCCGTGCCCCTCGAGCGGGTCCGCCGCGTCGGCAACGCCTCGGTCCGCGGCGCCCGCCGCCTCCTCCTCTCGACGAGCCGGCGGGCCGAGCTGACGGCGATCCTCCGCCGCGTCGAGCACGTCGAGCTGGAGGCCGAGCCCGACTACTTCGAGGTCTTCGTGGACGGGCTGCGCCTGGAGCCGCTCTGGGAGCCCGAGGGGCGTCAGGCCCGGGAGGCGTCATGAGCGTCCCGCCGGCCTCGCGCCCCCGCCTGGCCGAGCGTCTGGCCGACCCGGCCGCCTGGCTGACCCTCGTCGAGGTCGTCCCCTGGCGCGGCCCGCTCGACGACCCGGGCGGGGGGCCCGTCCTCGCCTGCGCCGCCGAAGTCGCGGCCGATGCGCGGGTCAGCGCGCTGAGCGTGACCGACAACGCCGGCGGCCACCCGATGCTGCCGCCGCAGGTCCTGGCGGCCCGCTTCGCCGGGCAGGGCATCCCGAGCGTGGTGCATGTCGCCTGCCGGGACCGCAGCCGGAACGCGCTGCAGAGCCTGGGCTGGGAGCTGCGGGCCGCCGGCCTCGCCGACGTCCTGGCCGTGAGCGGCGACTTCCCGGTCGAGGGCTACGGCGGGCTCTCGCGGCCGGTCTTCGACCTCGACTCCGTCGCACTGCTGGCCCTCTACCGCGAGCTCGGCGGGTTCAGCTGCGGGGTGGCCGTCAACCCGTACAAGCGGCAGGAGCGCGAGCTCGTGCCGCAGCTCCTCAAGCTCGAGCTCAAGGCGCGGACCGGCGCCGCCTACGCCGTGACCCAGGTCGGCTACGACGCGCGGTCGCTCGACGAGCTCGGACGCTGGCTCCGCCGGCGCGCGGCCGTCGCCCCGGAGTTGGCCGGCCTGCCGGTCCTGGCCAACGTCTACATCCTCAACCGCGGGGTCGCCCGCCGCTTCCACGCCGGGGCGATCCCGGGCTGCGTCGTGAGCGACGACCTGCTCGCGCTCGTCGAGCGGCAGGCGGCCGCCCCCGACCGGGGCCGGGCGTTCTTCCTGGAGTTCGCGGCGAAGCAGGTCGCCGTCGCCCGCGGCCTCGGCTGCCGGGGCGTCTACGTCTCGGGCCACCGGGACGCGGCCGAGCTCTCCCGCGTCCTCGACCTGGCGGCTGTTCTCGGCCCCGACGACTGGCGCTCGCTGGCGGCGGAGGTCAGCTTCCCGGAGCCCGGCGCCTTCCGCCTCTTCGCCACGGACCCGGCGACGGGACTGGCGAGCGACGAGCTCGACCCGGCCTGGTACTCGGCGATCCGCGGTCGCGGCGACCGCCGTCGCCTGGCGCTGGGGTACCGCCGCGACCGGCTCGTCCACCGGCTGGTCTTCGACCCGGCCGGGCCAGGCTTCCCGCTGGGGACCGCGCTCTATGGCGCCGTCGAGCGGGCCGGGCTCGGCAGGCCGCTGCACGCCCTCGAGCAGGCGGCGAAGCTCGCCCTGTACGACTGCCGGGACTGCGGCGACTGCTCGCTGCCGGACGTGGCCTACCTCTGCCCGGAGAGCCGCTGCGCCAAGAACCAGCGCAACGGGCCGTGCGGCGGGTCGCACGACGGACGCTGCGAGGCAGCGGAGCGGGACTGCATCTGGGCCCTGGCCTACGACCGGCTGGCGGCCGCCGGGGAAGCGACCGCGCTCCTGGACCGTCCGCCCGTGGTCGTCGACAACGCCCTGCGGCGGACGAGCAGCTGGGCCAACACGTTCCTGCACAGGGACCACTTCGCCGCGCGCGCCCTGCGCGGCTCGGGGGGAGCGACGGGCGAGGCGAGGACGGAGGGGCCGGCGACGGCCGCCCGGACCACGAGGGAGGGCTGACGACGATGTGGCGCACCGAGCGCGGGACGAAGCTGACGGTCATCGGCGAGGACATCCACGCGACCCGCATCGTCCTGCGGGGCGGCCGGCACGTGGCCCGGACGGCGGACGGCCGAGAGGCGCTCCGCTTCAGCGACGAGGCGGCCGTCGAGCGCCTGCTGCCGATCCCCGAGGCGGCCTTCGACGGCGCGGACGGCTCACGGGTCAAGCAGGTCAAGGCCGCCATCCTGGCGGCGACGGGGACCGCCCGCGACGACGCGGCGGCCGGGCTCGCGTACCTCTCCGCGCTCGCCCTGCGTCAGGAGGCCGCCGGCGCGGACTACCTCGACCTGAACGTCGATGAGGTCACCGCCGATCCCGGCGGCCAGCGGGCGGCGATGGCCTGGCTCGTCGGGGTCGTCGAGACCGTCGCCGGCGTCCCCGTCGCCCTCGATTCGTCGAGCGCGGCGACGATCGCGGCGGGCCTGGCCGCCTCGACCCGGCCGCACGGCGCACCGCTCCTCAATTCGGCCTCGCTCGAGCGGCCAGAGGTGCTCGAGCTGGCCGCCTCGAACGACTGCCCCGTGGTGCTGAGCGCAGCGGGCGCGGGTGGCATGCCGAGCGGCGTCGACGAGCGCGTGGCCAACGGCCGGCGCATCGTCGAGGGCGCCCTCGGCGCCGGACTCGCCCTCGACCGGCTCCACCTCGACGCCCTCGTGCTGCCCGTCGGCGTCGACCCTGAGGTCGGCGGCCACTACCTCGAGGCCGTCCGCGCCCTGCGCGACGCCTTCGGCCCGTCGCTCCACCTGACCGGTGGGTTCAGCAACGTCAGCTTCGGCCTGCCGGGCCGGCGGCTGCTCAACGACGTCTTCCTCGCCCTGGCCGTGGACGCCGGCGCCGATTCGGGCATCATCGATCCGGTCGCCAGCGACCCGGCCCGCGTCTTCGGGATGGACCGCGACTCGCGGGCCTGGCAACTGGCCGCCGACCTGCTGGAGGGCCGAGACCCGTACGGGCTGGCCTACCTGGCAGCCTTCCGGGCGGGGGAGCTGGAACCGAGCCCCGCGTGAGTCCGGGCCCACCACCGCGAGCACGGAGCGACCATGGCCGACCTGCCTGCCCTCACCGCCGCCATCGAGTCGGGCGACCGGGCGACCGCCGTCCGCGTCACCGGGGAGGCCATCGCCGAGGGCCTCGACCCGCGAGCCATCCTGGCCGCCATGACCGAGGCCATGGACGCCGTCGGCGGCCGCTTCCAGCGCGGCGAGATCTACGTCCCCGAGATGCTCATCAGCGCCCGGGCGATGAAGGAGGCGACCGCCGTCCTCGAGCCGGTCCTCGTCGGGGCGGGCATCCGGCCGCGCTACACGGCGGTGATCGGGACGATCAAGGGCGACCTCCACGACATCGGCAAGAACCTCGTGGCGATGATGTGGAAGGGCGCCGACATCGCCGTGGTGGACCTCGGCACGAACGTCCCGGCGGAGCGGTTCGTGGCGGCGGCACGGGAGCACGGCGCCGACCTCGTCGGCATCAGCGCGCTCCTGACGACGACGATGGTCGGGATGGGCGACGTCGTGGCCGCCCTCCGCGAGGCAGGGTTGCCCGGCCTCCGCGTCGTCGTCGGCGGTGCGCCGGTGACCCAGGACTTCGCCGACCGGATCGGCGCCGACGGCTACGCCCCCGACGCGGGCTCGGCCGCGGCCCTCGCCCGCCAGCTCCTCGCTCCGTAGGGCCGGCCGGCACTGGCGGCCCGGGCCGCGCCGCGGCCACGATGCGCGCCGGCGGCTGCGCCCGACAGGCGGCCGCGCCCGGCAGGCGGAGGGGCAGGAGAGGTGGCGATGCGCGTCCTCGTGGTCTACGGCAGCCGACTCGGCTCGACGCGCGAGATCGCCGAGCGGATCGCGGCGACGATCCGCAGCGAGGGCCTGACCGCGACGGCGGCGCCTGCCGGCGACGAGGCGGACGTGGCGGGCTGGGACGCGGTCGTGGTGGGCAGCGGCGTGTACGGCGGCGAATGGGCCCGTGAGGCGCGCGACTTCGTCCAGCGCAACGCCGACGCGCTGCGGGTCCGGCCCGTCTGGCTGTTCAGCAGCGGCCCCGTCGGGAACCTCGCCGTCAGCCACGAGCCGATCGATCCGACGGGCGTCGCCGGCTTCCAGCGCGCGGTCCGGGCACGCGGCCACCGTGTCTTCGCCGGGGCCCTCGACCGGGCCAACCCGGCCATCGGGGACCTGCCCTTCGTCGAGCGGCTGGTGACCCGGACCCTCATCCCAGCCGGCGACTACCGCGACTGGGCGGCCATCGAGGACTGGGCGCGGGGGATCGCTCGCGAGCTCGCCGCCTCGCCCGTCGGCCGCCGCTGACGCCCCGGCCCGACCGGCGCGCCCTGGGGGCGCGGCGCGGTCAGGGCTCGACCGAGCGGACGATCCCCTCGTCGTAGGTCATCGCCAGGCCGTGGCCCGGCTGCAGGACCAGGAAGTCGTCGGCCCAGTCCCCGTCCAGCAGGCGGCGCAGCAGGACGAGCTCGCCCGCCAGCCGTTCGAACGCCCAGCCCCGTCGCTCGGCCTCGGCCCGCGCCCGGCGCTCGACGTCCCGGTCGTCGCCGACGCCCATGTCGATGAACGCCGCCCGCTCGTAGTGCGCCCGCCAGGCCCCCATCGCCTCCATGAGGTAGTCGGCGTTGTCCCGGCCGAACCGCTCGACGTACTCGGCGTAGGCGGCCTGGAGCTGCTCGTCCGTGCTCGCGCCGATGCCGAGCAGACCGGTCGCCCCGGCGCCGCCGCCCGGCTCCGACCGCTCGACGTAGTCCGCCGCGTACCAGTACGTCCCCGGATGCGCGTCGAACTCGCGCTGGTAGCGCTCCCGGCTGCCGAGGAAGAGGGTGATGCAGTCGTGCGCGCGGGGGACGACGAGCGGGATGCCCCCTGCCCGGATGCCGGCCGTCGCGCCGCCGCACAGGCCGTAGGCCAGGACGACCGCGTCGTACGGTGGGTCGGCCGACGCGGCCGCGTAGATCTCGGCCTGGAGGCGCTCCCGCAGGACGGCCGGGGTGTCGTGCAGCCCCCGCCGCAGGAACGCGACGTCCACGACGTGGCGCGACCGGGCGGCGCAGAGGTAGAGCGGCCGGGCCAGGATCTCGCAGCCGATGCAGCGGAGCCGGAGCGGCCGTTGCGGGTCGCGCTCGTCCCGGGCGAGGGGGGCGACGGCGGGGGCGAGCCGGGCGCCGTCCGCGGCGGGCGTCCGGGTCACGACGCCACCGCGCCGAAGGCGTAGATGCGGGCCGGGTTCGCGACGAGCAGCGCCTCCCGCTCGGCCGGCCCGATGCCCGCCGCGGCAAGCGTCGCCGCGAACGGCCCGACGAGGAAGACGAGGCCGGGCTCGCCGCCGTAGGCGTGCCAGTAGCCCTGGCGCGCCGCGTCCGTGCCGAGCATCAGGCGCTCGCCGAAGCCGTCCTCGACCATCCAGCGGAGCAGCGTCACGGTCCCGTTCTCCGCGCCCGCGGGCCAGCGGAAGCCCTGGTCGTACTCGACGGCGGCGCTCGTGGAGAGTAGCTCGCGGTGGTAGCCGCGGTCGACGATCTTGTCGGTGTGGCTCAGGACGACGTGCCGGAGGTCGGCGCCGCCGTCGGCGAGGACCCGGAGCTGCTCGAGGCCGGCCGTCCCGTCCTGGCAGTGGGTGAGGATCGGGCAGCCCGTCCGCCGCTGGGCCGCCGCGGCGGCGGCGAAGATCCGCCGCTCCAGATCCGTCAGCCGCCCCAGCGAGCCCGCGACCTTGATGACACCCGCCCGGTGTGGGGCGCGCCGGACGAGCGGCCCGTTGTAGTCGCGCTCGTCGATGCCGACCTCGATGTCCGCGACGAAGAGATCGGCCAGCTCCTCCTCCGACGCGCTGAGGCTCCAGTGGCGGTCGTCGTAGTAGCGGGCGCGGTGGAGGCCGGTCGGGGCGACGACGTGGACGCCGGAGCGGCGGCTCAACTCGGCCAGGAGGCGGACGTCGCGGCCGGCGTCGCACGGCATCGCGTCGACGACGGCGCGCAGCCCGGCCCCCTTCGCCTCGGCGAGCTCGGCCAGGGCCCGCTCGAGATCGGCCAGCAGGAAGTCGGGCTCGAGCTCGACGGGCTTGCCGCCGGCGATGACGAGGTGGGCGTGGGCGTCCGTCGGCCCGAGGTCGGCCGGGTCGATGTCGCCGAGGACGGTCCGGACGAAGCTCATCCCGCGCCGCCTGGCCACCCGGGCGCCTCGCCCGACACCTCGAGGATCGCCCCGCCGTCGCGGAGGCGGGCTCGGAGGGCCGCAGCCGGGACCGCCCGCGGGTCCGCGTCGAGGTCGCCCGTGGCGCACGCGATCGCGGCCGCCGTCCCCGCCGCCTGGCCCATCGCCATGCACTGGGCCATCGAGCGGACGCTGGCGTGGGCGTCGTGGGTCGCCGAGAAGCAGCGCCCCGCGACGAGCACGTTGGCCGCGTCGCGGACGAGCAGCGTCCGGTAGGGGATGCCGACCACCTCGCCCTCGGGCAGGTACTGCCAGGTCGTGCCCGAGCCCGCGTGGTGGTCCTCGATCGGGGCGCCGCAGAGGCCCACCTCGTCGTCGAAGCGGCGGGCGGCCAGGACGTCTTCGCGGGTCAGGCGGTAGTCGCCGTGGACGCGCCGCGTCTCGCGGACGCCGATCCTGGTTCCCAGGGCCGCCAGGGCGGCGGCTTCGTAGCCGGGCACCCGCTCGACGAGGAAGCGGACGTACTCCAGGGCCTGCCGTCGGCCCGCCATCTCGGCCTCGCTCAGCAGCCAGGGATCGGTGGCGTTCACCAGCCGCCCGTCGGCCTCGCGACGGTACGAGTCGAGCCGGGTCATGACCGTCGCCATCACGCCCTCGACGGGGGTGACGTGATCGCTCCCCTCGCGGCGGGGCAGGTCGTACGCCCCGGAGGCCGCGGCCGCCTCCATCAGGGCGTGCAGCTCCGCCTTGCCGATCGTCCGCCGCTGACCGACGTCCACGTTCGCCATCCGGAACGTCGTCGTCAGCGTCTGGGCGGGCTCGAGCTCGCCTGCCTGCTCGTAGCCGAAGCCCGCGAAGGCGCTCAGGTCGGCGTCGCCCGAGGCGTCGACGAAGACGCGCCCGCCGACGCGGCCCAGCCCGGCCTTCGTCGCCACGAGCACCTCGGCGACGCGGCCGTCGCGGACCGCGGCGTCCTGGACGAAGGCGTGCAGCAGGACCGTCACTCCCGCTTCCCGGACGAGCCCCTCCCAGGCGACCTTCAGGTGGTCCGGGTGATAGGTGACGCCCAGCCCGGCGCCGTACGTGTTCGGGCGCTCGACGACGGGCCCGAGCTCGCGGAGCGCGGCGACGACCTCGTCGGCGATGCCGCCGACCACCTTCCGGGGCCGATCGCCGGGGGTGTAGAAGCCGTAGAACGTGTCCAGCACGGCGGCGCCGGTGCCGCCCAGGAAGGGCCCGAGCTCGACCAGGAGGACCGAGGCGCCCGCCCGCCGCGCGCCGATGGCGGCCGCGCAGCCGGCCGAGCCGCCGCCCACCACGACCACATCGGCCGAGGCCAGCATCGGCCAGCGGGCGAAGGCGCGCTCGCCGCCGCCCATCACGCGCCCGCCTCCGTCACCGACCAGCCGCCGTCCACGGTGAGCAGCTGGCCGGTCACCATCCGCGAGGCGTCGGAGAGGAGGAAGAGGGCGGCCTCGGCGACGTCGCGGGGATCGAGGAACCCGCCGGCGAGCGGCTGCTTCCGAACGGCGTACGCCGCCGTCGTCGGATCGTTCGCCGCGCGCTCGCTCATCGGCGTCGCGACGAGCGACGGGGCGACGGCGTTGACCCGGATGCCCTGCGGCGCGTAGGAGGCGGCCATCGAACGGGCCAGCGCGGCGACCGCGCCCTTCGCCGCGGCATAGGCATGGGTCGCGAAGAGGGCGGGCACGGGCCGGAAGGCGAGGACGCTCGACATGAGGAGGATGGAGCCGCGGCCGGCTCCCTCGAGCGGCGGCTGGGCGAGCATCGCCCGGGCCACGGCCCCGGCGACGAGCGCCTGCGTCCTGGCGTTGAGGGCGAACGTCGCCTCCCAGCCCTCCGGCGTCAGGGCGTGGGCCGGACCGTCGCCGAAGCGGCGGCCGCTCCCCCCGGCCACCGAGAAGAGGCCGTCGATGCGGCCGAAGGCGGCGACGCAGGCGGCGACGGCAGCCTCGACCTGCTCGGGCTCGGTCAGCTCGGCGGCGCACCACTCGACTCGCCCGCCGGAAGTGCCGAGCCGCTCGGCCAGGCCGCGGCAATGGTCGGCGGTGCGCGAGGTGACGAAGACGGCCGCGCCCTCGGCGGCGAACAGCTCGGCCGCGGCCGCGGCCATGCCCGTCGAGCCGGTCACGAGGCAGGCGCGCCCGCGGAGCCGGTCCATCGCGTCCTCCTGCCTCGTCGCCCGGCCCCTCGCCGGCCCCGCGGCGATGGTACCGGCGCGGCGCCGCTCGCCGCTCGGCGGGGTCAGAGGCTCGCCCGGACGACGGCCGCGACCTCGTCGTCCGTCAGCACGATGGGGTTCGTCCGCATGCTGCTGCCGCGAGACTCGGCGACGAGCGCCGCCACGTCTCCGGGACCGACGCCGAAGTCGGCGAGGCGGGCCAGGTCGAGCTCGGCGGTCCAGGCGGTCAGGAGGTCGAGGAGGCCGGTCCGCGCGGCGCTGTCCGGGAGGTCGTCGTCAGCCGCCAGCATCCGGCCAGCCTCGGCGTAGCGGCGGAGGGCCGGCCCGTCGGGGTCGCGGGCGGCGAGCGCCGCGAGGTTGGCCGCCGTGGCAGCGACGAGCGTCGCCCCGCAGGCCGCGCCGTGGGGGATGGGGAAGCGGGCGCCGAGGGGCGAGGCCAGGCCGTGCACGGCACCGAGGCCGGCCTGGGCGAGGCAGACGCCGCCGAGATAGGCGGCCCAGGCCATCGCCGCGCGGGCCGCGGCCGACGCGGCTGCGCCCGTCCGGCCGCCTGCGTCGCTGTCCGCGCCAGCCGCCCCAGCGGCCCTCGCCGCCCGATGCCACGGCAGGAGGCCGTCGCGCGCGGCCGCCAGTCCTGCGCGGGCAAGCGCGTCGGTGAACGGGCTCGCGCCCGTCGAGACGTACGACTCGAGGAGTTGTGTCAGCGCGTCGAGGCCGTCGGTCGCGATCAGCCGCGGCGGACAGCCGCGCAGCAGGTCCGGATCGACGATCGCGACCTGGGCGACGAGCCGCTCGTCGCGGAACGACTTCTTGAACCCGCCCGGCCCGGGCTCGCTGAGGACGGCGTTGCGCGTCGCCTCGCTGCCGGTCCCGGCCGTGGTCGGCACGGCGACGAAGGGGACGGCCGGCCCCTCATAGGGGAGCTGCGGCCCGACGCCCTCCAGGTGGTCCCGCACCGAGCGGCCGGTCAGCAGGAGGCCGGCGACCGCCTTCGCCGCGTCGAGTACGCTGCCGCCGCCGATCCCGACGACGACGTCGGGCGGGCGATCCCGGATGCGGCCCACGGCCTCGTCGACGAGGTCGGGCGAGGGTTCGCCGGAGACGGCCAGGTCGTCGTGGGCCATCGCCCGTCTGTCGAGCTCGTCCAGCAGCCACGGCCAGCTCGGCGAGCGGCGGAACGACGCCGCGCCCGTGACGAGCAGGACCCGCTCCCCGTACGAGGCCAGGATCGCCGGCAGGCGCTCCAGGCGGCCGGCGCCGAACTCGAGATGGGGCGTCCGCCCGACGACGAAGGGTCGGACCACGGCGGTCGCAGCGGCGTCGCCCTCGCCAGGCCCCACGCTCATCGGGGCTCCCCGGCCAGGAACAGCCCCCGGTACGGCACGCCCTGACGCGGCTCGACCATCCAGTCCGCGACCGTCTCCCGCCAGCGGAGGTAGTGGTCCGTCGACTTGTGGGCCGCGGCCGCGGCCTCGTCCGTGTACGCCTCGACGAGGACGAGGCGTGTCGGATCGTCCGCTGACTGTAGGACGTCGAAGCGGAGGTTGCCCGGTTCCTGCGCGGACGCGGCCGCGTTCTGGAGGGTCGCGGCCAGGAACTCGTCGAGGTGCTCCGGCCGGACGTGGACGTGGACGAGGGTGACGTGCATGGCGCACCTCCTCTGGTCGGCTGCCCTCACGATGCTCCGACGCGGCGGCGACCGCACCGTGGCCGCGCGCGAACCGCGGCGCCGTCGGCCGCTCATGCTAGGCTCCGCGGAGCGGCTCGTGCCCCCGTGCCGCACCCGCAGCGGCCTCGTCCCGGCGACCCCGGCCGCGACGACCCGATCCGGAGCGGAGGCCATGCCGACCATCGCGACCTTTCCCGCCGCGCTCAATGCGATCCTCGCCCAGCCCGGTCCCGATGGTCGGTCGCGTCACGTGCAGGTGATCGCGGTCGCGCTCGTCGAGGGCGTCGAGGCCGACTCCACCGTCACGCCGCACTACCTCGTGGTCGACGGGGAGGGTCGCGGCCGGCTGCTGCCCGCCGACGCGGTCAAGATCGTCGACGACAGCGTCCTGCCGCCGAAGTACGCCTGACTCGAGCGAGCCGGCCGCGCCGACGGCAGTCCGGCTCGGTACGTCCGTCGGCGGACCCTGCCCGATGGTCCCAGCGGCGCCTACGGGCACCGCGATGGGCCGGGGAGGACCGCCGTACCCTTGCGCTCCGGCAACGGCCGGCGCACAGTAGGTTCGAGCGGCGCGGCGGGAGCCCAGACCCGCCCGGTGGGCGTGGCCGCGGGGAGTCGGCGTCCGTCACAGGTGGAGGTCTCATCCATGTCACCCATCGTCGCCCTGCTCGCCGGCCTGCGCCGGGAGGAGGGCCAGGGTCTTGCCGAGTACGCGCTGATCCTCGCCCTCATCGCGATCATCGCCATCGTCGCCCTCATCTTCCTCGGCGGCCAGATCAGCCAGATCCTCAGCACCGTCGGCAACTCGGTCTAGGACCCGGCGCCGCCCGCGCGGCGACCCGCACCAGGCACGGCCCCGCCGCGAAGGCGGGGCCGTGCCGCGTTCGGGACACCCCGCCGCAACGCGGGACGGGGCTTCCCCCGGCGGGCAGCGCCGGCGACGATGGAGGCGTGCCGGATCCGCCGCCTCTCCGGGTCGCGCTGGTCGCGCCCCCGTTCATCGCCGTCCCGCCGCTGCGGTACGGGGGGACCGAGCGCGTCGTGGCGGAGCTCGCCGCCGCCCTGCTCGGGCGCGGCCATCAGGTCACGGTCTTCGCGAGCGGCGATTCCACGACGCCCGCGGAGCTCGTCCCCACCGAGCCGGTGGCGCTCTGGGATACCGGCAGCGACGAGGATCGCGACGTGGTGCTCGCCCGCACGGTCGAGGTCGTCGCCGCCGCGGCCATCCCGGGCCGCTTCGATGTCGTCCACGCCCACCTCGACCAGGCTGGCCTGGCGCTCGCGGCGCGGCTGCCGGCGGGCCCGCCCGGTCCTCGCCTCGTGCACACCATCCACCAGCCGATGGACGGGTCCGATCCGCGGTTCAGGCCCGGCCGCGGCCGGCTCGTCGCCCTCAGCGAGGCGCAGCGCGCTGCGGCCCCGAGCCTCGACTGGATCGCCGTCGTCCCGAACGGCCTGGACCTCGCCGCCATGCCGTTCGGCCGCGTCCCGGGCGACGACCTCTGTTTCGTCGGCCGGATCGATCGCCAGAAAGGGCCGCTCGAGGCGATCGAGATCGCCGGTTCGAGCGGCCGACGACTCCGCGTCGCCGCCCGCATCGGAGATCTGGCGAGCCAGCAGTCGTATGCCGAGTCGGTCTTCCTGCCGGCCGCGCGACGGGCCGACGTCGAATTCCTGGGCGAGCTCGCACCGGCCGACCGTGACCGGCTCCTGGCCACGAGCTACGCGACGCTCATGCCGGTGCGCTGGCCGGAGCCGTTCGGGCTCGTCGCCGTCGAGTCGCTCGCGTGCGGGACACCGGTCCTCGCCCACGCCCTGGGGGCGCTCCCGGAGATCGTCCGCCACGGTCGTGACGGGTTCCTCGGCCGCGACCCCGCGGAGCTCGCCGGGTTCGTCGACGCGGTCGCGGGCCTCGACCGGGCGGCAGTCCGGGCCGGCGCCCTGGATCGGTTCGGACGGGACCGGATGGCGGTCCGCTACGAGGCCGTCTACCGGCGCCTGCTCGCCGAGGGTGACGGCCGCGTGTCGCCGGAGCGCTGATGCGCATCGCGGTCGTCGCGCCGCTGGTGGCGCCCCTCCGCTCCGCAGACGCGCGCGGCAACCATGCCGTGCTGCTCGACGTGGCCCGTGGCCTGGCCGGCCGCGGCCACCAGGTCACGCTCCACGGGGCGGCGGGATCGCGCGCGCCGGGCCTCGAGGTGGTGCCCGTGCCGGTCGACGCGATCGTGCGTCGCGGCTTCGTCGTCCCCGGCCGTCCCGCGACTGCCCCCGACGACGAGGTGGACCTGGCCATGGCCCGCGCCTTCGAGCGGCTGGTGCGAGACGTCCTGGACCGGGCGCCCGACGCGGTGAGCCAGCATGCCTTCGATGCCCCGGCTATCGAGCTGACCGAGGACCTGCCCGTCGTCCACACGCTCCATCTGCCGCCGATCGTCCCGGCGGTCGTGGCCGCGGTCCGGCGCACACGGCGACCTGTCGCCGCTGTCTCCGGGGCGAGCCGAACCGCCTGGCTCGCGGCAGGGGTCGGCGAGGTCGGCCTGCTGCGGAACGGCGTCCCGGATCTGCTCGGGCCACGCACGGCGGACGCTGCGCTCGGCCGCGCCCCGGACCGCGTGGCGCTCATCGCCGGCCGCGTCTCCCCGGAGAAGGGCACCGCGACGGCGGTCCGCGTCGCCCGCGCCGCCGGTCTACGGCCACTCGTCGTCGGCCCCGCCTACGACGCGGCCTACGCGCGCGAGCAGGTCGAGCCGCTCGTGTCGACGTTCGAGTGGCGCCCGGCCGTCTCACGCCGGGCGCTGGCCCGCCTGATGGCCCGCGCGGCCGTCGTGCTGATGCCGATCGGGTGGGAGGAGCCGTTCGGGCTCGTCGCGGCGGAGGCCCAGCTGGTCGGCTGCCCCGTCGTCGGCTACCGCCGCGGGGCGCTGCCGGAGGTCGTCGAGGACGGCGTCGGAGGCCTGCTGGTCGAGCCCGACGACGAGGAGGCGCTCGTCGAAGCCGTCGGCCGCGCACTCCTCCTCGACCGGCGGGCCGTCCGGGCCCGGGCACTGCCCCGGCTCGGCATCGAGGCGATGCTCGACGCCTACGAGGCCGCGCTCGGCGCCCCCTGACGTCGGCCGCGGCCCGCGTCGAGCGCAGGCCGAGGGTCGCCGCACGCCCGCCGGGCCGCGCGATCGCCGGTGCCGGCCCGCGACTGCGAGACGGCTGGGAGGCGCCGGGCACGGGCGGCGGAGGGGCCGACACGCCGGGCATGGTGGAGTGACCGCCCAACGACGGGGCCCGCCGCGGCGGCGTCCCGCAGGGGGTCGGAGCGGACGGCGGTCCGCAGCAGAAGGAGCGAGACGTGCACCTGAGGTACATCGCCATCGCGGTGGCGGTCATCGTCATCGTCGTGCTGGCCTTGGCCTGGTGGTACTCCCAGCGCCGGCGGAGCGACCGGCTCCGGGAGCGCTTCGGGCCCGAGTACGAGCGCGCGGTCAGCCAGACCGACGACCGCGGCGCGGCCGAGCGGGAGCTCGCCGCCAGGCAGGAGCGCGTGTCGCAGCTCCGGATCCGCGACCTGAGCCCGGACGACCGGGCCCGCTTCGCCGAGCGGTGGCGGGCGGTCCAGACCCGTTTCGTGGACGATCCCGGGGTGGCGCTGGCCGACGCGGACCGGCTCGTCGGCGAGGTCATGGCAGCCCGCGGCTACCCGATGGCCGACTTCGAGCAGCGGGCGGCCGACGTCTCGGTCGACCACCCGGCCGTGGTCGAGCAGTACCGCGCCGCTCACGCCATCGCCCAGCGCCAGGCGGCCGGCCAGGCGAGCACCGAGGACCTCCGCCAGGGGATGGTCCACTACCGCTCGCTGTTCGACGAGCTGCTCGGCCAGCCGGTCGAGCAGGGCGAGCGAGGGCAGGGCATGCCCTCGACGGGAGCAGCACGATGAAGGAGCCGGAGTCCATCCGCGACGTGCTCGACGCACCGGTCGTGGACGAGCCTGCCTCGTACGACGACGGGGGGCCGGGGACGGCCGGCGCGGGCACGGCCGGCGGCGGGACGGCGGCGATCGCGGCAGCAGGCCGGGAGCCCCAGACGCCGGTGCAGCCGGCGTCTGGGGTCGAGGACGCGGGCGCGTCCGATCCGCAGGGCCACCAGGAAGCGGCCGCGACCGCACCGATCGGGAGCGGCGCTCCGCACGGCGACGGCGTGCCGACGACCGGGCAGTCGGCGACCGCCCAGGCCGCGACCCAGGCGGCGACCGAGCCGGCGACCCGGCCGCGGAACGACGAGGCCGGCCGGCCCACCCCGCTCTTCGGCGGCCCGGAGGCCGACGAGCTCCGGCGGCGCTGGGAGACGGTCCAGGCGGGCTTCGTGGACGAGCCGCGCCGCGCCGTCGAGCAGGCGGACGGCCTGGTCGCCGACGTGATGCAGCAGCTGGCCTCCGGGTTCGCCCGCGAGCGCTCGAGCCTCGAAGGGCAGTGGAACCAGGGCAGCGAGGTCTCGACCGAGGACCTCCGCCAGGCCCTGCGCCGATACCGCTCGTTCTTCGACCGCCTGCTGTCGATCTGAGCGGCGCCATCTCAGCCGGCGACTCGGTCGCCGACTCCCGCGCGGGTCAGCCGCCCGACTGGTAGGTCACCGTGATCGACTGGTCGGTCGAGTGATCGTCGTCGATCCGGAAGGTCAGCACGTTGTCGCCCCGATCCAGGGTCACCGGGAGCGACCAGCGACCCTGCTGGTCCGCGACGGTCTGCGGGTTGAAGAGCAGCCCCGCGTCCTGGACGACGGTCGAGCCCGGCGGCGCGGTGCCACGGACGACGATCCGTCGGGTGTGGACGACGCTCCCATCCGCCGGCTCGGTGATGACCAGGGTCGGGGCCGGCGTCGGCGTGGGGGTGGGCGCCGGTGTCGGTGTCGGGGTCGGCGTGGGTGTGGGCGTGGGGGTGGGTGTAGGGGTCGGCGTCGTGGTCGGCGTCGGACTCGGGCTGGCGGCGGCGAACCCCGGCAGGCCCCGGCCACCGCTGAACAGCAGCAGCGCCGCGATGAGCGCGGCGAGGGCCAGCAGGCCGACGAGGAGCCCGGCCAGGACCGGGACCTCCCTGGGCCGCCACGCGCCGACGCCGAGGGTCCGGGCTCCGGCGCCGGCTGGCGCCGCGAGGACCGCGATCGGACGGCCGGACCAGGCATCGGGACTTCGCCGATGCGCCAGCGTCGCGGCGTCCGGCGACGCCGGGGATCGGGTACCGGCTCCGGCCGCCGCCAGGCCGGCCGGAGCGAGGCCGGCCGCATCCGCGACGGTGCCGGGGGCGGCGGGCGCGGTCGGCAGGACCACATCGGCCACCGATGCGGCCGGCGCGTTCCCGGCGACCCAGCCCCGCAGGTACGCGGCCACCTCGGCGGCCGAGGCCGGGCGCTCGGCGGGGTCCGGACGGAGCGCCCGGAAGGTCAGGGCAGCGAGGCCGGCCGGCGTCCCGGCGAGCGGCGGCGGGGGCTCCCGCTGCTGGGCCGCCAGCGCGACGGCGCTGCTCGCTTCGTACGGCGGCCGGCCGGCGAGCATCTCGTAGAGCACCGTCCCCAGGCCGTACACGTCGGCCGCCGGACCCACGGAGCCGCCGCGGAGCTGCTCCGGCGCCATGGACCGCAGCGTCCCGATCACCTCGCCGGGTCGGGTCAGCCGCGCCTGCGCGTCGTCGAGGGCGCGGGCGATCCCGAAGTCGACGAGGTGGGCGTGCCCCGCCGGGTCGAGCAGCACGTTGGCCGGGTTCACGTCACGGTGGACGATGCCCGCGGCGTGGGCGGCGGCCAGGGCCTCCGCCAGCTCGGCGGCGATCGTCGCGGCCGCCTCGGGCGGCAGGCGGTCGCCGCGCCGGAGGCGGGCCTCGAGCGACTCCCCTGGCACGTACTCGAAGACGATCGCGGCGAGGCGGTCGAGGAGGACGACGTCGTGGACCCGGACGATGCCGGGGTGGGCGAGGCCGGCGACGGATCGTGCCTCGGCCTCGAACCGCTCCCGGGACGCGGTGTCGGGCAGGAGGTGCGGGTGGAGCAGCTTGATCGCGACCGACCGGCCGAGCCGCTGGTCGACGGCCAGCCAGACGTCGGCGCTGCCCCCGCTGCCGAGCAGCCGCTCGAGCCGGTAGCGCCCCAGGACGAGCGAACCCTGGACGACCGCTCCGGGGATGGCCGTCCAGCCCGGATCGCCGGGACCTCGGGCCGATCCCGACCCCGAGCTCGGTCCGGCGCCCCCGGGGCCGGTCATCGGCCGCTCCGGCGACGCGCTGCGAGGAACATCGACGGTCCCGCCGTGGCCGGCGCGAGCCAGGCCTGCAGCGGTCGCTCGACCGCCAGCAGCAGCCCGAGCGGCAGCCGGCGGCTGAGCGGCCGCCAGCGCAGGAGCGAGGCAGTCCGCGTCGCCTCGATGCGGAAGCCCGCCGAGCGGAGCCAGCGGCGAACGTCGGCCGGGGCGTGGTCGAGATGGACCTCGCGGTACGGCGCGGGACCGGGCGCGAACGGGGACCAGGCCTGGCGGCGGAGCAGGTAGCGCACGATCGCCTTCAGGTTGCGCTTGTTGGCGTGCTCCAGGACGAGCAGGCCGCCAGGCCGCAGGACGCGGGCGAACTCGGCGAGGGCGGGCCGCGGGTCGGCGAAGTGGTGGAGGACCCGGACGCAGACGACGACGTCGACGGACGCCGCCTCGAACGGCAGGTCGAAGGCGTCGCCCTGCGCGACGCGGACCCGAGGCTGGCCGGCGAAGCGCTCCCGGGCTGCCGCGAGATGGGCGGACGAGGGATCGAGCAGGACCACCTCGTCGAAGCCGCGGTACTCGTCGGCGAGGCGCCCGAAGCCGGCGCCGACCTCGAGCAAGCGGCCGCGACGGGCGCCGGGCGGGGGCAGGAGCGCGCCCAGGGCGCGTCGGTCGCAGGCGTCCTCGTAGTCGCGCCCCGGCCAGAACACGTCGCGGTAGCGCAGGTCCGGGTACTCCGCCCGCGCCGCTGCGGCCGAGCCGCCGCGCGTCGCCGCGGGGACGGTCGGCGTCGCGCGAGCATCGGGAGCGCCGGATGGCGCGGCGGGCGAGTGGGCAGCGCGGTCGGGGGCCTGATCGGACACGGTGCTCCGGCGTGGCCGACCGTCCGGCCGGCGTCTCCCGAGTCTGCCACGCGCGGGCGGACGGCGCGGCGAGTGGGCTCCCGACCCGGCCCACCGCGAGGGGGGGCGCGGTACGCTGCAACCCATGGACGAGCAGCGCGATCTGGTGGTCGGTGGACTGTCGGCGGCTCCTGGCAGCCGCGTCACGGGCATGGTCGAGGTGGACCTGGGGACGGCCCGGGTCGAGGTTCCCCTCATCCTGGTCCATGGCGCGAGGCCCGGACCGAGGGTCGGGGTGACGGCCGGCATCCACGGCGCGGAGTACGTCTCGATCGCCGCGCTCCGCGAGGTCGCCCTCACGCTCGACCCGGCCGAGCTGACCGGCTCGCTCGTCGCCTGTCCCGTCGCCAATCCGGCGGCGTTCGCAGCCCGGACCGTGTATGTCGACCCGCTCGACGGACGCAACCTCAACCGCGTCTTCCCCGGCGACGTCACGGGCTCCCCGACGGAACGGCTCGCCGCCTGGCTCTTCCGTCACGTCATCGGGCCGGCGGAGCGGTTCATCGACATGCACTGTGGGGACATGAACGAGGCCCTCGTCTCGTTCGCCGGGGTCGAGGAGACGGGCGACCCCGAGGTGGACCGCGTCGCGGTGGCGATGGCCGAGGCGTACGGCCTGGACTACCTGGTCTTCGGCCCGACGCCTGGCTCCACCACGACCGCCGCGGCGGCCGCCGGCATCCCGGCCGTCCTCGGCGAGGTCGGCGGCCAGGGGCGCTGGCCCCATGCCGACGTCGCGCTCCACGCGGCCGGCTTCCGGCGCGCCCTCCATGCGGCGGGCCTGCTCGCCGAACCCCGCGACGGGCCGCGCCGCCCGACGCGCCGCCTTCGCCGCGACGTCTGGCTTCGTTCTCAGGCGAGCGGCTGCTTCCACCCGGCGGTGGCGGTGGGCGCGACCGTCCGGGCCGGCCAGCGGCTCGGCGAGGTCCAGGACCTCTTCGGCCGTCCGCTCCAGCAGGTCGAGGCGCCGCTCGACGGCGTCGTCCTCTTCCTGGTGACATCGCTGGCGATGAACGCCGGCGACCCGCTCCTCGCCATCGGCGAACCCGAGGGCTGATCGCGGTCCCGGCCCGGACATGACGATGCCGGAGCTCGCGCTCCGGCATCAGCTTCGGGACGGGGCGACGACCTATGGCTGGGTCGCGCCCACCTCGCGCCGGTGGATCGCGAAGTCGTCGGCCGCTCCGAACCAACCGCACTCACACCGGACGGTCTTCGCTCGCGCCTTGTATTCCTCGATGACGTGGGTCTTCACCGCGCGGGCCCCCGCCTGCACCACCACGCCTCGCGGCGGACGTGCCATCGTCGCCTCCTGCCTCCGAGCCTGCCGGCTCCTGCCATGCCCAGCGCCGCCTGTCGGCATCCCGCGCCCGGTCCCGGCAGCCCCTCGCGCCGACTGGGCGACGGCTGCGCCCGAGCCAGGGCTGGCCGTGTCGCGAGGGTTCCCTCCGCCGGGCGTACCGAGCGCGCGACTCGCTACGGGTGTGGGACGCCAATCGTACCAGAAACCCGGTCCAGGCCCCTCCGCCGACCCCTTGGGGGGCACGTCACGCGGGACGACGGCCGAGGCGGCCGACGCGCCATCCGGGGGCGGGCATGGGCCGAAGGAAGTGTTGCGCCGGCCACGGACGGACCGGCCAGTGACTTCGGAGGATCCACGTGCGCTACCTCAATCCCATCGCCCTGCTGCTCGTCATCGTCGGCGGCCTCAACTGGCTGCTCGTCGGCGTCGCCAAGTTCGACCTTGTGGCCGCCATCACCGGGGCCAAGTTCGGTGAGACGAACGTCCTGTCGAGCGTGGTGTATGCCCTGGTGGGCCTCTCGGCGATCGCCCTGCTGCCCGCCCTGGCCCGCTGGATCACGAGCGACCAGGAGGCGACGGCCCGCTGACAGCCAGCCGCGTCTGAACATCCGCCGCCGGGTCGCTCGACCCGGCGGTCGTGTATCCGACGGGTCCCTGCCGGGCGGTCTAGCGGACGACGTGCGGGAACGTCGCCAGGACGTTGCCGACGGCGCCCGCGATCCCGAGGCCGCCCGCGATGCCGGCGGCCAGGCGGCCGTGCCAGCGCGGCGCTCCCCGCAGCATCGCCAGCAGGGCGCAGAGGGTGACGGCGAAGGCGATCTTGAGGATGATGGCCGGGCCGAGGCCCTCGGCGCTGAAGACGGCCCGGGTCAGCGGGTTCATCTCCGCGTCGATGCCGACGATGCGGACGCCCCAGGCGAACGTGACCGCGTCGGCGGCCTGGGCGAGGGCGACGATGAGGACGACTCCGAGGGTCATGGCGGCAGCGTCGCCGACGAGGCGTTGCAGGATGGTGACGCGCGGCCGGTGCACGCTACGGGCCGCCGAAGGATGAGCGGCCACGGTCGGCCCGGCGGGCCTGTCAGCTGACCCGGTTGAAGAACTCGACCTGCCAGCGCCAGGCCCGGTGGTCGTCGGCATGCCACCAGGCGAGCAGGCGCCCGGCCTCGCCCCCCGGGAGCAGGACGATCGAGCCGAGGTCGGCCTCGGTCGGCCAGACGTCCTCGCGGCTGACCGAGCCGTTCTGGATGCGCAGGCGCGCCATCGGCGAGTCCTGCGTCCGGCGCAGGTCCTGGCCACGCGCGATGCGCCGCCCGTCGGCGTCCGCGACCTCGACGGTCACGACGTCGCCGAGGGCGTGGACGAGGACCGTCTCGACGGGGTCGACGACCGAACGCAGGACGAGCAGCCCGGCCGCCGCCGCCTTCGGATACCAGACATCCCAGATCTGCGGTCCGGCGGCCATGTCCGTCTCCTCTATCCGGCTCCCCACCAGCCACCTCGGTCGTCGTGGCGCGCCCACCACGATGGGCGACCGGACACCTCGACCGTCCACCTGCCCAACGGGCTGGTCGGCATCGCCCACCGCGATGGCCCCTCGATCGCTCCCGGGGCCTTCGGCATCCGACCTGCCCATCGTACCGTGCAGCCCGGACGCCACCCGTATCGGTTGCCCAGCACGATGGGCAACTCCGTCAGCGGCAGCGGGCCCAGAGTCGACTAGCCGCCCGGCTCCCAGTCGTCGGCCGCCAGCTCGAAGCCGGAGTCGACGAAGGCCGGGCTCACCGTGCAGCCGACGAGGGTCCAGCGGCCACGACTTCGGGCGCGCTGCCAGGCGCCCACGGGGACGACGGCCTGGGGGACCTCGCCGGCGAGAACGTCGTCGCCCAGGCGCCAGGTCGCCGGCGCGCCGTCCGCGCCCACGACCTCCAGGTCCAGGGCCGCCCCGGCGTAGTGGTGCCAGACCTCGGCGGCATCGACCCGGTGCCAGGCCGACGGCCGCGCGCCCTCCAGCAGGTAGTAGATCGCGGTTCCCGCGCCGCGGCTCCCGTCGTGCGGTGCGTCGCGCCACGTCTCGCGGTACCAGCCGCCCTCCGGGTGCGGGACGAGGCCGAGGCGGGCGACGACGGCGGCCACGCCCGGCGTGGCGCGGCCCGACGATCCGTCGGCCATCAGATCGTCGCCAGGCGCCGGAGCGGAGCGCGCGGGGCGCGGCGGGGGGGCAGGCCGACCCCGAGCTCCAGCAGCCGGATGACGCGGGCGCGCTGCCCGCGGTACGGCTCGAGCAGCTCGAGCATCCGCGCGTCGTCGCCCGCCGCCTCGCCGGCGAGCGCGGCACAGACGAGCCGCGGCAGGTGGTAGTCGCCGACGCTCACCGCGTCCGCGTCGCCGAACGCCCGGACAGCGACCTCGGCCGCCGTCCAGGGGCCGATGCCGGGCAGCGCGGCGAGCCGTTCCCGGCCCGCCTCGGGCGCCAGTTCGACCAGCGCCTCGAGGCGTTCGGCGCGCTCGCACGCCCGGCGGATCGTCTCCGCACGCTTGCGCTCGAGGCCCGACGGGTGGAGGGCGTACGAGGGCAGGCGGGCCAGCGTCGAGGCGGCCGGCGGGACGCGCAGGCCGAGACGCGCGCCGGGGCCGGGTGCCGGCTCTCCGTACTGCTGGAGCAGCGCCCACCAGGCCAGGTGCGCCTCGGGGCCGCTCACCTTCTGCTCGGCGACGGCCGGCAGCAGCGACTCGACGACGGCGCGCGTCCGGCAGAGTCGCAGCCCGGCGAAGCGGCGCTGCAGCTCGCGCACGAGCGGGTGCGACGGACGGAACGCGCCCGCGTCCGCCTCGTCCCGCGCGCCCAGCAGCTCCGGGGCCGCCTCGAGCAGCCACTCGGCGCCCGGGCCCCAGGCTGCGACCGAGATGCCGCCGGCGCCATGGACGAGACGCTCCGTCGCCGGCCCCGCAGGCGTCCGCGTCGCGCGCCAGGCCTCGCCTCGACCGAGTCGGATCGTCGGGTCGCGGGCCCAGTGGCGGAGCGGCGCCAGGGTCAGGCCCAGGTCGAACCGCTCATCGACGGCAACGACGCGCTCCGCGGCAGGAGCGAGGGCCGGCCGGACCGGCGAGGTGGCGGACGCTGCCATCCGCCGATCGTAGCGCGCGCCGCCATCCGCCGGCACCTCGCGTCAGCCCGCGACGGCGGGCCGGGGCCTACGCCGCCAGCGGCTCGAAGCGGGCCGTGAAGTGGCGCAGCCAGGGCGCCTGCTCCACGATCCGGTAGCCGGGCAGCGCGGCCGCGCGCCCCGCGACCGCGATGACCACCTCGGCGACGAAGTCGATGTGGCTCTGGGTGTAGGTCCGCCGCGGGATGGCGAGGCGGACGAGCTCCATCGCCGCCGGCGCCTCGGCCCCGTCCGGTCCCGCTCCCGGCCGCCCGAACATCACCGAGCCGATCTCCACGCCCCGCACCCCGCCCTCGCGGTACAGCTCGACGGCCAGGCTCTGGGCCGGGTAGGCGCTGGCGGGGATGTGCGGCAGAAGGCCCTTCGCGTCGAGGTAGACGGCGTGTCCGCCCGCCGGCCGGACCAGGGGGATGCCGGCGGCCTCGACCTTCTCGGCGAGGTACGCGGTCGAGCGGATCCGGTAGCGGAGGTACTCTTCCTGGACGACCTCCGTCAGGCCCTGGGCGATCGCCTCGAGGTCGTAGCCGGCCAGCCCGCCGTAGGTCGGGAATCCCTCCGTCAGGATGAGCAGGTTGCGGCACTCGGCGGCGAGTGCGGCGTCCTTCATCGCCAGGAAGCCGCCGATGTTGGCGAGTCCGTCCTTCTTGGCCGACATGGTGCAGCCGTCGACCAGGCCGAAGACGTCTCGGGCGATCTCCTTCGGCGTCCGGTCGGCCTGGCCGGGCTCGCGCTGCTTGATGAACCAGGCGTTCTCGGCGAAGCGGCAGGCGTCCAGGAAGAGGCGCAGGCCGAAGCGGTCGCAGACCTCCCGGACGGCCCGCAGGTTGGCGAGCGAGACGGGCTGGCCGCCGCCCGAGTTGTTGGTGACGGTGACCATCACCAGCGGGATCCGTTCCGGCCCGACCTCGCGGATGGTCGCCTCGAGCGCGGCCACATCCATGTCGCCCTTGAAGGGGTGGAGCACGGCCGGGTCGCGGCCCTCGGCGATGACCAGGTCCCGCGCCTCGCCGCCCTGGTGCTCGATGTTGGCGCGGGTCGTGTCGAAGTGGGTGTTGTTGGGGACGACGTGGCCGGGCCGGACGAGCGTCTCGAAGAGGATCCGCTCGGCGGCCCGGCCCTGGTGGGTCGGGATCACCTCGGTCAGGCCGGTGAGGTCGGTCACCGCGTCCCGGAAGCGGTAGAACGAGCGGCTGCCCGCGTACGACTCGTCGCCCTGCATCATGCCCGCCCACTGCCGGCTCGACATCGCGCCCGTCCCGGAGTCGGTCAGGAGGTCGATGATGACCTCGTCGGCGTGCAGCCCGAACAGGTTGTAGCCGGCCCGCCGGAGCGCGGCCTCGCGCTGCTGCGGGGTGGGGAAGTCGATCGCCTCGACGCTGTGGATGCGGAACGGCTCGATGATCGTCCGGTACGGCATCCCGCCGCTCCTCCTCGCCCTGCGCCTGGCGCCCCGGATCGACGGGGCCGGTCCGAGTGTGCCACCCCGGCGGCGCCTATCGCGGCCGGTCGAGCTTCGCCCGCAGGTCGGCCCGGACCGCCGGCCAGTCCTCGTCGAGGATGCTGAAGTAGACCGAGTGGCGGAGGCGACCGTCGGGCATCACGACGTGGTTGCGGAAGATGCCCTCCTGCCGGGCGCCGATGCGGAGGAGGGCCCGCCGCGACGCCTCGTTGCGCGAGTCCGTCTTGAACTCGACACGGTGACAGCCCAGCCGCTCGAAGGCGTGCTCGAGCATGAGCAGCTTGGCCTCGCTGTTGACGGCGGTCCGCTGCCAGGCCGAGGCGACCCAGGTCCAGCCGATCTCGAGGTGGCGGTTGCGGCGATCGATGTTGAGGTAGCGGCTGCTGCCGATCGGGCGGCCGCTCGAGCGCTCGACCGTGACGAAGGGGAGCTCGGTCCCGGCTTCCCGAGCCTCGATCGCCCGGCGCAGCCACGCCCGCAGGTCCTCCGGGCGGTGGATCCGGGCGATGGTCAGCGCCCACAGGGTCGGGTCGAAGGCGACCTGGGCGAGGCCGTCGAGGTGGGCCTCCGAGAGCGGCTCGAGGCGGACGACACGGCCCTCGAGGGTGACCGGCTCGACGGCCATCGGCCGCTCGACCTCGGCGGGGTCCACGTGCCGCGGGGCCGGGACCGGGGGCGGCGGCGCGGACAACGCGTCGGGCAGGCGGCCCGCCGGCCCGTCACCGTCGCCGAGGGCATCGGGCTGCTGGGTCGCGGCTGGCTCGACGCGCATCGCTGCTTCCTCCTGGGAGCGGTCATGGTGGCGGCTCGGCGCAGCGCCCGCAAGCGGTGCCTGCGCCCGGGCGACAGCAGCCGCGCAGAATGGATGAACCGCCGGTCGTCCGCGGGACTCATATCGGGTGAAGGCCGCAGGGAGGGGTCGTGGAGCCGGAGTCGCGAGACCTGGCGCTCCAGCAGTCGGCGCTGCTGGCGCGGGCGCGGCAGGGCGACGTCGACGCCTTCACGGGGCTGGTCGAGTCGAGGTTGGAGGCCATGGTCAGGACGGCGACAGCGATCCTGGGCGACCCCGCCGAGGCTCGCGACGCGACGCAGGAGGCGCTGGTCGCGGTCTGGCGAGACCTCCCGGCGCTCCGCGATCCGGAACGGTTCGACGCCTGGGCGGGGGCCATCCTCGTCAACGCCTGCCGCCACACCCTTCGCCGCCGGGCCCGCGTCCGCGTCCGCGAGATCGCCCTGGCGACAGAGCCCGCCGACGAAGTCCCGGGGCTCGACGCATCGTTCTTCGGAGGACGGACCGTCGAGGAGGAAGCGGTCGCAGCGAACATGCTCGAGCGGGCCTTCGAGCGTCTCTCGGGCGAGGAGCGCGCCCTCCTGGTCATGCACCACCTCGACGAACGACCGTTGACCCAGATCGCAGCCTGGCTCGGGATCCCGGTCGGAACGGCGAAGTCCCGGCTCCACGCCGCCCGCCAGAAGCTGGCTCGCGGCCTGGAGCGCGAGTCGCGATGAACCGCCGCCGGCGCCCGGCCCCGCAGCTGACGGACGAGGCACTCCGAACGATGCTGCTCGTCCGCGGTCGACGCGCGGACGCCGCCGGCCTGCTCGGCGCCGTCCGACGCCAGGCCGCGGCGACAGCGCAGCGCCGCCGGCTCGCCGTGGTCCTGGGCCGGTCGTCGCGGTTGCTGACTCGACCCACCGTCGCCCTGGCGACGGTGGCGGTCGTCGTCATGGCTGGCGGTGCGCTCCTCTTCGGCGACGGGCGCCACCCGACGCCGAAGCAGCAAGGGCTCGGACCGCAAGGTTCGAGCGCCCCCGCGACGGACGTCGCCGGCTCCTCACCGATGACCGCTGGACCAGTCCACCCGCTCACGGTCGACCAGGTGAGCCGGTGGATCGCGGCGGATCGGCGTTCGCTGGCAGGGCGGGAGCTCGTCGTGGCGGGCTCGCTCGAGATGCAGCGCACCTGGTGCCAGGCCCAGCCGACGTGCACGGCAGTCCACCTGGTCGGCCTGCAGCCGGACCTCCCGATCCAGCCCGTCGCGGACTTGGGGGATCGGAACTGGCCGGGCCTCGGGCGGCCGATCGTCGGCACGTTCGCGATGGCATACGTCGCCGGCGCCCTGCAGTATCAGGGGACGATCTCCGTCGCCCCGGACGGCGGTCCGTGGTCGCCCGAGACGATGCCCCACGGCGTGCCCGGCCGGCCGCAGGCCACGGACTACGTGCTCGTCCACGGCTTGCCACTCGGCGACGCCCCCGCGATCGCGTGCCCCCGGCCCGGCGCATGCGATG
>DASVYJ010000022.1:0-62953 GCA_036392215.1 Candidatus Limnocylindrales bacterium | reverse complement strand
CCGGACGCGCGCTCGGGCGCGCTCGCGCCGGCCCGGAACCCCCTCGTGGACGGCCTGCCAGCGCCGGTCCGCCTCGAGCCGCGGGATGCCCGCCGCGCCGTCCTGGTCGAAGGCGATGGGCGGGAGGCCCGCCGGACGCGGATCCTGTACGGGCCGCTGCGGGCCGATGACCCGGACGGGCGGCTGCGGCGCGAGCTCGTCGTGGACGGCTGGCGGGTGGAGGTCGAGATCGAGCACGAGCGGCGCGCGGCGCTCCGGGAACGGGCCCGCCGGGTCGGCGCGTCGGGCGGGGCAGGCGGGCCGGTGGAGGTCCGTGCCATCATCCCCGGGCGGGTCGTGAGCGTGGCCGTCACGAGCGGCGACGCTGTGGAGGCCGGCCAGAGCCTGCTCGTCGTGGAGGCGATGAAGATGCAGAACGAGCTGCGTTCGCCGCGGGCGGGGACGGTCGAACGCGTGGCGGTCGAGCCCGGGCGGACCGTCGATCTCGACGACCTCCTGGTCGTCCTGAGGTAGCGGAACGGATGGGCGTGCGGGACGACGCGACGACGGGCAGGGCGGGAGTCGAGGGACCGGACAGGGCGGGGGAGCGGCCGGCGTCGCCGCGGCAGCCGCGAGCGGACGCTGGTGGTCCGGGCGCGCCGGGCGAGGCACGCGACCCCGGCCGCGACCGCTGGCGGGCCACCACCCGGGCGCGCGCCGTGGAGCGCTCCCCGGAGCGACGTGCGCCGTTCCTGACGAGCTCCGGGCTGGAGGTCCGCGACCTCTACACGCCGGCCGACACGGCGGGCCTCGACGAGGAGCGCGATCTCGGCCGGCCCGGCGAGTACCCCTTCACCCGCGGCGTCCAGCCGACGATGTATCGCGGCCGGTTCTGGACGATGCGCCAGTACGCCGGCTTCGCCACGGCCGAGGAGACCAACCGCCGCTTCCGCTACCTGCTCGAGCAGGGCCAGACGGGGCTGTCGGTCGCCTTCGACCTGCCGACCCAGATGGGCTACGACTCGGACGCGCCGCAGGCGGAAGGGGAGGTCGGCCGCGTCGGCGTCCCGATCAGCTCCCTGGCCGACATGGAGACCCTGCTCGCCGGCCTCCCGCTCGACCGCGTCAGCACCTCGATGACGATCAACGCGACCGCGCCCATCCTGCTCGCCCTCTACGTCGCGGCGGCTGAGCGCCAGGGGGTGTCCCGGGCGCAGATCTCGGGCACGACCCAGAACGACATCCTCAAGGAGTACGTCGCCCGAGGCACCTACATCTACCCGCCCCGGCCCTCGATGCGCCTGGTCACGGACATCTTCGAGTTCTGCGCCGGCGAGCTGCCTCGCTGGAACACCATCAGCATCAGCGGCTACCACATGCGGGAGGCCGGCGCGACGGCGGCCCAGGAGCTCGCCTTCACCCTCGCCGACGCGATCGCCTACGTGGAGGCCGCCCTCGCCCGCGGCCTCGACATCGATGCCTTCGCCGGCCAGCTGTCGTTCTTCTTCGCGGCCTGGAGCGAGCTGTTCGAGGAGGTGGCGAAGTTCCGGGCCGCGCGTCGGATGTGGGCGCGCATCGTGCGGGAGCGGTTCGGAGCGTCGAACGAGCGTTCGATGATGTGCCGCTTCCACGTCCAGACCGCCGGCTCGTCGCTGACGGCCCAGTCCATCGACAACAACATCGTCCGAACGACCCTCCAGGCCCTGGCCGCCGTGCTCGGGGGAGCCCAGAGCCTCCACACGAACTCGCGGGACGAGGCCCTCGCGCTGCCGACGGCCGAGGCTGCCCGCCTCGCCCTTCGCACCCAGCAGATCCTGGCTTATGAGGCCGGCGTCACCGAGACGCCGGACCCGCTCGCGGGCAGCTACTTCGTGGAGACCCTGACCGATCAGCTCGAGGCGGCCGCCAGCGAGTACCTCGAGCGGATCGAGGCCCAGGGCGGGACGCTCGCGGCGATCGAGGCCGGCTTCCAGCAGCGCGAGATCCAGGAGGCGGCGTACCGGACGCAGCGGGCGATCGAGCTCGGCGAGCAGGTCGTCGTGGGCGTCAACCGCTTCATCGACGAGGGTTCGCCCGTGGCGGGTCTCCAGCGAATCGACCCGGCGGGGGAGCGGCGCCAGGTGGAGCGGCTCCGGCGGGTCCGGGCCGAGCGGGACGGCGCTGCCTGGCAGCGGTCGCTCGATCGCCTCGCCGACGAGGCCCGCGGCGAGGGCAACCTGATGCCGCCGCTGATCGAGGCGGTCCAGGCGTATGCCACGGTCGGGGAGATCAGCGACCGGCTGCGCGCCGTGTGGGGGGAGCATCGGGAGGCCATCACGCTGTGAGCGACCACCTCGCTTCGGGCTCCGGCCCTGACGCCGCGCCGGGTCCGCTGCCCAGGCGGCTACCGGCGCGACTCGCTCGCCTGGGGCGGGTCCACCACGTCGCCGTCGTCGTCCGCGACCTCGAGGCCGCCCTCGGCTTCTACCGCGACATGCTGGGCCTCGAGCTCGAGACCGTCCTGCCCATCCCGTCGGACGGCGTGACGATCGCCTTCCTGCCCGTCGGCGCGACCAAGATCGAGCTCGTCGAGCCGACCGACCCGACGACCGGCGTCGCCCGCTTCCTCGAGACGCGCGGGGAGGGCTTCCACCACGTCTGCTTCGAGGTCCCCGACATCGACGCCGCGCTCACCCGGCTCGCCATCGACGGCGTCCAACTCATCGACACGAGCGCCCGGAAGGGGGCGGAGGGGCCGGTCGCGTTCCTCCACCCGCGGAGCTGCCACGGCGTCCTGGTCGAGCTGATCGAGGCCGTCGGCGGGCCCGCCTGGACCGCGCTCCGGTACTGAGCGCCGCTCTTGGGGCATCGACACGACGAAGCCGGCCCCCGGGCGGGCCGGCTTCGTCGCTGGACGGGGGGACGCGAGGATCAGCTCACGCTGATGGACCCGCCCATCGCCGCGCCGTGGATCTGGCAGATGTAGGTGTAGCTTCCCGTGGCCGCGCCCGCGAACGAGACCGACCACGAGGGGAGGCCCGCCGAGGACGACATCCCGAACGCACCGACCTCGCGATTCGAGGCGAGCAAGCCGGAATCGGAGATCGTGGTCGGCGAGGTGATGTGATGGACGCCGTTGCCGGGGGCGAACTCGATCTCGCTCGGCGGGCCGGGGTTGCAGGTGAAGTCGGCCGGACTTTGCGGCGGCAGGTGGAGCGGCGTCGCCGGCACGTCGCCCGCGGCCGTCTCGCACATCGCGACCTGGTCGGTGAACAGGTCGGTCGGGAACGTGACCGTGTGGGGCTCGTCCGG
The DNA here is from genome assembly GCA_036392215.1 of Candidatus Limnocylindrales bacterium. Classification (GTDB taxonomy): domain Bacteria; phylum Chloroflexota; class Limnocylindria; order Limnocylindrales; family CSP1-4; genus JAJYJO01. The sequence continues at coordinate 59,683 of DASVYJ010000022.1, read as the reverse complement.
CTGGGTGGCCTTCCAGACGACCTTGTCGCCGGGCTTGATGGTGATGTGGCGGGGCAGGAACTCGAGGACGGTCGTGCGGCCGCCGGCCCCGCTCGCTCCCGCGTGCAGCCACCAGGTCCGCGTGCCGTCCGGATTGGTCGTCACGCCGGCATGCTCGAAGGCCTCCTCGGCCGCATAGCCGCCGTGAACGTCGGCCTGGACCTGCGCCTGCACCTTGGCGCTCACCTCGTCGGACTGGGTACCGCGGCTGCCCGAGGGCAGCACCGCAAGCTGGCCGGTCATCCCGGGGTGGACGCGGCAGTGGAAGACGTAGGTCCCCGGCGCCGCCGTGATGGTCACCGCGAAGGGCGCCTGGGGACCCAGCGGGCTGGCGCTGACGACGGAGCTGCCGTCGAAGGTGCAGGCCGGCGCAGGCGCATAGCCGCAGCCCATCGGCGCGGGCAGCAGCCCGGGGATGTTCAGCTGCGTGTGGGTCTGGCCGCCGGGGTTGCGCGCGGTGTCGTCCGCGTCGGCCCTGAGGGCGCCGTTGGCCATCATGTCCTGGCGCGCGCTCATGCCGGCGGGCAGCAGTGTGGCCGTGTGGAAGCCTTCGATGGCGAACTGGATCGTGGCCCCCTGGGCGACCCGCAGCCCCCGCGGGAAGAAGTCGTTGAAGGACCAGTTGTGGCCGGTCGGGACCGCGGCGGGCATGTCCGCGGTGATGGTGATGGGCCCGGTCGTGGCGACGGCCGGCCCGACCGCGACGACGGCCTGGCCGAGTGCCAGGGCGCCGGCGGCGAGCAGGGGCTTCCATGCTGGGACGCGCATGGTCTCCTCCGTGCGTGGTGCCCGCTTCGTCCGTGCCGACGCGGCACGCGACGCTCCCCCTGGCGCAAGCTCCCGGCCCTCGCGCCATCGGACCAGGGCACCTGGTGTGCCGGCAGGGTGGTGGGGCGGGTCCGGGGTGTCAATGGACGTCGGGGGAGGCGCGCCCTACCCGGCGGGGTAGCAGCACGCGTCGATGGCACGAGAGCGGTGCGCGCCGGCACCGCTCCCGCCTGCGGCCGGGCCGCTGGTGGACCGCCAGGCGAGACTCAGAGACTCCAGGCGAAGAGGACGTCCGGCGCACCGACAGCGGTCCGCGCGAACCGGACGAGGTCGCCGGCGAGCGCCCGGAGCATGGGCTTGTCGTCGGGGTCGACGTCGACCTCCTCGCGCTCCACGAGATCGACCCACGCCGCAGCGAGGCGGTCCAGCCGATCGTCGGGGACCCGCGCGACGGCCTCGACCCAGGCGGCCGAGACGCGTTCGACCGTCCGCTCGCCCGCGGTCGGACCGGGGAGGCCCGGGTCGGCGAGGGGATAGCAGGCCTCGAGGAAGCTGCCGGGGCCCGGCCCCGGCGCGACGGACCGGGCGGCCTCGGCGAACAGGTCGAGCCAGACAGGGTCGAGCCCGCCGCCGAGGCCGACGTGCCCCGCGAAGCGGTCCGGGTCGTCCAGGCCCGCCCAGTCCTCGACGCTCAGAGCGAGCAGCACCTCGCGCGCGTCGCCCGCGACCAGGTCCATCAGGAGCGCCATCGCCCGAACCCCCCGTCGTCAGCCCGCGTAGCCCGCCTCGCGGAGCAGCCGGGGCAGCTCCGTGGGCGAACCGGCGACGCGGATGCCGGCGGCCTCGAGCGCGGCGATCTTGTCGGCCGCCGTCCCGCTGCCGCCGCTGATGATGGCGCCGGCGTGACCCATCCGACGCCCCGGCGGGGCCGTCCGACCGGCGATGAAGGCCGCCATCGGGACGCCGCGCAGGTGCTCGGCGGCGAAGGCGGCGGCCTCCTCCTCGGCCGCGCCGCCGATCTCGCCGATGAGGACGATCGCCTCCGTCTCGGGGTCGTCACGGAAGAGGCGGAGGATGTCGGTGAAGGTGGTCCCGATGATCGGGTCGCCGCCGATCCCGACGCAGGTGGACTGGCCGAGCCCGGCGTCGGTCATGGCCTGGACGGCCTCGTAGGTCAGGGTCCCGGAGCGGGAGACCACGCCGACCCGCCCTTCCTTGTGGATCGAGGCCGGGATGATGCCGACCTTCGCCCGTCCCGGCGACGTCGCGCCGGGACAGTTCGGGCCGATGAGCCGGGCGCCGTGCTCGCGCACGACCTCGACCGCCGTGAGCATGTCGAGGGCGGGGATTCCCTCGGTGATGCAGACGATGGTGGCGATGCCCGACGCGGCGGCTTCCATCACCGCGTCCGGCGCCCCGGCTGCCGGGACGTAGATGACGGAGGTGTTCGCGCCCGTCTCGGCGACGGCCTCGGCGACGGTGTCGAAGACAGGTACCCGGCCGTCGAGCGCGCGCTGGCCGCCCTTGCCCGGCGTCACGCCGGCCACGATCGTGGTCCCGTACTCGAGCGACTGGCGGGAGTGGAACTCCCCCTCGCGCCCCGTGATTCCCTGGACCAGCAGGCGTGTCTCGCGCCCGACGAGGATGCTCACGCCGCCTCTCCCGCCGCCCTGGCGATCGCGACCGCCTTCTCGGCCGCCTCGTCCAGGCTCGCCGCCGTCTCGAAGCGCGCCTCGGTGAGCAGGCGGGCCGCCTCCCCGGCATTGGTGCCGACGATGCGCACCACCATCGGCACGTCCCGCGCCTGCCGGGCCCGCGCCTCGATGAGGCCGTGGGCGACCTCGTCGCCGCGGGTGATGCCGCCGAAGATGTTGACGAGGATCGCCCGGACCTTCGGATCGGCCAGGATGAGGCGCATCGCAGCCGCGACCCGGTCCGCCTTCGCCCCGCCCCCGATGTCGAGGAAGTTGGCGGGCTCCCCGCCGGCGCGCTTCACGAGGTCCATCGTCGTCATCGCCAGGCCGGCGCCGTTGACCATGCAGCCGATGCTGCCGTCGAGGTGGATGTAGTTGATCCCGAGCGCCCGCGCCTCGACGTCGACGGGGTCCTCCTCGTCGAGGTCGCGAAGGGCCTCGAGCTCGGGGTGACGGGGCAGGGCGGAGTCGTCGAGGGTGATCTTCGCGTCGAGGCAGACGAGCTCCTCGGCGGCGCTGTCCGAGCCGCGCGGCCGGACGATCGCCAGGGGGTTCACCTCGACCAGGTCCGCGTCGTCGGCCCGCATCGTGTCGACGAGGCCGATGGCGATCCGGGCGAAGGCCCGGCGGTGGGCGCCGAGGCCGACGGCGAAGGCGAGGGCCTGCGCCTGCCAGGGCTGGAGGCCGAGGAACGGGTGGGCGGTGGCGCGGTGGATCGCCCCCGGGTTCGTGCGGGCCACCTCCTCGATCTCGACGCCGCCCTCCGCGGAGGCCATGACCACGATCCGGCGGCTGGCTCGATCGAGGATCGCTCCCAGATAGAACTCCTTGACGATGTCGGCGGCCTCGGCGACGAGGACCTTGCGGACGGTGATGCCCTTGATGTCCATGCCCAGGATCGCCCGGCCGACCGCCTCGGCCTCGTCGAGCGAGCCCGCCAGCTTCACCCCGCCGGCCTTGCCCCGGCCGCCGACGAGGACCTGGGCCTTGACGACGACGCGGTCGGCCCCCGCGGCGACGAAGCGCTCGGCCGCGGCGCGGACCTCGGCCGGTGACCGGGCCACCTCCCAGGCCGGGACCGGCAGTCCGCGGGCCAGCAGGAGGGATTTCGCGTCGGCTTCCTGGATCTTCACGCGCGGCGGCTCCTTCTCCCCTCGGCCCCGCGCCCGTCCGGGATCGCGGCCTCGTCGGGAGCGGCTCGGCGGCGGCTGCGGGGTGGTGCAGCGGCGGCCGGAGCTCGCGGGCGAGCGGCGTCGGCGGCTCGCATCGTAGCAGGAGCAGGCGGCCGCGGCGGCCGTCGGAGGAGGCCCGGGGGGCCCCGTCGGTGGCCGGCGGCCCCGACGGCGGGCGGGTCGATGTGGCTAGAATGCCGGCATGGTCCATCGCGTCACGCTCATCCCCGGGGACGGCATCGGCCCGGAGCTCGCGGAGGCCACCCGGCGGGTGATGGACGCGTCGGGGGTCGCCTTCGAGTGGGAGGTCCAGGAGGCCGGCGAGGCCGTCATGGCGGCCGAGGGGACGCCGCTCCCCGAGCGGGTCCTCGAGTCGATCCGGCGCAACGGCCTGGCCATCAAGGGGCCCATCACCACCCCGGTCGGGGAGGGCTTCCGGTCGGTCAACGTCGCCCTTCGCCAGGCCCTCGACCTGTACGCCAACCTCCGCCCCGCCCGCTCGATCCCCGGCCTCGAGACGCGCTACCAGGACGTCGACCTGGTCATCGTCCGGGAGAACACCGAGGACCTCTACGCCGGCATCGAGCACCGCGTGGGCGCCGACGCGGCCGAGAGCATCAAGATCATCACCCGGGCGGCCTCCGAGCGGATCGCCCGCTTCGCCTTCGAGTACGCCGTGGGCAACGGCCGGCGCAAGGTGACCGCGGTCCACAAGGCGAACATCATGAAGCTCTCCGACGGGCTGTTCCTGGAGAGCTGCCGGGCCGTCGCCGCCGAGTACGAGGGACACATCGAGTTCGAGGACCGCATCGTCGACAACATGTGCATGCAGCTCGTCCAGAAGCCCGGGCTGTACGACGTGCTCGTCCTGCCGAACCTCTACGGCGACATCGTCAGCGACCTGGCGGCCGGGCTCGTCGGCGGCCTCGGCGTCGCGCCGGGGGCGAACATCGGGATCGGGGCGGCCGTCTTCGAGGCCGTCCACGGTTCGGCCCCCAAGTACGCCGGCCTGAACAAGGCGAACCCCACGGCCCTCATCCTCTCGGGCGTGCTGCTCCTCCGCCACATCGGGGAGCAGGCCGCGGCCGAGCGGGTCGAGGCTGCCCTTCGGGCGGTGATCGCCGAGGGACGTGCGGTCACCTACGACCTCGGCGGCTCGGCCGGGACGAGCGACATGGCCGACGCCATCGTCGCCCGACTGGGGGCCGTCGCCGCCTCATCCTCCTGATCGCCCCCGGGGGGCGGTCGCAGTCCGCAGCGGGAGGGTCCATGCTGCTCCGATACCGCGGCAGCGAGGGGATGCTCGCCTGGGCGTTCCACCGCATCTCGGGCGTGGCCATCTGGCTCTTCGTCGTCCTCCACGTGGTCGACATCTACCTCGTGGGCGGCGATCCCAAGGCCTATGACACGATCCTGAAGATCTACGCCAGCCTGCCCGGCAGGGTGATGGAGACGCTCCTCGGAGCCGCCCTCCTGTACCACGCCCTCAACGGCCTGCGGATCATCGCCATGGACTTCTGGCCGGCGCTCACCGTCTACCACCGACAGCTGTGGTACGCCAGCTGGGTCCTCTTCGTGGCGGTCGGCCTGCCAGGCGCGTTCCTCATCCTCAAGCCGGCCTTCGGGCTGTAAGGAGGCCGTCGATGTCGCTCTACACGCGCTCCGGTCGGCCCAGGCCGCAGGGCAGCGGCCTCGAGCTCGCGATCTGGTACCTGATGCGGCTCTCGGGCGTCGCCCTCTTCGTCCTCGCCCTGGCCCACTTCAGCATCATGCATTTCCTGTTCGACCCCGCGAACCAGACGGCCGAGTGGATCGCCAGCCAGCGCTGGAACAGCCTGCTCTGGCGGAGCTTCGACTGGCTCCTCCTGATGGCCGTCCTCTTCCACTCGTTCATGGGCGTGCGGACCGTCGTCGGCGACTACGTCAAGGGCGGCAACCGGACCGTCGCGATGAGCGCGCTCTACCTGGTCGCCCTGGCCCTCTTCGCCATCGGCACGATCGTCGTCATGAACCTCCCCGTCCCCGGCAAGGCCTGAGCATGCAGTACGAGTTCGATGCGCTCATCGTCGGGGCCGGCGGGGCCGGCCTCTGGGCGGCCCTGGAGCTCTCCCGGACCGGCGTCCGGGTCGCCGTCCTGACCAAGCTCTACCCGACCCGCTCCCACACGGGCGCCGCCCAGGGCGGCGTCTGCGCCGCTCTCGGCAACCTCGAGGAGGACCACTGGGAGTGGCACATGTTCGACACGGTGAAGGGCGGCGACTACCTGGTCGACCAGGGGGCGGCCGAGGTCCTCGCCCGCGAGGCCATCGAGTGCGTCATCGAGCTCGAGCACATGGGCCTGCCCTTCAACCGGACGCCGGACGGCAAGATCGACCAGCGGCGGTTCGGCGGCCACACGCGCAACTTCGGCGAGGCCCCGGTCAAGCGCTCCTGCTTCGCCGCCGACCGGACCGGCCACATGATCCTGCAGACGCTCTACCAGCAGTGCATCAAGGCCGGCGTCCGCTTCTTCGACGAGTACCACGTCGTCGACCTCCTGTCCGAGGACGGCGACCTGGGCGCGGGCGGCCGGGCGGCCGGCGTCGTGGCCTACCGCATCGCCGACGGCGAGCTGCACACGTTCCTGGCCAAGGCCGTCCTGCTGGCGACCGGCGGCTTCGGGCGGATGTTCCGGATCACCTCAAACGCCCACTCGCTGACCGGCGACGGGGCGGCCCTGGCCTACCGGCACGGCATCCCGCTCGAGGACATGGAGTTCTACCAGTTCCACCCGACCGGCATCTACGGCATCGGGATCCTCCTCTCGGAGGCGGCGCGGGGCGAGGGCGGCTACCTGCTCAACGACAAGGGCGAGCGCTTCATGGAGCGCTACGCCCCCAAGCTCATGGAGCTGGCGCCGCGCGACATGGTCAGCCGGGCCGAGTACATCGAGATCCGCGAGGGTCGGGGCATCGGCGGCAAGGACTACCTGTTCCTGGACGTCCGCCACCTCGGCCGGGCGGTCATCGAGGAGAAGCTGCCCGACATCACCGACTTCGCCCGGATCTACCTCGGGGTGGAGCCGCTGACGGAGCCCGTGCCGATCGTCCCGACGGCCCACTACGCCATGGGCGGCATCCCGACCAACGTCGAGACGGAGGTGACCCGCGACGAGCGGGACACCGTCGTGCCGGGGCTCTTCGCGGCAGGCGAGTGCGCCTGCGTCAGCGTCCACGGAGCCAATCGGCTGGGGACCAACTCCCTCGTGGACCTGCTCGTGTTCGGCCGGCGGGCGGGCCGGCGGATGCTCCGCTACGTCCGCCAGACGGAGCTGCCGGCGCCCCAGCCGGGCGCCGAGCTCCCGGTGCGGGCCGAGATCGAGGCGATCCGCGAGCGCGACGGGGGCGAGTCCGTGGCCCGCCTGCGGCGCGAGCTGCAGGACGCGATGATGGACGACTGCGGCGTCTTCCGGACGGCCGAGATGCTCACGACGGCGGTGGCCAAGGTGACCGAGCTGCGCGAGCGCTACGGGCGGGTCGGCATCGCCGACAAGGGCTGCGTCTTCAACACCGAGCTGCTCGAGGCGCGCGAGCTGGGCTACCTGCTCGACTGCGCCGAGACGACCGCCGTGGCCGCCCTGGCCAGGACCGAGAGCCGGGGCGCCCACAGCCGCGAGGACTTCCCCGAGCGGAACGACGCCGACTGGCTCAAGCACAGCCTTGCCTACACCGGCCCGGGCCGGCCGGCACTGCGCTACAAGCCCGTCGACATCACCCGCTTCGAGCCGAAGCCGCGGACGTACTGAGCCGGGAGCCAGCATGAAGGTCGACCTCCGCATCCTCCGCTTCGACCCCGAGCGGGACCCGGCACCCCACTGGCAGTCGTACGAGCTCGAGTCCGGTCCGATGGACCGCGTCCTCGACCTCCTCCACGTCGTGAAGAACGAGCACGACGGCTCGCTCACCTTCCGGCGCTCGTGCGGCCACGGCATCTGCGGCTCAGACGCGATGCTCATCAACAACCGCAACCGGCTCGCCTGCAAGATCCGGGTCGACCAGCTCGGCCGCCGCATCTCGGTCGCCCCGCTGCCGGGCCTGCCGGTCGTGAAGGACCTCGTCGTCGACATGGACGGCTTCTTCGCGAAGTACCGCTCGGTCCGCCCGTTCCTCGTCAACGACGAGCCGGAGCCGGAGCGGGAGCGCCGCCAGACCCAGGCGGATCGCGCCCGCTACGACGACACGACCAAGTGCATCCTGTGCGCCGCCTGCACCTCGTCGTGCCCCTCGTTCTGGGCCAACCCGTCCTACGTGGGACCGGCGGCCATCGTCCAGGCCCACCGCTTCATCTTCGACTCCCGCGACCAGGGTGGCGAGGAGCGGCTGGAGATCCTGGCCGACAAGGACGGCGTCTGGCGCTGCCGGACGATCTTCAACTGCGTCGACGCCTGCCCGCGCGGCATCAACATCACCCGGGCCATCCTCGAGGTCTCGTCGGCCATCGTGGAGCGGGCGTCCTGAGCGGCTCCCGGCGGGCCGAGCAGCCGTCGCTCTGGGCGCCCGAGCCCGACGGGGCCAGGGCGGCCGGCGGGGACCGCCAGGACGGCGAGCCGACGTCGCGGGCGCGGCCAGCTGGGCTTGCCGCCGGTCCGATCGGCGCCCGATCGAGCGCCGCCGCCCTCCGGCTCGTCGTCCGGACGGACGGTGCTGCCCGCGGGAACCCCGGGCCGGCCTCGGCCGGCGCCGTCCTCATCGACGCGACGCGGCCCGATGCCCGCCACCCGGACGCGCCCGCCCTGGCCTCGATCTCGGAGTACCTCGGAGTCCGGACGAACAACGTCGCCGAGTACGTGGCGGTCCAGCGCGCTCTTGCCCTCGCCGAGGAGCTCGGCGCGCGGGAGGTCGAGCTCCTGCTCGATTCCAAGCTGATCGTCGAGCAGCTCCACGGCCGCTGGCGGGTGAAGGACGCCAAGCTCGTCCCGCTCCACGCCGACCTCCGGGCGCGCCTCACCCGCTTCGCGCGGTGGAGCGCGAGCCACGTTCCGCGGGCCCAGAACCGGGCGGCGGACCGACTCTGCAACGAGGCGATCGACCGGGCCCTCGGCGGTGGGTCGGCGGTCGTCGTGCGCCGCCCGGGAGCCGCGCGTCCGCCTGACACCGGCCCGTCCGCCTGACCGCGGTCGAGCCGTCGCGTCAGGATTTCGCCGGGGCCGTCGAGCAGGCGGCGAGGGGGGCGCCGTCGGCGACCTCGAGGCGGCCGGGCGTGGCTGACCGCAGGTGCGTGCCGTTCGCGTCGACGTCGACCAGGAGGCTCGCCTCGGCCGAGCCGGCCGGCGCGAGCCCGAGTCCCCGGGCGGCTGCCGCGTCGGCGACGAGCCGGCCGTCGGCCTTCAGGGTCCAGGCAGCCAGGCGGGTCACGTCCAGCACCCCGATATGGCAGGCGCCGACCGTCGCGCCCGAGCCCATCCCCATGTGCTCGCCGCTGGCCTCGTACTCGAGCTGCACGTCGGCGGCCGTTCGGTTGAAGACGATGATGCGGAAGCCGGGTGAGGGACCCTGCGGACCTGCCTCCATCGTCGCGCCACAGCCCGTGGCGGCGAGGACGACGAGCGCGGCGAGCACGGGTTTGACGGCTGCGGAGCGCATCGCCGGAGCGTGGACGTCGGGCACGACGGCCGGCAAGGGCCGGCCGGCCCTCCACCGCGGACCGCGCCTCCGCCTCGGGTAGAATCGGCGCGCCAGCGAGTCGGCCGGACGGTCGCGCGGCGCGTCGCCCAGCGGCGTGCCTCGAGGAAAGTCCGAGCTCCGCAGCGCAGGGTAGCGGGTAACGCCCGTCCGCCGTGAGGCGAGGACCAGTGCCACAGAGACGAGTCCGACGGCCGGGCGACCGGCCGGCGGGGTGAAACGCGGCAAACTCTACCCGGAGCAAGGCCAAGTAGGAGGGCGCAACCCCGGTCCGCCGGGGGGAGAGGTAGCGCTGCCCAGCCCTCGGGTCGGCCGCTAGAGCCGTCGGGTGACCGGCGGCCAGAGATGGATGACCGTCGCCGCGAGCGATCGCGGCACAGAACTCGGCTTACAGGCCGGCTCGCTGGCGCTTCCCAGACCGACGCGGCGCTCGGCCGTGCCCGTCAGTCCTCGTCGGGCCGGAAGACGTGGTCGGCGGTGCAGGCGTTGCAGATCGGCAGGGCCGACTGGAGGTCGCCGAGCGGGATCGGCAGGCGCCGGTCCGGGAACAGGCAGGCGACCTCGTACAGCCGCTCGCCGGGCGCGTCGACCTGCGTCAGGCGGCGGAACGTGCAGCGCCTGATGCGGTGGGCGGCGAGGCGATACGCCTCGGGATCCGGCGTGACGACGGGCTGTGGCAGGGCCATGGTCTGCGTAGGGCGACCTCCGGCGGCGGAGCCTAGCACCGCCTTCCGTTCGACGGCAACGGTCGAAAGGTACTAGACTCCCGCCGGCGTCCGAGCGGTCGCTGGCGGAGGGCGGGTGAGCGAGGTCGAGGGGGTGGCGACGGCGACGGCCGGGCCGCTCGACCGCTGCCCATTCCTGCGGGCGATCGGGGGACCGCCTGCGCCCGGGCCGGACCAGGCCAATGGCTGCTCGGCCCACGGGGAGTGGCTCGCCCAGGGGCTTCGCCAGCAGGCGCTGGTGTGTCTTGCCCCGGCTCACCGCGACTGCGCCCGCTTCCGGCACGGCGCCGTCGCGACGATCGCCGCCCCCGCCGCCCGCGGCTGGCCCCGGGCGACCGTGGCCGCCTCGCTCGTCCTGCTCGCCTCGATCGGACTGACCGTCGGCTTGACCATCCAGCACGGCGGTCTGGAACTCGCCGCGGCCCCGAGCCCGGCCGCCAGCGACGCCGCGGCCGCGCATTCGTCGCCGGCGCCGACGGCGGCAGCGCCGAGCGTCGCATCGGTGGCCCCCTCGGCGCCGGTGCCATCCGCGGCCCCGACCGCCGACGCGACTGCGTCGCTCTCGCCGCTCCTCGTCGCATGCCCCGACCGGCCCGCCTGCTACCTCTACCGCGTCCAGGGGGGCGACAGCCTGGCCAGCATCGCGGACCGGTTCGGCGTCGCCTATGGCGCCGTGCTGAAGATGAACCCGGCGCTGGCCGATCCCGACGTCATCCACGTCGGCCAGCAGATCGCCCTCCCGCCGCCGACTCGGTAGCGCGTCCGCGCCCCGCCTCAGCCGGCCGGCGGCCGTTCGTAGCGGAGGTAGCGGTCCGGCCCGACATGGAGCCAGAGGGCCGCGGGCAACGGCATGGCGACGTGTCGGCCGTCCCAGGCATGGCCGCTCAGCGGGAGCCGCCCCAGGAGGGGCTCGAGGATGAGCGGCGGGCGCGGATCGCTGCCGTGGCCGCCGGCCCAGGCCCGCAGCTCGGCGAGCGAGACCGGACTCCCATCGGCGACCCGGTAGCCGTCGATCACGACCGGGCTGTCGACGGGCGTCCAGACGCCGTAGGCGACGCGGACGTAGGCGGTGAACAGCAGTCCGCAGGCGAGGGCGGCTGCCGCGACGAGCCTGAGGGTCGTCCGCCGGTCGAGCAGCCACCCTGGACGGTCGGGCCCGTCGCCGCCGACCAGATCCTCGACCCACGCCGCGTCCGAGCTCGCCACCGTCATCGCCTGCCTCCAGTCGGCCGTATGACGCGCGAGGAGGCCGGACCGCGGCGGCGAGGCGCCGGATGACAGAGCGCGCCGCTCGTGTCAAGGGACATCTGAATCTGCCCATCGGCGGCCAGTGAAGCTGCCCAGCCATGGCCACTGAATCTGCCCACGAGCGGACAGGGTCCTGCCCGCGCTGGATGGGCTTTGTTGGCCGTGGCCGTCTTCAACACCGACGGCCACGAGAACTGCACACCCGAGGAGCGGCGGGATCAGAGGTTATCGTCGAGCGGACGGACGCCGCGACCCTCGCATCGCCTCGGTGAGCCGATGCGACTCGCCTGTCAAGGGAACATCAGCTTCCTCGGTCGCGTGTCGTTGTGCATGCGCGGCTCCGGGGTTGACAATAGGGACATGGATCGGCGGCATCGTGTGCTTCCTGCCGGATTGCTTCTGATCGCAGTTGCGGTGGGTGGATGCGGGCAGCCAGCGTCCACCTCCACCGTTCCGCCCTCGACGTCCGAACCCCAGTCAGCCTTGAGCGCCCGCTCGCTCGTGCTGCCGACCTTCGGGGCCGCCTGCCGGCCGACCTCTGGCGCGCTGATCCTGCCGGACGTTGGTCCGGGGCTGGGTCCAGGCCCGGTCTGGCCCGTCGGGTTCGGAACCTCTGGCAGGCAGGGGCTTGGCACCGCGGCCGATGGCATCTGGCATGAGGTCAAGGTCCTCTGGGTCGCCGCTCCCACATACCGGGGACCGGTGGAAATCAGAGGCCGGCGGATCGACCGACCGGGAGACGTCCGGTTCGCGCTTGGTGGCGCGCCCGTCGATGTCCTCGAACTGCCCCAGGGAGGGCCGACGGCGGGCGAGCGCACCTGGCCGTCCTACACCCTTGTCGAGGAGGCCGGTTGCTACGCCTACCAGATCGACGGAACCGGGTTCTCCACCGCTGTCGAGTTTGAGATCACCAACTGAGCTAGCCTCCGCCTTCCCCCGGTTCGCGTCCCCGACTTGCCAACCGGCCGTGGCCGCACAGGTCGGCTTCTGAACGCTCGTGGCCACGAGATCTGCACGCCGGCGGCCACGAGAACTGAACGGAGGCGGCCAGCAGAACTGCACGCCACACGCGAGGCGTGGTCAGAGATGGGCGTCGAGCGGGCGGACGCCGCGGCCCTCGATCGCCTCGGTGAGGCGATGCGACTCGCCCTCGGTGACGATGACGTGGGCGTGATGGAGGAGCCGATCGACCGCGGCCGTCGCCAGGCCCTTCGGGAAGATCGTGTCGAACCGGGCTGGATGGAGGTTGGACGTGAGGATGAGCGAGCGCTTCTCATAGACGGCGTCGACGAGGCGATAGAGCGCTTCGGCTTCGTCGGCACCGGCGGGCAGCAGGCCGATGTCGTCGACGACGATGAGCTCGGAGCGGACGATCCGCTCGACGACCTTGCCCGTCGTCGCGTCGATCCGCGAGCGCGCGATCGTCGCCGTGAGCGACTCGAGCGTGAACCAGCTGACCCGAAGGTCACGATCGATCGCGGCATGGGCGATCGCCTCGGCGAAGTGGGATTTGCCCGTGCCGCTGGGTCCGACGAGAACGAGGTTCTCGGCCCGCCCGATCCAGTCGAGCGTCCGGAGCGCCCACTGCGCCTCGCCCGGGATCGCCGAGGCCTTCGGGTCCCAGGCGTCGAACGTCTTCCCCGAGGGCAATCGAGCCTCCCGCCGGTGGATCTCGCGGGTCGAGCGATCCCGCCCGATCGCCTCTTCGGCGAACAGCCCGAGCAGCAGGCGCAGATAGTCCCAGCCCTCGTCGGTCGCCCGGACGAGCAGACCAGGCAGCGCCTCGCGGACGTAGCGCAGCCGGAGGCGATGGAGGAGCCGCGCGAGGTCGGCCGGCAGCGGCTCGGGCTCGGACGGGGCCAGGCGAGGTGGCAGCTCGCGCCAGCGGGCGAACTCGTCGGCGACCGCGGCCGTCCGCAGGCGTGTCCGGGTCTCATAAACGTCGTGGATCGGTCCTGGCCTCATCGGCGCTGCCCGGCCCCGACGCGCTCCCAGGCGCTCGTGCCCGGCTGAAGCGTGTCGTCGGCGGGCTCCAGCCGTTCGCGACGGGTCTCGCCGAGAAGCCGCAGGTGGTCGACGATCGATTCGAGATCGCCGTCGGCGAAGCGCCCTGCCTCGGCGGCAAGGCCCAACGCCCGGTTCACCTGGTCCGACCCGACGAGCATCGCGAGCTCGGTCGCCCGCCGCAGCTTCGTCCGGATCCGCTCGGTGCCCGAGGCCGCGGCGAGGACGAGCCAGCGCTCGGCCCCCGATCCGAGGGCGAGGAAGGCGGCCTCTTCCGGACTCGCGGGCTTCGGCTTCGGGTGGAGCGGATCGGACGTCCGGGCGGGATAGTGGCTGGGATCGATCCGCGGGTTGCCGGGCGTCGTGAGGGCATGGCGGGCCACCTCGCGAGCGCCGTCGCGGGCGGCGAAGGTGACGACGAGCTCCTCGCCGTCGACTCGGACCCAGACCCGTTCGCCGGCGAGCTGGTGCGGCACCGAATAGCGGGCCGAGCCGAAGCGGAGCGTGGCATCGTCGTCGACGACCCGGGTGACCCCGAAGGCGACGGTGTGCGCCTCGGCGGGGATCGGGTGCAGCCGCACTCGTTCGGCCGCCAATCGATCGGCCGGCGCTTCTCTCGTTTCGCGATGTGTTCGCGCGTTGACGGCCTCGCAGAAGGCGTCGCAGGCGGCCCGCAGCTGCGCGAACGTGCCGTATGCCGCGAGCAGGTTCGCCTCGGTCGGCACGAGATCGGCCTTGGCGATGCGGACGGTCGCCTCGCTGCCGCCCTTCGACTCGGGATCGAACGGCACGCAGGCGGTGATCTGGAGCCCATAGTGGCGGCCGGCGGCGACGATCTCGGGGTGGCGAACGCCGATGCCGGCGATCCGATCGATCGTGACCGTCCGCTCGTTGTCGGTCAGGGCATAGGTGGGCGAGCCGCCGAACCGCCGGAGCGTCTCGTCGAGGCAGGCGACGACGGTCGGCAGGGTGCGGTCCCAGGTCGGGATGACCACCCGGAAGCGGCTCCAGGCGAGCCAGGCGCACCACAGCAGCGTCTCGCGGCCGTCGATCCGGGGACCCTGGCCCCAGTCGAACTGGAGCCACATGCCGGGCTCAGGAATCCAGGGGCGATACACCCGCCGGTGGCCGGCGTCGTATGCCCGCTTGGCCACCGCGACCGCCCGGCGCGTCGTCCGCTCCGACCCGCCGAAGCCCAGGGCGAGCAGCTTGTCGTGGACGATGTCCGCCCGGACGCGGCCGTGGCTGCGCTCGACCCATTCCTCGACCTTCGCGAGATACCCGTCGATGAGCCGGTCCTTCGCTGCTCGCTCGGTCAGGACGCGTCCGGCCGCTCGCAGCCGGACGTATCGGGCGACGGTGTGGTGCGAGCAGCCGGCGAGCTCGGCCGCCGCGCGATAGCTGCCGGTGAGATCGAACGCCTCAAGGATCTCCACGATGCCCTCGGCCCGCTTCAAGCCTGCCCTCCTCGCCTGCTGGCTCCGACGAGGGACAGTCAAGCGGACCGGGCAGCTTCAGTGGCCGCGGCTGGGCAGTTTCGATGGCCGCGGACGGGCAGGTTCGTGTCCGGCTCTGGGCAGTTTCACGTGGCCGCCGTCAGCCCCGCGCTCGAAGGGCACGCAGACGAGCGTTGACGGGCGTGACGCGGGGTGTATGATGCGCCGGGTGGCACGAAGTGGTGCCAAGTGGGGAAGAGTGGCAGGCGCAGGTGTTCACCGGCGAGTACCGGCACTCGGTGGACGAGAAGGGACGGGTCGCCGTCCCTGCCCGCTTCCGGGCGCAGCTCGACGAGGGCGCGGTGATCTGCCGATGGGTCGATGCCTGTCTCGCGATCTTCCCCAGGAGCGAGTGGGAAGGCCTGGCCGCGAAGGTCAAGGCCCTGCCCATCGCCGACGCTAGCGCCCGCGACTTCCAGCGGTTCCTGTTCGCCGGGGCGTTCGAGATCGAGCTCGACCGCCAGGGCCGGTTCGTGCTGCCGGCCCAGTCCCGCGAGTGGGCCCGCCTGGCGGGAGAGGCGGTCATCGTCGGCTCGCTCGACCACGCCGAGATCTGGGCTCCCGACCGGTGGGCGGAACGCAGCCGCGACCTGGAGTCCCCCGAGGCGA
Source organism: Candidatus Limnocylindrales bacterium (assembly GCA_036392215.1). GTDB lineage: Bacteria > Chloroflexota > Limnocylindria > Limnocylindrales > CSP1-4 > JAJYJO01. Next base: position 44,268 of record DASVYJ010000022.1, on the reverse strand, counting down.
TGAGCGAGCGGCTGGCCGGCCTGGGGATCTAGCGCCCAACACATGCGCTTCCAGGGTCCGCTCGGGATCCGATCGACGACAGCGGTGGAGAGATGGAGCTAGGGCACCTGCCGGTGCTGGTGGAGGAGGTCATCGAGATGCTCGCCCCGGCGCCCGGCAGCCTCCAGATCGACGCCACGGTCGGCGGCGGTGGGCACACCGAGCGGATCCTGGAGGCGTCCAGCCCTGATGGCCGCCTCCTCGGTCTCGACGCCGACGGGGCGGCCATCGCCAGGACGCGGGCGCGACTCGCCCGCTTCGGCGACCGGCTGGTCCTGCGCCAGGCGAACTTCCGCGAGCTGGGCGAGGTCGCCCCGTCCGCCGGCTTCGGATCGGTCGACGGCATCCTGCTCGACCTCGGCCTCTCGAGCTACCAGCTGGCCGACGCGGAACGGGGGTTCGGCTTCCGGACGGGCGGCCCGCTCGACATGCGCTTCGACCAGTCGCGCGGCGTGCCGGCCGCCGAGCTGCTGCGGACGCTCGACGCGCGGGAGCTGAGCGCGCTGTTCCGGCGCTACGGCGAGGAGCCGAACGCCGGTCGGATCGCCCGGGCGATCGTGGCGGACCGCGAGCGCGCGCCGATCGAGACGGCCGAGGCGCTCGCCGGGCTCGTCGAGCGGGTCGCCCCCGCGTCGCGCGGCAGGCGCCGGACACACCCCGCGACCCGCGTCTTCCAGGCCCTCCGCGTCGCGGTCAACGGCGAGCTCGACGCGCTGGCGGCCGTCCTGCCGGTCGCCCTCGACCTGCTGCGGCCCGGTGGTCGGCTCGTCGTCCTGGCCTACCACTCCCTCGAGGACCGCATCGTCAAGCGCTTCATCGCCGCCGAGCGGCGAGGCTGCATCTGCCCGCCCCAGCTGCCCGTCTGCGTCTGCGGCCGCGCACCGCGCCTCCGGCCCATCGGCCGGCAGCCCGTCACCCCCGGCCCCCAGGAGCTGGCGGCCAACCCGCGGTCGCGGAGCGCGCGGCTGCGGGTCGCCGAGCGCCTCGCCGCCTGAGCCGTCCCAGGAAGGAGGACCGTCCGTGAGCAAGCGCCACCAGTCCAGCCGCCGCCGGACCTACGGGCGACGCCAGCACGAGCTGCGCGAGCGGTCCGACCGCCGCTGGCTGCCGTCGGAGGCGGAGCCGGAGGCCGAGGAGCACCGCCTCGAGCTCTTCCGGCGCGTCGGGCTGGGCGGCCCGCGACTCGCCTTCGGCCACGAGTGATGGCCGTCTACGAAGGCGCCCGGCCGCGCCCCGGCTTCGTCCCGCGGCGATCGGTCCCGGCGCCGGCGGGTCGGGTCATCCTGCCGCGCCGCGGTGCCGAGACCCTGTCCCTACCGCGGCGTCGTTCGCGGGTCGCCATCCGCGCCGGCCGGCGGGCCAATCGGGTCGGGCTGGCCCTGGGCGCCATCGTGGTCGCCTTCCTGCTCGGTTTCTTCTCGCTCGCCCAGACGGTCCGCGTCTCGGCCAGCGGCTACGACCTGGACCAGCTCCAGACGGACCGGGCGCGACTGCTCGCCGAGCAGCGCCAGCTCCGCTCGGACCTGGACCGCCTCGGCGGCGAGCCGGCGGTCCGCAAGCTCGCGATCGACGGCGGCCTGACCCAGCTGGCCGAGCCGCTGGTGGTCCCGGCTCGCTAGGCGAGGGACGAGGACGGAGGCACGTCAGGTCCGGCGGCGAGACCGGACCGGCTGAGCACAGGACGAGGGAGGACGGGTGTCGACGGTGCAGCAGACGGCGGTGCATCACACGGCGGTGCGCCAGCGGCCGAGCCGGGAGACCGCGGCGATGCTCGGCCGGAGTGACTCCCGGCGGCGCCTGCTGCTGCTCCTCCTCGTCCTGTTGCTCGGCTCGAGCGGCCTCCTGCTGCGGCTCGGCTACTGGCAGGTGGCCCAGCACGAGCGCCTCGTCGGCATGGCGAGCGCCCAGACCGCCCTGCGTCAGGAGGTGCCCGCCGTCCGCGGCACGATCTACGACCGGACCGGGACGGTCGTGCTGGCCAGCACGGTCGAGCGCGACCGGCTCGTCGGGTCGCCGACCGACCTGTCGCCGGCCCGCCGGACCGAGGTCGCCGAGCGCCTGGTGACGCTCCTCGGCCTGACGGGCCCGCCGGCCGGCCAGCTTCGCGCGGCGCTCGCGACCGACGACAGCTACGTGGTGCTCGCCACCGACCTCGACGCGGCCACGAGCCAGCGGATCCGCGACGGCCTCGCCTCGGGCGACCTGGCCGGCCTCTCGCTCGAGCCCCAGCAGGTCCGTGTCTACCCACAGGCGGGCGGCGCCCCCAGGACGAGCCTCGCCGCCCAGCTGCTCGGCTTCGTCAACGGGGAGGGGATCGGGCAGTACGGCGTCGAGCAGTACTACCAGGACCTGCTGGCCGGCTTTCCGGAGGTCCTCGCCGCGGACCGTGACGTGTCGGGCGGCGCCGCCGCCGACAGCAGCAGGATCCTCCAGGCGGGCGTCCCCGGGGCCGACCTCCGCCTGACCGTCGATGCCGGCCTGCAGCTCGCGCTCGAGCAGGAGGTCTTCGCCGCCGCCGTCGCCGATCGGGCGACGAGCGTGTCGGCGGTCGTGCTCGACCCGCGGACCGGGGCGGTCCTGGCTTCGGCCTCGTATCCCTCCTACGACGCGAACGACTACCAGGCCACGGCCGCCAGCGACGCCTCGCACTTCCTGGATCCGGTCGTGAGCGCGGTCTACGAGCCGGGGTCCGTCTTCAAGATGCTGACCGCCGTCGCCGGCCTCCAGCAGGGAGTGATAACGCCCCAGAGCCGGGTGAACGACAGCGGGACGCTCGGGCTGGATGGCGGGACCCGCATCTGGGACGCCGACATGCACGCGATGGGCAACCTGACCTTCGCTGACGTGCTGGCCTACTCGCGCAACGTCGGCGCGGCCCGGGTCGCCCTCCTGCTCGGCAAGACGACGCGGGCCGCGGCCGACGCGCTGTACCGCACCTGGCAGCGCTTCGGCTTCGGTCAGCCGACCGGCATCGACCTGGCCGGCGAGGTGCCCGGCCTGGTCAACGACCCGGCGACGAACCAGTGGCGCCAGATCGACCTGGCCAACGGCTCCTTCGGCCAGGGCGTCGCGGTCACCCCGATCCAGCTCGCGACGGCCTACAGCGCCATGGTCAACGGCGGTTACCTCGTCCAGCCCCACGTCGTGGCGGCGACCGGGGACCAGGCCCGGACGCCGGCGCCCCGCGGCCAGGTCATCGACGCCGGCCTGTCGCAGACGATGATCCAGCTCATGCAGCACGTGGCCGCGAGCCCGTGGTACAAGGCCGGGACGCTCATCCCGGGCTACGCGGTCGGCGGCAAGTCCGGCACGGCCCAGATCTGGGACCCGGCCGCCAAGGACGGCAAGGGCGACTGGAAGCCGAACGACTACGACTACAGCTGGGTCGGCTTCGTCGGCCGCCAGCAGCCGGACGCGGTCATCGCGGTGACCCTCCGCGAGGCCAAGCCGACGCGGATCGCGCAGGGTGTCCTGCCGCTGCCGGTGCCGTCGTACGGCCTCTTCCGCCGCCTCGCCGTCGACACGATGACTGCCCTCCACCTCGCGCCGCTGGCCAGCGTCGGGACGGTGACCCCGGCGCTTCCGGCGGGGATGGGCGGCAGCCCCGTTCCTGGCGGTCCGGCGGGCGCCATCGCCCCGGCGATCGCGGTTCCGCCGCCCGGCACCCCGGACCAGTGAGCGCTGCCTGTGCGACACTGGGCCGCGTGACCCATCCCCGTCCGGCGTCCCCCTCGAGCGAGGCCGAGGCCACGGCGGCGCCCGCGGATCCCACGCCCGACGCGACCCACCCCCCGGACGCGCCTGCGGGCGCGGCCGCGTCCACGACTGCATCCGCGGCCGGGTTCACCGCCGACGAGCTGGCAGCCCTGACCGGCGGCCGCCTCCTGCGGCGGTCCGAGCGGCTCGCGCGCGGTGGCGCGGTCGACTCGCGGGCCGTCGCCCCGGGCAACGTCTTCGTCGCCCTGCCGGGCGAGCGGACGGACGGCCACCGCTTCCTCGAGCCGGCTGCCGCGGCCGGCGCCGCCGCGCTCGTCGTGACCCACGCGCCGGGCGACGCCGAGCTCGAGGCCCTCGGCGACGTCAGCGTCGTCCTCGTCGCCGACGGCCTGGCGGCGCTGCAGCGCCTCGGCGGCGCGTGGCGGGCGCGCTTCGACCCGCTCGTGGCCGGGGTGACGGGCAGCGTCGGCAAGACGACGACCAAGGAGGCGGTCGCGGCCGTGCTCGGTCGGCGCCTCGTCACACTGCGCACCGAGGGCAACCAGAACAACGAGATCGGCCTGCCCCTGACGCTCCTGCGCCTCGGCCGCGAGCACCAGGCTGCGGTACTCGAGATGGGGATGTACGTCGGCGGCGAGATCGCCGACCTGGCCCGCCTGGGCCGACCGCGGATCGGGGTCGTGACCGCCGTCCGCGAGGTCCACCTGTCGCGGATCGGCTCGCTCGACGCGATCGAGCGGGCGAAGGGCGAGCTCGTCGAGGCGCTGCCCGCCGACGGCGTCGCGGTCCTCAACGCCGACGACGCGCGGGTCCGGCGGATGGCGGCGCGGACGGCCGCCCGGAGCGTGACCTACGGCTTCGCCGACGATGCGGACGTGCGGGCCGAGGCGATCGTCCCGCTCGGCGCGGCGGGGATGGCGTTCCGCCTCGTCGCCGCGGGCGGGGTCCTCGACGTCCGCACACCGGTGCTCGGGCGGCATGGCGTCCACAACGGGCTGGCCGCGGCCGCCGTCGGCCTGGCGGCCGGCCTCGACCTCGCCGCGATCGCCGAGGGGCTGGCGGCGGGTTGGACCGCCCCGCACCGGAGCCAGCTCGTGCGGGCCGGCGGCCTGACCGTCCTCGACGACTGCTACAACGCCTCGCCGAGCTCGGTGCTGGCCGCCCTGGAGCTGCTGGCCAGCCTGCCCGGCCGCCATGTCGCGGTCCTCGGCGAGATGCTCGAGCTCGGCGAGGCGGCCGAGCGCGGCCACCGTGAGGTCGGCGAGGCGGCGGCCGGCCTCGTCGATGCGCTCGTCGTCATCGGGTCCGGCGCAGCCGGCATCGCCGATGGCGCGCTGGCCGCGGGCCTGGCCGCGGACCGGATCGTCCGCGTCGCGGACCCCGCCGAGGCCCTGGCCGCGCTGCGCCTCGGCCCCGCGGCCGCAGGCGATGGCGACGCGGTCCTGGTCAAGGCGTCCCGGGGCGCCGCGCTGGAGACGCTCGTCGACGCCCTCGTCGCCGAGCGCGCGGCGACCGCGCCGACCGGTGAGACGACCCCGGCGGCGCGGAGAGGCGTCCGGTGAACGTGCCCGCCCAGCCGCCGACGGCGGCCGGCATCGAGCTCATCCAGGGCCTGCTGCTCGCCTTCGCCCTCGTCGTCATCCTCATGCCGCCCTACATCCGGCTGCTGCGCTTCATCGGCTTCGGCAAGCAGATCCGCGAGGAGGGCCCCCAGAGCCACATCGTGAAGGAAGGCACGCCGACGATGGGCGGCCTGCTCATCATCGCCGTCGTCCTGACCCTGGCCATCCTGCTCGGCGCGCTCGACGCCTCGACCTACTCGCCGCTGGCCGCCCTGGCCGGCGTCGGCGCCCTGGGCGCCTTCGACGACTACCTCAATGCGAAGACCGGCGACGGCATCCGGATCCGCCAGAAGCTCATCTGGCAGGTCGTGGTGGCGGTCGGAGCGGCGCTCTACATCTGGTACCACTTCGCGATGACGAGCATCCGCGTCCCGTTCGTCGGCGACGTGGAGATCGGGGCGCCGGCGCTGGTGATCTTCGCCACCATCGCCATCATCGGCTCGAGCAACGGAGTGAACCTGACGGACGGCCTGGACGGGCTGGCCGGCGGGACGCTCATCTTCAGCTATGTCGCGTTCATGATCATCGCCCTCCTCAACGACCCCCACCAGGCCCGCCTCGCCCTGCTGTGCGCCCTGATCATCGGCGCCCTGCTCGGCTTCCTCTGGTTCAACGTCCACCCCGCCCAGATCTTCATGGGCGACGCCGGCTCACTCTCCCTCGGGGCGACCCTGGCCGTCGTTTCGCTCATCACCGGCCAGGTCCTCATCCTGCCGCTCATCGGCATCGTCTACGTCATCGAGACCGGCTCCGACATCATCCAGATCGCGAGCTTCAGGCTCCGCCACAAGCGCGTCTTCCGGATGGCGCCCATCCACCACCACTTCGAGCTGGGCGGCTGGGACGAGGAGAAGATCACGATGCGCTTCTGGATCGTCTCCGCCCTGGCCGGCCTGCTCGGGGTGACGTTCTTCCTCAGCTCCCTGCACCGCCTGTCATGAGCGCCATGGACGTCGGGACGAGCGGGACGGCGGGTCGGCCGATCGACCCCGACGGCCTGCGCCTGACGGCCGTCCGCGACGGCCTCCTGCGGGGGCGACCGGTCGCCGTGCTCGGCTTCGCCCGGAGCGGCATCGCCCTGGCCCGCTTCCTGGCCGACGAGGGCGCGCGGGTGCGGGTCTACGACCGGCGACCCGCGAGCGAGCTGGCCGAGGCCGTCACGGCGCTCGAGGGCCGCTCGGTCGAGCTGCTGGCCGGGCCCGAGGTCGACCCCGCGGCGGCGCTGGCCGGCGTCGACCTGGTCACGACGTCACCCTCGGTCAACCCCGACTACCCGACGACGGAGCCGCGCCTCCGCGCGGCCCTGGTCGCGCTGCGCGAGCGGCGTCTGGCGGGCGATCCCACGGCGCCCGCGATCGTCAGCGAGCCCGACCTCTTCCTGCGCCTCTGTCCGAGCCCGACCGTCGGGGTGACGGGCACGAAGGGCAAGACGACGACGTCGGCGCTCACGGCGGCCGTCCTGGCGGCGGATCCGCTCCACCCGGTCGTGCTGGGCGGCAACATCGGGGTCCCGATCGTGGAGCGGCTGCCCGGGCTGACCCCGGACCACCGGGTCGTCTACGAGCTGTCGGAGCTGCAGCTCCCCACGCTCTCGCGGGGGACGACGGTCGCGGCCTACACCAACGTCACGGCCGACCACCTCGACCGCCACGGGACGGTGGAGCGGTACCGGGCCGTCAAGCGCCGCCTGGCCGAGCTCGTGGATCCCGACGGCGCCGTCGTCCTCAACGCCGAGGACCCCGTGGTGGCGGCCTACGCCGGCCTCTCGGCGGTCCCGGCGGTGCTCTACCGCCGCGAGCGGCCGATGCTCGGCGGGGTCGGCCTGGAGGACGGCTGGATCGTCGCGGCCGGCGTCGGCCGGCTGCCGCTCGCGGGGGGCGGGCCCGCGGCGACGGGGCCCGGGGGGCGGATCATGCCCGTCGCCGAGCTGGCGATCCCGGGCGCCCACAACGTCTCGAACGCACTCGCGGCTGTCGGGGTCGCCCTCCTCTTCGGGGTCGCCCCGGACGCCATCCGGCGCGCCGCGGCCGCGTTCCGCGGGGTCGAGCACCGCCTGGAGCCGGTCGCCGAGGTCGACGGCGTCCGCTTCGTCAACGATTCGCAGGGGACGCAGCCGGACGCCGTCATCGCGGCGCTGCGGGCCTTCCCGCGACCGCTCGTCCTGATCGCCGGCGGTCGGGACAAGGGGACGGATCTGGCGGCCCTCGCGGGCGTGGCCGCGGAGCGGGCGGACGCCGCTGTCCTCATCGGGGAGAGCGGGTCGACGATGGCCCGCCTGTTCGCCGAGCGCGGCCTCGCCCACGTGGAGCTGGCGCCGAGCCTGGAGGACGCCGTCGAGCGGGCCGACGAGCTCGCCCGCGAGGGCCTCGCGGCCGTCGCGCGGGGCGGCAGCGGCACGGGCGAGACCCGGGGCGCAGCGGCGCCGGACGAGCCGGCGACCGTGCTGCTCAGCCCGGCGGCGGCGAGCTTCGACATGTTCGTCGACTATGCGGCCCGTGGCCGCGCCTTCAAGGCGGCCGTGGCGGCCCTCGCCGCGCGGCGCGCGACCCGGACCCGCGAGGGAGAGGGGAGGTCACGGTGACGAGCCAGGCGGCGCTGCGTGGGCCGGTCGCGCGCCAGCGGGCGGGCAACGTCCAGCGCGAGGCGCACCAGCCCGACTACGTCATCCTGGTGGCCGTCGTGGCGCTCGCCGCGATCGGCATCCTGATGGTCTACTCGTCGTCGGCGATGAAGGCCTACGTCCAGTACGACGACACGCTCCGGATCGTCGGGCCCCAGATCCAGTGGGCCGTCCTGGGCGTCGTGGCGATGCTCGTCATGGCCCGGGTCGACTACCGCGTCCTGCGCGTCGCCTCGGTCCCGCTCTACGTCCTGGCCCTGGCCCTCCTCGTCCTCGTCTTCGTGCCGGCCCTCAACCGCGAGGTCGGCGGCTCCGCCCGCTGGCTGCAGCTCGGCCCGTTGCCCGCCGTCCATCCTGCCGAGTTCGCCAAGCTCGCCCTCATCGTCTACCTCGCCCACTGGTTCGCCCGGCGCGGGAGCCAGGTCCGGGGCTGGTGGTCCGGCACCATCCCGTTCCTCGTCATCACCGCCCCGATCGTGCTGCTGGTCCTGCGCGAGCCCGACCTGGGGACCACCAGCGTCATCGCCCTGACCGCCTTCGTCCTCTATTTCGTGGCCGGGGCGAATCTCGTCCACCTCGCGGCGATGGGCGCCACCGGCCTGAGCGTCGGCCTCCTGGTCGTCTCGCGCACGCCGTACATGCTGGATCGGCTGAAGGGCTTCGCCGATCCGTGGCGCGACCCGCAGGGAACGGGCTTCCACACGATCCAGGGGCTGTTCGCGCTCGGCCTCGGCGGTCTCTTCGGGGCCGGTCTCGGGGCGAGCCGCGAGGCGGGCGGGCTGTTCCTGCCGAACGCCTTCAACGACTTCATCTTCGCCATCATCGGCGAGGAGTTCGGGCTCGTGGGCGGGCTCGTCGTCATCGGCCTCTTCGTGGCCCTCGCCTACGCCGGCATCCGAACGGCGCTCCGGGCGCCGGACACCTTCGGCGGGCTGCTGGCGGCCGGCATCACGACCTGGCTCTGCCTGCAGGCCTTCATCAACATCGGCGTCGTCGTGGCGCTGCTGCCGGTGACCGGCATCCCGCTGCCCTTCATCAGCGCGGGCGGCTCGTCGCTGGTCATCAGCTTCGCGGCGGCGGGCATCCTGCTCTCCATCTCGCGCGAGACGGTCGAACGAGGAACCTGGAACGATGCGGCTGGTGATCGCGGGCGGGGGCACGGGCGGGCACATCTACCCGGCCCTCGCCGTCGCCCGCTCGCTGCGCGCTAGCCCCGCGGCGCCCGACCTGGTCTGGGTCGGCGGGCACCGGGGCCTGGAGGCCCGCCTGGTGCCGCCGGCCGGCATCCGCCTGCGCCGGCTCGTGCTCCGCTCGCTCCGGACCGTCGACGTCGACGTCCACGCCGTGCTGGACCCGCTCCGCCTGGGCGCTTCCGTCCCCCAGGCCGCGGCGATCCTGGCAGCCGAGCGGCCGGCGGCGATCTTCACGACCGGCGGCTACGTCGCCATCCCGCTGCTCCTGGCGGCGGGGGCGCTGCGCATCCCGGCGGTGATGTGGGACGGCAACGTCATCCCGGGCCGCAGCGTCCGGGTCACGAGCCGCCTCGCCGACGTGCTGGCGGTCTCGTTCGCCGAGACGTGCGCCGCCCTCGGGCGCGGGCGGCCCTGCTACGTCACGGGCACGCCGATCCGCGATCCGCGGGCGGTGGACCGCGAGGCGGCCCGGGAGCGCCTCGGCATCGCGCCCGGGGCGCGGCTGCTGCTGGTGTTCGGCGGGTCGCAGGCCGTCGCCCGCTTCAACGCGGCCGTCGCGGGGGCGATCGGGCGGCTCGTCGAGCGCGTCCACGTCCTCCACGTCACCGGCGACGCGGGCTTCGACGAGGCGCTCGACCGCCGCGAGGCACTGCCCGCGGCGGTCCGCGACCGCTACCGGCCCTACGCCTTCCTGCGCGAGGAGATGGGCCTCGCCCTCGCCGCGGCGGACCTCGTCGTCGGGCGCGCCGGCGCGTCGACCCTGGCGGAGGTCGCTGCCTTCGGACTGCCGATGATCGTGGTGCCCTATCCCCACGCCGCGGGGCACCAGCGGGCGAACGCCCGCGCGCTCGTCGAGGCGGGCGCGGCGCGCCTGGTGGCCGACGAGGAGTTCGACGCCGAGGCCCTCCTGGCGGCGGCCGCCATCCTGGACGACCCGCGCCTGCACGCGACGATGAGCGCGGCGGCCCGCTCGCTGGCCCGGCCCGGGGCGGCCGACGCGGTGGCGGCCCTGGTCCTTGCCGCGGCCCGCCGCGCGGCGGCCCCGGATGTGGCGACGATCGAAGCGATCGCCCGGGGGGCGGCGGCATGAGCGCGATGGGCGCGGCGTTCGACCCCGTCGCCGTCGGGGCGGAGCTGCAGCGGCGGATCGGCGTCCGGACGACCCGCGACGAGCCGCTCGCCCGTCTGACGACGATGCGGGTCGGCGGGCCGGCCGACCTGTTCGCGGTCGCGCACAACGCCTTCGAGTTGCGGGCCCTCGTCCGCTTCGCCCGCGGCCGCGGCCTGGCCCACACGATCCTGGGCCGGGGGAGCGACCTCGTGGTGAGCGACGCCGGCGTCCGCGGCCTCGTCATCCAGGTCCGGGCCGAGGGCCTGCGGGTCGAGGGCGAGCGGATCGTCGCCGAGGCCGGCGTGCCGATGGCCCGCCTGGCGACCGCGGCCCAGGCCGCGGGCCTGACCGGCGCGGAGTTCGGGCTGGCCATCCCGGGCACGGTCGGTGGCGCGGTCTGGGCCAACGCCGGAGCGCACGACGGCGACGTCGCGGCGATCGTCGAGTCGGCCACCGTCCTCCTCGCCGACGGCAGCGAGGCCGTCGTCCCGGCCGACGAGCTCGGCCTGGCCTATCGCGAGAGCCGCTTCAAGCACGCCCCGGCGGACTCGCCCGCGGAGCTGGTCGTGGCCGCCACGTTCCGCCTCGCCCCGGAGGACCCGGCCGTGATCAAGGAACGCCTGGACGAGATCCGCCACTGGCGCCAGGCCCACCAGCCGATCGGCCTGCCGAGCGCGGGCAGCATCTTCCGCAACCCGCCCGGCGATTCGGCCGGTCGCCTCGTCGACAGGGCCGGGCTCAAGGGCCGGCGGGTGGGCGGGGCGGTCGTCAGCGAGAAGCATGCCAACTTCATCGTCAACGACCGCCACGGGACGGCGGCGGACGTGCGGACGCTGGCAGAGGAGGTCCGGGCGGAGGTCGAGCGGCGCTGGGGCGTCCGGCTCGAGTTCGAGGTCGTCTTCCTCGGCGACTGGTCGGCCTGGCGGCCGGCGAGCGACGAGCCGGCCCCGACCGCGGGCGGTGCTGCGTGACGAGCGTCGCCGGTGCGGGTCTCCCGGTCGTGGTCCTGTTCGGCGGCCCCTCGGCCGAACACGACGTCTCGATCGTCTCCGGGACGGCCATCGCCCAGGGCCTGGTCGCGGCCGGGCTCAGCGTTCGGCGGGTCCTCATCGACCTCGACGGCGCGTGGTGGTGGCTGCCGCCCGACGCGACGGACGCCGGCCGCCCGGCCGCGGACTACGACGACCCGGTGGCGCTCGGCGCGGAAGGGCCCTACTCGGCGGGCGCCGCGGTCGACCGCCTCGCCGCACGGGTGCCTCGGCCCGCCGTCTTCGTCGCCCTCCACGGCCCGTTCGGCGAGGACGGGACGGTCCAGGCGCTGCTCGAGTCCGCCGACCTGGCCTACACGGGGGCCGGGGTGACCGCCTCGGCCGTCGGCATGGACAAGGCCGTCTTCAAGCGCCTTGCCCGCGGCCTCGGCCTGCCTGTCGTCGACTGGCGCGAGGTGCCGGCCGCCGCGTGGGCAACCGACCCCGACCCGGTCCTGGCCGAGCTGGCCGCCTTCGCCGCCGAGACCGGCGACGAGCGCCTGATGGTCAAGCCGGCCCGCCTCGGCTCGTCGGTCGGGATGACCCTCGCCCACCGCGCCGGGGAACGCTCGGGCGCGCTCGCCACCGCCTTCGCCCACGACAGCCTGGCCATCGTCGAGCGCTACCTCGACCATCCCCGCGAGCTCGAGGTCGGCGTACTGGGCAACGACCCGGCGGTCCTCGAAGTGTTCGGGCCGGGCGAGGTCTTCCCGGGCCGCGAGTTCTACGACTACGCCGCGAAGTACACCGACCCGACCTCCCGGGTGACCGTCCGGGCCGAGCTGCCGGCGGCCCTCGGCGAACGGATCCGCGAGCTCGCCCTGGCCGCCTACCGGGCGATCGGCGGCGAGGGACTGGCCCGGGTCGACTTCCTGGCACCGCGTAGCGACGGGCCGGAAGCGGTGTACCTCTCGGAGATCAACACGATCCCGGGCTTCACCCCGATCAGTCTCTTCCCGCAGCTCGCCGTCGCCGCCGGCCACCCGTTCCCGGAGCTGTGCGCGACGATCGTCCGGCTCGGCCTGGAGCGCCACGCCGCCCGCGTCCGGCGTCACCTCGGGCCCGCCGACCTCCCGCGGGCATAGGCCGGGGCGAGGGGCGAGGCGCGGAGCATGGCGATCCGCCTGCCGGTCCGCCGGACGACCGGCCACGTCCGACCGCAGCGGCGGGTGCGTCGCGCCTCACCGCGGCTCTCGCCGATCCGCGTCGCCGCCGGCCTGGTGATGCTCGCCGCCGTGCTGCTCGGCTACGGCCTGACCGCCTCGTCGAGCTTCGCCGTCCGGGCCGTCGAGTTCGGGGCGCCGCCCGCGTACACGGACGAGGCCGCCGTCCGCACCCTGCTCGGCCTCGACGCTGCCGATGGCCCCAACATCTTCCGCGTCCAGACCGACGTCCTGGCGGCGCGCCTGCGCGCCCTGCCCGCCGTGGTCCAGGTCGCGGTCAGCGCCCGGCTGCCGGATGTCCTGCGGGTGGAGCTCACCGAGCGGCGGCCGATCATGCGCTGGCAGGTCGGCGACGCTGCGCTCCTCGTGGACGCGACCGGCATGCTCTTCGCGGTCCCGCCCAGCGGGCCCGGCGCGCAGGCCGCGACGAGCCTGCCCGCGGTCGTCGACCGCCGGGCGAGCGCGGCCGCGCTGCGACCCGGCGATCGCCTCGACCCGCTGGACCTCGACGTGGCGACCCGGCTCGCCTCGCTGCGGCCTGCCGACGTGGGCAGCGCCGCGAGCGGCCTGGCCGTCGCGGTGGACGAGACGGACGGGTTCACGGTCCGAGCCCTGCCCGCGGGCTGGACCGCCGTCTTCGGCTTCTACGCCCCGGATCTGCGCGGACCGGACCTCGTCCCCGGCCAGGTCCGACTGCTGCGCAGCCTGCTCGCCGGCCGTGAGGCGACGGTCGCCCGCGTCGTCCTCGCCAGCGACCGCAGCGGCACGTACACGACCCGATGAGGGCGGCGCAGGCGCGCCCGGCCGCCCGCGCCGGATCGCAGCCGCCGCCGCGGGTCGACGCGGCCCGCCGCCGTCCGGTAGCCTTGCACCGTCAAGCCAGGCGACCCAGTGCGACCGTGACGGAGGGGACGTGCTCCTACCCCTGGCCGGCCTCCTCGTCGGTGTCCTGCTGGGGCTCGTCCTGCAGGTCAACGTCAGCTTCGAGTTCGCGCGCTACTCCGCCGTCGCCATCCTCGCCGCGCTGGACTCGGTGCTGGGGGCCGTCCGGGCCGAGCTGGACGGCGTCTACGACAACCGGATCTTCATCAGCGGCTTCGTCACGAACGCGGTCGTCGCCGTGCTGCTCACCTTCATCGGCGACCGGCTCGGCCTCGACCTCTACCTCGTGGCCCTCATCACCTTCGGCCTGCGCATCTTCCAGAACGTCGCACTCATCCGCCGGCACTTCCTGTAGGCCGGCGCCCTGACCCGGAAGGACGAACGGAACGGTGGAACGCGAAGCGGTGCTCGTCGGGATCGACGTCGGCACCACCAAGGTCCTGGCCCTCATCGGCGAGTTCGGGCGCGACGGCAGCCTGACGATCGTCGGCAAGGGCTCGGCCGCCTCGACCGGCATCAAGCGCGGCCTGGTCAACAACATCGACCAGACGGTCCACACCATCGGCGAGGCGATCGAGCACGCCGAGCGCCTCTCGGGCTACAAGATCGACCGGGCCTTCGTCGGCGTCGGCGGCCAGCACGTGGAGAGCCAGAACTCACGCGGCGCGGTGGCCGTCTCGGGCCACGACCGGGAGGTCTCGCGGGAGGACGTCAACCGGGCGACCGAGGTCGCCCGCGCGGTGAGCATCCCCTCCAACCGCGACGTCCTCCACGTCATCCCGCGCGGCTTCATCGTCGACGGCCAGGAGGGCGTCAAAGACCCCCTCGGGATGAGCGCCATCCGGCTCGAGATCGAGACCCACATCGTCACGGCCTCCGCGACCGCCGTCCAGAACCTCAAGAAGTGCGTCGAGGCGGCCGGCGTGCGGATCGACGAGCTCGTCGTCAGCTCGCTCGCGTCGGGGGAGGCGGTCCTGTCCGAGACCGAGCGCGAGCTCGGCGTGGCCGTGGCCGACATGGGGGCGGGCACGACCGACCTCGCCCTCTTCGTCGACGGCTCGCCCTTCCACACCGCCGTCCTGCCGGTCGGCGGCAACAACGTCACCAACGACGTCGCGATCGGGCTCAAGACGAGCCTCCAGGTGGCCGAGGAACTGAAGGTCCGCCATGGGACGTGCGACCTCGCCTCGGTCGGCGAGGACGAGACGATCAGCGTGTCCGTCCTCGGCGAGTCGGCCGGCCGGACGGTCGACCGCCTCGAGGTCTGCCGGATCATCGAGGCCCGGATGCGCGAGACGTTCGAGCTGCTCCGCGCCGAGATGCGGGAGGCGGGCCACGGCATGCTCCCGGCCGGCCTCGTCCTGACCGGCGGGGCGGCCCAGCTGAGCGGCGCCGCGGAGCTCGGCCGCGAGGTGCTCGAGATGCCGGTCCGGGTCGCCGCCCCGGCGAACATCGGCGGCCTCGTCGACAATCTGCTCGCGCCCTCCTCCTCGACCGCCATCGGCCTCCTGCTGTGGGGCGCGAAGCGGGTCGCGGCGGAGGAGCCGACGCGCTATCAATCGGCCCCGGCCCTGGGGGGCCTGGGTCGCCTGCGGGACGCCCTGCGCAGCCTCTTCCCGTAGGCGCGTCGAGGATGGCGGCCGGCCCGCACGACGCCGGGAGCGGTCGCCGAGCGGGAGGTCGCCGTGCAGACTCGCGAGCTCACCATCCGGACCGGGGGCCGGCGCGGGCTGTTCGACCTGACCGACGAGTGCGCCCGGTTCGCGGCCGGGACGGGCGACGGCCTGCTCCACGTCTTCCTGCCCCATGCCACGGCAGGCCTGGTGGTGATGGAGCTCGGCGCGGGCTCCGAGGAGGACCTCCTGGCGAGCCTCGACCGGCTCCTGCCGCGTGACGACCGCTGGCGCCACCGCCACGGCTCGCCGGGTCACGGCGCGGACCACGTGGTGCCCTTGCTCGCCCCGCCGTCGGTCACGATCCCGGTCGTCGGCGGCCGCCTGGCCCTCGGGACGTGGCAGTCCATCGCCCTGCTGGACCCCAACCCGGACAACGACGTCCGCCAGGTCCGCCTCGCGTTCCTGCCCGCCTGAGGCGGTGCATCCGCGCACCGACCGGGACCCGTCCCGCGGGCCGGCCGGGCCGTCACCGCATGCCGCCGGTCGGGGGCAGCGGGGTATACTGCCGAGCAATCCGGCCCCGCCCCGTCAGCCGCCGCGCACCGCCGCACCGAGGGGCCGGCTCGGACCCATACGACCACCCCGGACAGACCCGGAGGGAGAGGGCGATGCCGCTGCGATCCGACTCAGAGAACTTCGCGCTCATCCGGGTCATCGGCGTCGGAGGCGGGGGCAGCAACGCGGTGAACCGCATGATCCGCGCCGAGATGATGGGCGTGGAGTTCATCGCCTGCAACACGGACGCCCAGGCGCTCCTCCAGTCGGACGCGCCCCACAAGATCCGCATCGGCGACAAGATCACCCGGGGGCTCGGGGCCGGCGGCGACGCCGGCATCGGCCAGCGGGCCGCGGAGGAGGACGCCGAGAAGATCACCGAGGCCCTCCGCGACTCGGACATGGTCTTCATCACCTCGGGCCTCGGCGGCGGCACGGGATCGGGTGCGGCACCGGTCGTGGCGGAGATCGCCAAGGAGCTCGGGGCGCTGACGATCGGCGTCGTGACCAAGCCCTTCTCCTTCGAGGGCGCGCGGCGCAAGCTCATCGCCGAGAAGGCGGCCGAGCAGCTCAAGGCCAAGGTCGACACGCTCATCACGATCCCCAACGACCGGCTGCGCGACGTCGTCCAGAAGAACACCAGCATCCTCGACGCCTTCCGGGTCGTCGACGACGTCCTTCGCCAGGGCGTCCAGGGCATCAGCGACATCATCACGATGCCGGGCCTCATCAACCTCGACTTCGCCGACGTCCGGGCGATCATGCGCGACGCCGGTTCGGCCCTCATGGGCATCGGCCGAGCGTCGGGCGAGAACCGGGCCGTCGAGGCGGCCCGCCAGGCCATCGCCAGCCCGCTGCTCGAGGTCAACATCACCGGCGCCCAGGGCATCCTCTTCAACATCACCGGCTCCTCGAACCTGAGCCTCTTCGAGGTCACCGAGGCGGCCGAGGAGATCCGGGCGGCCGCCGACCCCGAGGCGAACATCATCTTCGGGACGAGCTTCGACGAGCGTCTCGGCGACGAGGTCATGATCACCGTCATCGCGACCGGCTTCGATTCGAACCGCAAGCGCGAGACACCCCGCCGCGAGGCCGCGGCGGCGCCCTTCGAGGCGGCGGCGGTCCTCCGCCAGCGCCCCGCCGAGCGGGACTTCCTGTCCGAGCTGGAGCGGCAGCGGGTCCAGGCGGCCGACGAGGCGGCCAAGGATCCCGAGCCGGCGACCCGCGACGAGCGGTTCGAGCGGCCGGAGCGCCCCGAGCGGGCCGAGCGCCAGCCGGTCCCGGTCCGGGTGGAGCGCAGCGTCGGCTCGCAGCCGGCCCCGCAGCGGCGGACGTACGACGAGCAGGACCTCGAGATCCCGAGCTTCCTCCGCCGCAAGTAGCCCGCGGCCGGTCCGCCGGCCCGCTGGATCACGATGACGCCGTCCGTGCCCGATCCGGCGGCCGTCGAGCGCCTGCGCGCCGCACGCGCGAGCCTCCTGGAGCGCATCGCCTCCGCCTGCGCCCGGGCGGGTCGGTCAGCGGCAGACGTCACCCTCGTCGCCGTCTCCAAGACCGTGAGCGCCGAGCGCCTCGTCGCGGCGGTCGCCGCGGGCCTGGACCTGCTCGGGGAGAACCGCGTCCAGGAGGCCGCCGCGAAGGAGCCGCTCGTCCCGGGCGCCCGCTGGCACCTCGTCGGCCCGCTCCAGTCGAACAAGGCCCGCCGGGCCGTCGAGCTCTTCGAGGCGATCGAGGCGGTCGACTCGCTCGAGCTCGCCCGACGGCTGGCCCGCCTGGCGATCGAGCTCGGTCGCGCGCCCCTGCCGATCTTCTGCGAGGTCAACGTCGACCGCGACCCGGCCAAGGCGGGCTTCGACCCGGCCGAGCTCGAGGCGGCTCTGCCGGCGCTCGCCGAGCTGGCCGCCCCGGGCCGCGGCCTGACCCTGGCCGGCCTGATGACGATCGGGCGCCTCGCCCCCGAGCCCGAGGCGGCGCGCCCGACGTTCGTCGCCCTGCGCGAGCTCTCCGAGGGACTCCGCCGCACGGCGCCAGCCCTGCGCGCGGGACTGTCGATGGGCATGAGTGACGACTTCGAGGTGGCGATCGAGGAGGGGGCGACGCACGTGCGGGTCGGACGCGCCCTGTTCGGGGAGCGGCCGCCTCGCTGAGCGCTCCGCTGTCACGCGACCGCGAGGCGGCGGGCGCTTCGTGGGAGGGTCCCGCGATCGACCGCTGCTAGACTCCATCCGCATGCTCGCCGTACGCCGCGTCGTCGCGCCATGCGTCCCCCGCCCGCCGGAACCGGCCGCCTGATGGCCATGGCCGTCCGATTCGCGGTCCGGCTGACCCCCCGCGCCGGCGAGGACCGGGTGGACGGTGTGGTCGACGGCGTCCTCCGCGCTCGCGTCGCCGCCCCCGCGATCCAGGGCGCGGCGAACGCCGCCCTGCTGCGATTGCTGGCGACCGAGCTGCGTGTCTCGCGGACCTCCGTCCGCCTCGTCGCCGGGGCTGCCGGCCGCCAGAAGCTGGTCGTCGTGGAGGGCATCGAGCCGGAGGACGTCCAGTCCCGCTGGCCGGAGTTGAAGGTCTAGCGGGTTCCTCGTCGCTCGGCCGTCCGCCGGTCGCCCGCCCGCCGCCGGCACGAGGGGTCGCCCGCTATACTCCCCGGGTCGGCGCGCGAGGCGCCGCTCCGGTGGGCGATTGGCTCAGCTGGTTAGAGCGCACGGTTCACATCCGTGAGGTCACTGGTTCGAATCCAGTATCGCCCACCACCGTCACCTCACCTCGGAAGCGGAGTCGGGCTCGATTCCATTCGAGTCGATCGGACTCGTTCCGCGGAACGCGCGACCCAGCTGTCCGTCCCCCAGGCGTGCGGGCTAGACTCTCCCTAGCACGAATTCGTCGTGCGAACGCGCCCGAGTTATCGCGGCATCCGTGATCTGCGGAGATAGGCGGTGGACGGGCTCACCTTTCTTGCATCCGTCATCGGCAGCCTTGCCTGGCCAGTAACCATCCTCGCTGTCGCGTGGCTGTTCCGCACGCAATTCGCGTCGGCGATTGGCCGTATCCGAAGCGTTGAGGGCGGGGGCGCAAAGGTGGTGCTCGAGGAGACCAAGGTCGCGCTCCTTGCCGGGATCGCCAGCGGAGTGACGGGTGCGACTGGTCCCATCGGTCCGGCCAGTGCTTCGCCGGATGTCGAAGGACCGACGGGTCCGACCGGACCGCGGGCCCCCCGATCCGATCTCGGAGTCAACGGCGTGAAGTGGGTCGAGCCGTTCCACGGGTCGATCGCGGACGCCTACATCGCGCAGATCCGGGACGCTGATACGACCGAGGCGCTGATGCACTCCGTGTCCGGGTTCGTGGCTGCGCGGAGCAGGCCAGATCTTCGCGGCCTGTCGACCGACCGCATCAATCTCGAGACTGAACTCTACAGAGCGATACTCGAGCTCCAGAGCATGCGGGTCCTCCACCCACAGTTCTCCTCAAGGCGCGAGCTGCCGCGGATCCTCGGCCGCATCTCGCTGTTCTGGGCCCAGCCCGGATTGACCAGCGACGCGGAAGTGTCGGACCTCACCACAGCGATTCGAAGTGAGCTTAGGGCAGCGACATAACCCCACCGCCCGCCTGTCTCTTGCTAGTAACGCGGGCCACGATTCAGGGAACACCGTGCGTGACCGGCGCCGACATGGCAATTCTCCCGGCTTACGTGTGTGCGGCCGGTTACGTAGGCCAGCGCCTCGGACGCACTGACCTCCACGGGCGGTCCGCCCGGTCGCGCGTCATGGCCGCCTAGCGTACCCTCGGGAGGCGATGGCGATCCGGTTGAAACGGGCCTACGAGCCGCCGGCGGCCGACGACGGCCAGCGCGTCCTGGTCGACCGCGTCTGGCCGCGCGGGCGGTCGCGCGAGGCGCTGGCCCTGGCGGCCTGGCACCGCGAGCTCGGCCCCAGCGATGCCCTCCGCTACTGGTTCGGCCACGACCCCGCCCGCTGGACCGAGTTCCGCGAGCGGTACCTCGACGAGCTCGCCGCGCCCGAGCTCCAGCCGCGCCTCGACGAGCTGGCGGCGGTCGCCCGACGCGGCACCCTCACCCTCGTCTACGGCGCCCGCGACGAGGCGCACAACCAGGCCGTCGTCCTGGCCGAGGTCCTCGAGCGGCTCGGCTGACGGGGCGCGTCAGGCGGCCGGCGCGCCGCCGGCCGAACCCGCGGCCGCGAGTCGCCGCAGGACCGCCGGGAGGATGCCCCCGTGGCGGTAGTAGCCGACCTCGATCGGCCCGTCGAGCCGGGCGACCACCTCGAACCGCCGCTCGCCGCCGCCATCCGCGGCGTCGGCCCGGGCGGTGACCCAGAGCCGTTGGCGGGGGGCGAGGCCGCCCGCCAGGCCGGCGATCGTGTACGCCTCCCGGCCGGTCAGGCCGAGCGAGGCGGCCGACTCGCCGGGCAGGAACTGGAGGGGCAGGATGCCCATGCCGACGAGGTTCGAGCGGTGGATCCGCTCGTAGCTTTCGGCCAGGACCGCCCGGACGCCGAGCAGGCGCGGCCCCTTGGCCGCCCAGTCGCGGGACGAGCCCGAGCCGTACTCGCGTCCGGCGATGACGAGCAGCGGGACGCCCTCGTCGGCATAGCGCATCGCCGCGTCGTAGATGAACATCGGCTGGCCGTCGGGCAGGTGGACGGTGTACGGGCCTTCACGATCGGTCAGCCGGTTGCGCAGCCGGATGTTGCCGAACGTCCCCCGCATCATCACCTCGTGGTGGCCGCGCCGGGCGCCGTAGCTGTTGAACTGGGCGGGCTCGACGCCATGCTCGAGCAACCACGTCCCGGCGGGGCTCCAGGGCGGGATCGAGCCGGCCGGCGAGATGTGGTCGGTCGTCACCGAGTCGCCGAGGAGGCACAGGGCGCGGGCGTCCGCGATGTCGCCGACGGGGGCGGGCTCGAGGCCCATGCCCTCGAAGAACGGTGGCCGGGCGACATAGGTCGAGGCGGTGTCCCAGGCGTAGCGTCCGCCGGAGGGCACGGGCAGCGCGCGCCAGCGGTCGTCGCCCTCGAAGACGGAGGCGTACGTCTCGCGGAAGATCGCCGGGTCGACGGCGGCCGAGATCGTCGCCTTGATCTCGTCGGGCGTCGGCCACAGCTCGCGCAGGTAGACCGGCCGGCCGTCGGCACCGCTGCCGAGCGGCTCGTGGGTCAGGTCGAGGTCGACCCGACCGGCCAGAGCGAAGGCGACGACGAGCGGCGGCGAGGCCAGGTACGACGCCCGTACCAGGGGGTGGATGCGGCCCTCGAAGTTGCGGTTGCCCGAGAGGACCGCCGCCACGACGAGGTCGTCGCCCTCGATCGCCCGGGCGATCGGCTCGTCGAGCGGGCCGCTGTTGCCGATGCAGGTCGTACAGCCGTAGCCGGCCAGGGCGAAGCCGAGCTGCTCGAGCGGCTCGAGCAGGCCCGCCCCGGCGAGGTAGCGGGTGACCGCCCGCGAGCCGGGGGCGAGGCTGGTCTTGACGGTCGGGGGGACGCGCAGGCCGCGGGCG
Source organism: Candidatus Limnocylindrales bacterium (assembly GCA_036392215.1). Taxonomy (GTDB): domain Bacteria; phylum Chloroflexota; class Limnocylindria; order Limnocylindrales; family CSP1-4; genus JAJYJO01. The sequence continues at coordinate 23,210 of DASVYJ010000022.1, read as the reverse complement.
ACGGCGTTGCGGGCGAGCAGGCCGGCGCCGACCATCACCGTCGGGTTCGAGGTGTTCGTGCAGCTGGTGATGGCGGCGATGGCGACCGAGCCGGAGGCGACGCGCGCCCGTTCGCCGTGCACGGCGACCTCCACGGCCCGGTAGCGGCGCGGGTCCGGGACGACGTCCCCGCGGACCGCCGGGCGTGGCTCGTCCGGCGCCCCGGCCCCGCCCTCCTCCTGGCTCGGCGGCACCGACTCCGCGGCGGCGTCCCGGGCGACCGCCGCGGCGGCCTGGTTCGGCGGCAGGGCCCGCAGCTCGGCGACCCCGCCCTCGCTCGCGAAGCGCTCCTCCTGGACGGCAGCCGACGGGGGAACCTCCAGGCCATCGGGGTAGGCGGTATGGAAGTTGGCCGCGAGGTCGCGCAGGGGGACGCGGTCCTGGGGCCGGCGGGGCCCGGCCAGGCTCGGCTCGACGGTGGACAGGTCGAGCTCGATCACGTCATCGAAGTCGGGCCCCGGACCGGACTCACGCCACATGCCCTGCTCGCGGGCGTAGCGCTCCACGAGCTCGACCAGTTCGGCGGGCCGTCCGGTCAGGCGCAGGTAGCGGATCGTCTCATCGTCGATGGGGAAGAGGGTCGCGGTCGCCCCGAACTCGGGCGACATGTTGGAGATCGTCGCGCGGTCGGCCAGGGCGAGGCCGGCCAGGCCGTCGCCGGCGAACTCGACGAACGCGCCCACGACGCCGTAGCCGCGCAGCAGCTCGGTCACGACGAGGACGAGGTCGGTCGCGGTGGCGCCCTCCGGCAGCTCGCCGTGGAGGCGGACGCCGATCACCCGCGGCATCGGCTGGTAGAGCGGCTGGCCGAGCAGGACGGCCTCCGCCTCGATGCCGCCGACGCCGTAGCCGAGCACGCCGAGGGCGTTGATCATCGTGGTGTGCGAGTCGGTCCCGACGAGCGTGTCGGGGTAGGCGAGCGGCCGCCCGTCGACGTCGCGGCGCTGGACGACCGGCGCCAGGTACTCCAGGTTGACCTGGTGGACGATGCCCGTCCCGGGCGGGACGACGCGCAGCCCGTCGAAGGCGGTCTGGGCCCAGCGGAGGAGTTGGTAGCGCTCGCCGTTGCGCTGGTACTCGCGCTCGACGTTGAAGGCGAACGCGTCGCGCGTGCCGAAGCGGTCGACCTGGACCGAGTGGTCGATGACCAGGTCCGCGGGCACGAGCGGGTTGACGAGGGCGGGATCGCCCCCGAGGTCGGCCATCGCGTCGCGCATCACGGCCAGGTCCACGACGGCCGGGACACCGGTGAAGTCCTGGAGGATGACCCGGGCCGGCAGGAACGGGACCTCGACCTCGGCGCCGCTGCCCGGCCGCCACGCCGCCAGGGCCCGGACGTCGGCCTCGCCCACGACGCCGCCGCCCGCGTGGCGCAGCACGTTCTCCAGGAGGACCTTGAGGGTGTACGGGACGCGGCCCAGGTCCAGCCCCAGCGGCTCGAGGGCCGTCAGGCGGACGAGATCGGGCAGGCCGGGTCCGAGCGGGGCTCGGGCGCCGAAGGGGTCGCTGGCAGGCACGGGGCCGTCCTTGTCCACTGGCCGGTCGGCCGGGCGGGGCGCGACCGGGTCGTCCAGGCCCCGGCGGAGGAGCGCCTCAGCCGCCGGGGACCACGCTACACTCCCCGGGAGGAGCGGCCGTCGCCGGCGCTCGGCCGGGCCGTCGGGCCCGACTCCCGGAGGGCATGGGTCTCCGCCGCCAACTGTAGCGCGCCGGCGCGCCGGCGACGATGCCGGACGACGACGGCCCGACGAAGGCCGAGCGAGGGACGTGCGTGCGAGCCTGGACGGAGGAGCCCGACGAGCGATCTCGCCGCGGCCGCGGGGGTCCGGACGAGGCCGCCCTAAAGGAGCTCGCCGCGGCTGGCATCGACCTGGACCCGCGCCGCGACGGGTCGGACGCCGAGCATGCCCACGGCGATGTCGTCCACCGCCGCGAGCACCCCCACCCGCATCCCCATGCCGGACCCGCCGACCGGCCCGTCATCGGCGTCGTCGGGGCCGGGGCCGTCGGCACAGCCCTCGCCGTGGCGATCGCCCGGGCCGGCTGGCCCCTCGGCGCGGTCGCCAGCCGCGATACCGGTCGCCGCGAGCGGGTCCGCGCCCTGGTCCCGGGCGTCCGCCTGTTCGCCGAGGCGAACGCGCTCCTCGACGAGGTCGAGCTGGTGGTCCTCGCCGTGCCCGACGACGCGATCCCGGCCGTCGCGGGGGGCCTCCGCCTCTACGGCGGCCAGGCCCTCGTCCACACCAGCGGCCTGCTGGGTCCCGAGGCGCTCGCCCCGGCGATGGCCGCCGGGACCCAGCTCGGGGCGTTCCACCCCCTCGTCTCCATCACCGCCGACGTCGAGCGGGCCGTGGCCGACCTCCGCGGGGCGACCGTGGCCGTCGAGGGCGACGACGAGCTCGTCGGCCTCCTGGCAGACCTGGCCGAGGCCGTCGGCGCCGTCCCGGTCCGGCTCGCGCCCGGCTCGAAGGCCGCCTACCACGCCGCGGCCGTGCTCGCCTCGGGCGGCCTCGTGGCGCTGCTGGACGCGGTCGCCGAGGCGGCCCGAGGAGCTGGCCTCGACGAGGCGTCGGCGCTCGCCGTCTATGGCCGCCTCGCCGAGCAGACCCTGGCCAACGCCCGGGCCCTCGGGATCCGCGCCGCCCTCACGGGGCCCATCGTCCGCGGCGACGCCGGGACGTTGCGAGCACATCTGGCGGCCCTGGCGGAACTGGCGCCGGGGGCCCGCGAGCTGTACCTGGCCGCCGCGCGGCGCGAGGTGACCCTGGCCGAGGAGCGGGGCGCGCTCGCACCGGCAGAGGCGGAACGCCTCCGGGCCGTGCTCGCCGGATCGGTCTGAGCTCGCTTGCAAAGGCGCCCTGACCGGGTACGATTGCGGACATGCAGCACAGCACCGCGGCCCGCCTGACGGCTCGGCCTCCCGCCCGTTTCGTGCGCCCGTCGGGCCGCGACCGCGAGCGCCGGCTCGGCCTGCGGCGGGGCCTCTCCTTCCAGCCCGCCGCACCCCGCCTCACCGTCCTGCGGGGCGGCGAGCGCGCCCCGAGCGTGAGCCTCGGCGGCGGCTGGACCGGTGCCGTCACTGCCCACCCGGAGCGGCCCGCAGGAGGGCTGCCGCGCCCCTCCGTCACGATGCACTGGGCGCATTCGGGCGGACCGCTGACAGGTCGCCGCGCGAGCGCCGCGGCGGCTCCGTGGCGCGCCTGAGGAACGCCACGGCGACCTCTGCCGGCGGCATCGTCGTCCGCTACAGCCAGGGCCAGCCCCAGCTCGTCATCGGGCGCCGGCGGCGGGAGCGGGACGGGATGACCTGGACGCTGCCGAAGGGCACGCCGAACGCGGGCGAGACCCTCGAGGAGACCGCTCTCCGGGAGGTCGGCGAGGAGACGGGCCTGGAGGTGAGGATCACCGGGCCCCTCGACGCCATCCAGTACCGCTTCGTCCAGCACGGCCAGCGTATCCACAAGACCGTGCACTACTTCCTGATGGAGCCGGTGGGGGGCGATCTCGCCCGCCACGATCACGAGTTCGAGGAGGTCCGCTGGGTCGACCTGGCCGAGGCGGGCGCGATCCTCTCGTTCGAGACCGAGCGCAACCTGGTCGAGGAGGCCGGGCGCCGCCTCGCCGCCGCGCCCGGCGTCACAGGCTGAGCGAGGCCCGGACGAGCGTGCCTTCGCCGGGCGACGGGGGCAGGCGCGGGCCGAGGCCGGGGGCCGGCGGGCTGCCGGACGACGACAGCTGGAGGACCAGAGCGTGACCGCAGGGACCGACGAGGCCGCCCACCTCAGCCCGCTCGTCGAGCGCCACCGGGCGCTTGGGGCCCGGCTCATCGAGTTCGGCGGCTGGCTCATGCCCCTCCAGTACGGCGGCATCCTCGAGGAGCACCGCGCGGTCCGGGAGCGGGCCGGCCTGTTCGACCTCTCGCACATGGGCGAGCTGTTCGTCGAGGGCCCCGAGGCCGGGCGCGCCCTTGCGGCGGCCCTCGTGACCGACCCGCCGGCGCTGGCCGTCGGGCGGGCCCACTACTCGATGATCTGCGCCCCCGACGGCGGCATCCTCGACGACCTCATCGTCTACCGCCTGGCCGAGGAGCGGTTCTTGGTCGTCGCCAACGCCGCGAACGCAGCGGTGGTCAGCGACGCCCTGGCCGAGCGGCTGGCCGGCTTCCGGGCGGTCCTCGACGACCGCTCGCTGGCGACCGCCCTCGTGGCGGTCCAGGGACCCCGCGCGGCGGCGATCCTGGCCCCGCTCACCGACGTCGACCTCGAGCCGCTGCGCTACTACGCGGCGGCGGAGGGACGCGTCGCGGACATCCCCGCCCTCGTCGCCCGGACGGGCTACACGGGGGAGGACGGCTTCGAGCTGTTCGTCGACTGGGGCCGGGCCGTCGAGGTCTGGGACCTCCTGCTCGCCGCGGGCAGGGAGGCTGGGCTCGTCCCGGTGGGCCTGGGCGCCCGTGACACGCTCCGCCTCGAGGCGGGCATGCCCCTCTACGGCAACGAGCTGGACCGCACCACCAGGCCCTTCGAGGCCGGCCTCGGGCGCGTCGTGAAGCTGGCCAAGGAGGGCGACTTCGTCGGCCGGGCGGCGCTCGAGAAGGCGGCCGCGGAGGGTCCCTCGAAGCGGCTGGTGGGCCTCGTGGTCCGTGGCCGCGGCATCGCCCGCCATGGCTACGAGGTGTTCCGCGGGGAACGCCGCAGCGGGAGCGTGACGAGCGGGACGCAGTCGCCGACCCTCGGCCAGGCGATCGCGATGGCCTACGTGGCCCCCGGCGACGGCGAAGTGGGTACGATGCTGGAGGTCGCGATCCGCGACCAGCGGGTCCCGGCCGAGGTCGTGCCCCTGCCCTTCTACAAGCGTCCCCGCTGACCGGCCGTCCCGTCCCGGGACCGGGAGGGGCCGTCGGCGCCGTCGAGCAGCGCCAGGGCTCAGGCGAGCCCGGCCCGAGCGAGGAGGATTCCCTGGCGATGGCTCCCGCAGACCTCCGCTACACCAAGGAACACGAGTGGGTCCGGGTCGAGGGCGACCTCGCGACGGTCGGCATCACCGACTACGCCACCCACCAGCTCGGCGACATCGTCTTCGTGGAGCTGCCAGAGGCGGGCCGCCAGCTGACGCAGTTCGCGACCCTCGGGGTGGTCGAGTCGGTCAAGGCCGTCAGCGACCTCTTCGCGCCCGTCGGGGGCGAGGTCGTCGAGGCGAACGGCGAGCTTGCCGGCCGGCCGGAGCTGCTCAACGAGGACCCGTACGGCGAGGGCTGGCTGCTCAAGGTCCGCGTCGCGGACGGGGCCCAGCTCGACGAGCTGCTGACGCCGGAGGCCTACGACGAGCTGACCCGGGAGGGCTAGGCGATGCCCTACGGCCCCCACACCCCCGAGGACCGGGCCCGGATGCTGGCCGCCATCGGCGTCGCCGGCGTCGACGAGCTCTTCGCCGACATCCCGCCCGCGCTCCGGGCGAACGGCCTGGACCTGCCGGCCCCCGAGTCGGAGCTCGAGCTCAGCGGGCGCCTGCAGCGGTTGGCCGGTCGCAACCGGACGGACCTGGCGAGCTTCCTGGGGGCCGGCGTCTACCGCCACTTCATCCCGGCCACCGTGGACCAGATCCTCAGCCGGGGCGAGTTCTACACCGCCTACACCCCGTACCAGCCGGAGGTCAGCCAGGGGACGCTGCAGACGATCTACGAGTACGAGTCGCTGCTGGCCGAGCTGACCGGGCTCGACGTCGTCTCGGCCTCGCACTACGACGGGGCGGCCGCGACCGCGGAGGCGGCTCTGATGGCCTGCCGGGCGACGCGCCGGGCGCGGGTCCTGGTGAGCCGCGGCGTCCACCGCCACTACCGCGAGACGCTGGCGACGTACTTCCAGGGCGGCGAGCTGGACCTCGACGAGCTGCCCCTCGTCGCCGACGGGCCCGCCGCCGGCACGACGGACCTCGCGGTCCTCGAGCGGCTGCTGGCCGATCCGGAGCGGCCCGTCGCAGGGGTCGTCGCGGCCCAGCCGAACGTGCTCGGCCTGCTCGAGCCGATGGCCGAGCTCGGCCGGCTCGCCCACGCCGCCGGCGCCCTCTTCGTCGCTGTCGTCGAGCCCGTCTCGCTGGCCGTCCTCGCCCCGCCCGGCGCGTACGGCGCGGACATCGCCGCCGGCGAAGGGCAGCCGCTCGGCATCGCCCCCCAGTACGGCGGGCCGTACCTGGGCCTGCTGGCATGCACCGACGCGCTCGTTCGCCAGATCCCCGGGCGGCTCGTCGGGCTGACGATGGACGAGGCGGGCCGGCGGGCGTTCGTGATGACCCTGCGGGCGCGCGAGCAGGACATCCGCCGCGAGCGCGCCGCCAGCAACATCTGCACGAACCAGGCCCTCTGCGCCCTCGCCGCCAGCGTCTACCTCGCCTCGCTCGGACCGCACGGCCTGCGAGACGTCGCCGCCCTCTGCGCCGCGCGCGCGGGCGACCTCGAGGCGGCCCTCGCCGCGGCAGGCGCCCCACGGCTCCAGCCTGGCCCGTACTTCGACGAGTTCGCCATCCGCGTCCCCGACGCGCCGGCCGTCCACCGCCGCCTCCTCGCCCGCGGCGTCCTGGCCGGCATCCCCCTGGCGGAGCTCGAGCCGGACGACCCCAGGCTGGCCGACGGCCTGCTGGTCTGCGCGACCGAGGTCACGACCCACGAGGAGATCGAGCTGTTCGCCTGGGCTATCCGCGACGAGCTGGAGGCGGCCCGGACGTCGCCTGCGCCGCCGGCGGCGGCCGAGACGACCGGGACCGCGGAGGCGATCCGATGAGCGTCACCGGCGACCCCCTCCAGCCGACCCTCTTCGAGCGCTCCCGCCCCGGTCGCGGCGAGGGCAAGATCCCCCATCCGCCGGCGGGCGCGCTGGACCGCATCCCCGCGGAGCAGCGCCGCGCCGTGCCGCCGGGCCTGCCCGAGCTCAACGAGCCGGAGGTCGTCCGCCACTTCGTCAACCTCTCCCAGCTCAACCACGCCGTCGACACGGGCTTCTACCCGCTCGGCTCGTGCACGATGAAGTGGAATCCCAAGCTCAACGAGTGGGCGGCCCGCCTGCCCGGCTTCGCCGAGCTCCACCCGCTCGCCCCCGACGAGGTCGCCCAGGGGACGCTGCAGCTCCTCTGGGAGCTCGAGCAGGCCCTGTGCGAGATCAGCGGGATGCGGGCCGTGACGCTCCAGCCCGCGGCCGGCGCGCAGGGCGAGCTGACCGGCATCCTCATGATCCGGGCCTATCACCGGGCCCGGGGCGACCTGGAGCGGACCGAGGTGCTGGTGCCCGATTCCGCGCACGGCACCAACCCCGCGACCGCCTCGATGGCCGGCTTCCGGACGGTCTCGATCCCCTCGAACCCGGACGGCAGTGTGGACCTCGACGCCTTCGGGGCGGCCCTCGGGCCGCGGACCGCGGCGATCATGATCACCAACCCCTCGACCCTGGGCCTCTTCGAGTCGGGGATCGGCGAGCTGCTCGCGGCGGTCCACGAGGCCGGGGCCCTGGCGTATATGGACGGCGCCAACCTCAACGCGATCATGGGCCGCTTCAAGCCCGGCGTGGCCGGCTTCGACGTGATGCACTTCAACGTCCACAAGACGTTCTCCACGCCCCACGGCGGCGGGGGTCCCGGGGCCGGTCCCGTCGGGGTGGGGGAGCGCCTCCTGCCGTACCTGCCGATGCCGCGCGTCCTGCGGACCGCGGACGGGCGGTTCCGCCTCGAGCGCCCCGCCGAGCGGCCGACGAGCATCGGCCGGCTGCGCTCGTTCGTCGGCAACGTCGGCGTCCTCGTCCGGGCCTACGCCTACATCCGGGCCCACGGGGCGAGCGGCCTGCAGGAGGTGAGCGACGACGCGGTCCTCGCCGCGAACTACCTGAAGGCCCGCCTGGCCGGCACCCTCGACGTGCCCTTCGAGCGAGCCTGCAAGCACGAGTTCGTGGCCTCCGCGGCGACGCTCAAGCGCGAGACCGGCGTCCGCACGCTCGACCTCGCCAAGCGGCTCATCGACTTCGGCTTCCACCCGCCGACGGTCTACTTCCCGCTCACGGTCGAGGAGGCGCTCCTGATCGAGCCGACGGAGACCGAGTCGCTGGAGACCCTCGACTCCTTCGTCGCGGCCCTGGAGCGCATCGTCCGCGAGGCGCACGAGGACCCCGAGCTGGTCCGGACAGCCCCCCACACGGCGCCGGTCCGCCGCCTCGACGAGGCGACCGCCGCGCGCCAGCCGAACCTGCGCTGGCGGCCGATGACCGGCCGCGAGATGCCGTGCCCCGACTGACCGGCGCCGGCTCGCGCACGGGTACGTGCCGCCGGTGAACCTTTCCGTGCCGGAAGGCGTATAAGGGGCGTACAGGCCGACCACAGGAGCGGGCCACGAACGAGGACATCGATCGCCGGGCAGGGGCGGAGCTCGACACCGACGCCCAGTTGCTGCGGCGCGTACAGGCCGACGATCTCGCCGCGTTCGAGGCGTTCTTCGCACGCCATCGGACGGCCATCTACCGGACGGCGTACGGCCTGACGGGCGACCCGCACCTCGCCGAGGAGGTCCTCCAGGACACCTTCGCGCGGGCCTACGAGCGGCGTCGGAGCCTGCGCCTGGACGTCTCGCCGCTGCCGTGGCTGCACCGCGTCGCCTTGAACCTCTGCTACACGCGCCTCGGCCGCCGGCGCTTCCGCTGGGAGCCGATCAGCGAGGCCGTGGTCCGGCTCGTCCGCGACGTGGCCGGCGAGCCGCCCGAGCACGCCGAGCGGATGGAGCTGCGGCGGATCGTCCGCGAAGGCGTCGCCGCCCTGCCGGCCCACCAGCAGGCGGTCGTCGTCCTGTACTACCTGCAGGGCTTCAGCCTGAGCGAGACCGCCGACACGCTCGACGTCCCGGTGGGGACGGTGAAGTCCCGCCTCCACTACGCCCTCCGCTCGCTGCGCGCCCGCCTCGAGGCGGATCGCCGCTTCGGCGGCGCCTACCGGCCCGCGGACGGCCTGGAGGAGGTCCCGGGATGAGCCACGACCGGCGGGCAGACTGCCAGGCGCACCAGGCAGCCCTCCTCGACTTCGTCGACCGGCGGGCGAGCGGCCCGGGCGTCGAGGTCGCCCTGCGCCACCTGGAACGCTGCGGTGCCTGCGAGGAGGATCTCGCCGCGACCGCGAGCGTGATCGCCGCCCTCCACCGCCTCTGGGCGGAGACCCAGGCCGTGGAGCCCCCGACCGATGCCTGGCCCCGGCTCCGGGAGCGCGTTGCGCGCCAGGCCGTCCGGCGCTGGCAGCCCGGCACCCTGAGCGGCCTGGTCGCCGGCGCCGGGCTCGTGCTCGCCCTCATCGTCCCGTCGGGCCTCAGCCTCGCGCCCCAGGGCGACCTGTCCGACGCGGATGCCGCCGCTTCGCCGACGAGCCTGGTCCACGCGACCGCGCCCAGCCTGCTGGCCCGGCTCCCCGCCAACATGGACCGCCGCGGCCTCGCCGGCGAGGCATCGACCGGCGCCTCGATCGACACCGCCGACGCCAGCCTGAGCATCCCCTGGATGGCCAGCGCGGGCGGATCGGTGCCGATCCGCTACCCCGACAATCTCCGGCCCCCGGCTGCCGCGCCACGTCCCGTGACGGACAGCCAGCGTTCGGGCCCGCCGATCCAGGCCCGTTGAGGTTTCGGCCGCCGGCCGAAGGAGGTGTGCAGCGATCGATCTGGACCGCCCGCCGCGATTTGACACCGCGGACACGGCGTCCGCATAGTACCGGCCAGTGCGGTGACCCGAGCCGCCCAGCCGCCCACCCCGTACCGCCGCCGGGGACCGTCAGGCGCCGGCAGGGGTCCGTGACGTGGGGCCGGTCCGGCGAGCGGGGCGAGCGGTCAGCGCCAGGGAGCTTGTGGGGACAGGACACCCAGTGGGAGGAGCATTGATGCGGAAACGGCTGTTCGGCCTGCTCACGATCGCGGCGCTCGCGTTCGGGGCATGTCAGGGCGCCACCACCACCCAGTCGCCGAGTTCGGGCACCCAGTCCCAGGCCGCCCCGAGCAGCGAGGCGAGCCCCAGCCCGAGCGGCGTCGACCTGAGCGCGACGACCTACAAGCCCGAGGCCCCAGGCCACACGGGCGGCAAGGTCATCACCGCCGAGTGGCAGTTCATCGACACGCTCAACGAGTACTACGCCCAGGCCGAGTCCGACATCGAGGTCGGCGTCTCCGCGTTCGAGGACTTCGTGCGGACGACCAACGACCTCAAGTACATGCCGGTCCTGGTCAAGGAGCTGCCGACGGTCGACAACGGCCAGGTCGTCGTGAACGGCGACAAGATGGACGTGACCTGGCACCTCAAGGACGGCATGAAGTGGTCCGACGGCTCGCCGATCACCTGCGATGACCTCATCGCCACCTGGAAGTGGATCATGGACAAGGACAACACGGGCCTTGCCGGTGGCACCACTGGGTGGGAGGACATCACCGGGATCGACGGCACGGGCACCACGACCTGCGTCGAGCACTTCGGCAAGGTCTACGAGGGCTACCTGACCCTGGTCGCCCCGCTCCTGCCGGGCAAGTACATCCAGTCCGTCGCGGTCAAGGACGCGGGGACCAAGCTCTGGCCGCTCGGCGACCCGACCAAGGGCGTCTACAGCGGTGCGTACATCCCGACGGCGATCAAGACGGACGCCCAGGTCACCCTCTCGGCCAACCCGCAGTGGAAGACCATCTCGGGCCACGATCCGTATCTCGATCAGCTGATCTGGAAGTACTACGGCGATGCCGACGCGATGATCCAGGGCTACAAGGCCGGTGAGTTCGACGTCGCCAACGACCTGAACGATGCCGACATCCCCAAGACGACGGACATCGACCAGAAGCAGGTCGTCATCCACGACTCGCTGACCTACGAGCTGTTCGCCTTCCAGAACGACCACTTCAAGAAGTTCTGGCCGAGCGACTACCAGACGGTCATCAAGGCCATCCGGATGGCGGTCGACCGCGACGCCATCGCCAACGGCCCGCTGTCGGGCAACGTCAAGCCGATCAACAACTTCGTCTCGCCCCTGACGTGGTACTACAAGGACGAGGGCGCAGCGAAGCCGGCTGACCCGACGAGCGCCGAGGCGCTCCTGACCGGTGCCGGGTTCACCAAGGGCTCGGACGGCATCTACGCCAAGGGCGGCAAGTCGATCGCCCTCGACTTCTGCACCACGAAGCGCCAGGTCCGGATCGACACCCTGACCCTGGTCGCGTCGCAGCTCAACAAGATCGGCATCAAGGCGAACGTCCTCGCCAAGCCCGCCCAGCCGGACGTCTTCGGCGGCTGGAACGACGTGGCCCCGGACACCAAGTGCAACACGATCCACGGCAACTACGACGTGGTCGAGCACGCCTGGGTCGCCCCGCTCGATCCGCTGAGCTCCTACAACGTCTACACCTGCCAGGGCAACCCGGATCCTGCGCCGCACAACGGCCAGAACGAGACCCGGATCTGCCTGCCTGACCTCGACGCCGCCTGGAACCAGGTCAAGACCAACGTGGACTTCAACAAGGTCCGCGAAGCGATGTTCAAGGTCCAGGACATCTACGCCTCCGACGAGAACACCTACGAGCTGCCGCTGTACGCCCGCAAGGACGTCTGGCTCGTGAACCCCAAGCTCCACAACTTCACCGGCAACCCGACCACGGTCGCCGGCGAGTGGAACAGCTGGGACTGGTGGATCGAGGGCTAACCGGAACGCGGCTGCTCGGGCTGGTCTGACCCGCCCGGCACAGCCACCGAGTCGCGAGGGCGGCGGGCCCGGCCGGACCCGTCGCCCTCGCGTACCATGAGGCGCGCATGCTCAAGTACGTCATCCGACGGGTGATCCAGGCGATCCCGGTGCTGTTCGGGATCTCCCTGGTGACCTACGGCATCCTGGCCATCGCGCCCGGTGGCCCGACGGCGCGCTTCGCCCAGAATCCCCGGATCACCCAGGCCCAGATCGACGCCTTCAAGCACCGTTGGGGCCTCGACGACCCGCTCTACCTGCAGTACGCCAAGTGGCTCGGGATCTGGGGCGATGCCGGTGTCCTCAACGCCCTGCCCGGCGGGTCCGTCGACATCGCGGGGCTGCACATCGACCTGCCCGGCGGCGACAACGGCATCCTCCACGGTGACTTCGGCTACTCCGTCACGGACGGCCGGACGGTGACCGACGTCATCGGCGAGCGCGTCCTGCCGACCTTCATCCTGGCCGGCACCGCGTACGTGATCTGGATCTTCATCGCCATCATCACCGGGGTCTACGCCGCCGTCAGACGCTACAGCCTGTTCGACTCGGCCCTGACGATCTTCAACTACGTCGGCTTCAGCTTCCCGACCTTCTGGCTGGGCATCATGCTCATCACCCTCTTCGCGGCCCCGCCCCTGAAGTGGTTCCCGGTCGGAGGGATGTGGACGACGCGGACGATCCCGATCTTCGCCACGGGCGAGTACTGGACCTTCGTCGGCGCCCATCCCCTGACCGCCCTCTGGGACCTGGGGGCCCACCTCGTCCTGCCGGTCCTGACCCTGGTCGTGGTCAACATCGCCTACGACTCGCGGTTCGTCCGCTCGAGCATGCTCGACGCCCTCAACCAGGACTTCGTCAAGACCGCCCGAGCCAAGGGTGTCCCCGAGCGGACGGTGATCTTCAAGCACGCCCTGCGCAACGCGCTGCTGCCGGTCGTGACGAACATCGGCCTGGAGATCCCGTTCCTGTTCGCCGGCGCGATCGTCACCGAGACGATCTTCTCCTGGCCCGGCATGGGCCGCGAGTTCATCCAGGCGACCGGCCACTTCGACTACCCGGTGCTGATGGGCATCCTGCTCATCACCTCGATCATCGTCGTCTTCGCCAACCTGGTGGCCGACATCATGTACGCCGTGGTCGACCCACGCGTGCAGTACGACTGAGGACCCGAGCCCACCGTGGACAACGCACCGGTCACCCCAGCCGCGCTCGAGGAGCTCGAGGCGGCCAACCCGGACTACGAGGTCAACCTCGTCTCCCTCAACCAGTGGCAGCTGGCCTGGCGCCGCTTCAAGCGCCATCGCCTGGCCGTCTTCGGGAGCATCCTCTTCCTGACCATCTGCGCCATCGCGTTCATCGGCCCGCTCATCGCCCCGTTCGACTTCTACAACGTTCCCGAGCCGGTCAAGTACTGCACCGGGAGCACGACCCTGCGGGCCTCGAACGGCTGCCCGCCGAGCCTGAACCACTTCCTGGGGACGACCGGCGGCCTGCAGCGTGACCTGCTCGTGCTCGTCATCAACGGCGCCCGGCTGTCGCTGGCGATCGGCGTCGGCGCGTCCGTCTTCGCGGCCGTCATCGGGACGATCGTCGGCGGCGTCGCCGGCTACTTCGGCGGCTGGATCGACAACATCCTGATGCGCGTCGTCGACGTCATGCTGAGCCTGCCGCTCCTCTTCGTCATCCTCGTCGTCGCGAAGTTCCTGGGTGGCGGCAACTGGTTCGTGGTCATGGTCGTCTTCGCCGTGTTCGGCTGGCAGACCATCGCCCGCCTCGTGCGGAGCCTGTTCCTCTCGCTCCGCTCGGAGGTCTTCGTCGACGCCGCCCGGGCGGTCGGGGTGAGCGACCGGCGGATCATCTTCCGCCACATCCTGCCGAACGCGGTCAGCCCGATCATCGTCGCCACGACCCTGGCGGTCGCGAGCGTCATCGTCAGCGAGGCGTTCGTCAGCTTCCTCGGCTTCGGCGTCGACGTGACGCAGCCGACCTGGGGCAACATCCTGTCCAACTCGCTGACCTTCATCCCGCTCGGCAACTGGTGGTGGCCGCTCTTCCCGGGCCTGTCCATCGTCTTCACCGTGCTCGGGATCAACTTCATGGGCGACGGGCTGCGAGACGCCCTCGACCCGAGGAGCAGGGATTGACGACCGAGCCCACCACGACCGCCACGTCGCCCGCCGCCGAGCGGCGGGTCGGCGCGCCGCCCGCCAGCGACATCCTGCTCGACGTCCGCGGCCTCAAGACGTACTTCCATGTCATGGACGGGACGGTCAAGGCGGTCGACGGGGTCGACTTCAGCCTCCCCCGCGGCTCGACCCTCGGCCTCGTCGGGGAGTCCGGCTGCGGCAAGAGCGTGACGGCCCACACGATCATGCGCCTCATCGACATGCCGCCCGGCGAGATCGTCGGCGGCGAGGTGTGGTTCGACGGCCGCGATCTCCTGAAGCTCAGCAACGATCAGATGCGGAACGTCCGCGGCGACGACATCGCGATGATCTTCCAGGAACCGATGACGAGCCTGAACCCGGTCTTCACCATCGGCGACCAGATCATGGAGGCCGTCCGCCTGCACCAGAAGGTGAGCGAGCGGGAGGCCCGCAACCGGGCCATCGAGTCGCTCCGCCTGGTCGGCGTCTCGGCCCCCGAGCGGCGCGTCCGGCAGTACCCCCACGAGCTGTCGGGCGGCATGCGGCAGCGGGCGATGATCGCGATGGCCCTCTCCTGCAATCCCAAGCTCCTCATCGCCGACGAGCCGACGACCGCCCTGGACGTCACCATCCAGGCCCAGATCCTCGAGCTCATCAAGGAGCTCCAGGAGCGGACGGGGACGGCCCTGCTGCTCATCACCCACGACCTGGCGGTCGTCGCCGAGACCGTCCAGCAGATCGCCGTCATGTACGCCGGCCGGATCGTCGAGACCGGCGACGTGGAGGAGGTCCTCCTGCACCCGCAGCACCCCTACACCCAGGGCCTCCTCAACTCGATCCCCGCCCTCCACAAGCGGGGCCGCGAGCTCGACGTCATCAAGGGCGTCGTGCCGAACCCGTTCCGGATGCCGCCGGGCTGCAAGTTCGAGCCACGCTGCCCGTACCGCTGGGAGCGCTGCCGCGAGTGCGAGCCCGACCTCTTCCAGGTCGGCTCCGGCCGGGCCCGCTCGCGCTGCTTCCTCCACGCGCCGGAGGGCGCGGGCCGGCGCGGCTCCTTCGAGGCGGCCGTCGTCGACACGGTCCGCGGCGTGGTCGGCTAGGCGGCCGGGCGATGGACCAGATGAGCAGCGAGGCCAGCGTGACCGCCCAGCCGGCCCCGGCGGCGACGCCGGCCGCCGCGCCGGCGGTGGCCGTGCCCACCGCGGCGCCCCAGCAGGACGTCCTCGTCGACGTCCAGCACCTCAAGAAGTACTTCCCGATCTACGGCGGGATCCTCCGCCGGGTCGTCGGCCACGTCTACGCCGTCGACGACGTCAGTCTCGAGATCCGGCGGGGCGAGACGCTCGGACTCGTCGGCGAGTCGGGCTGCGGCAAGACCACGTTCGGCCGGACGATCCTGCGCCTGGAGACCGCGACCGCGGGCACGGTCTCGATGGCCGGCCAGGACGTCCTCGCCCTCCGCGGCCGCGACCTGCAGCGGATGCGGCGGCGCATCCAGATCATCTTCCAGGACCCGTACGGCTCGCTCAACCCGCGGATGCCGATCAGCGACATCATCGGCGAGGGCCTGCTGGCCCAGGCCGACCGGGAGAACCGCTGGGGCGAGCGGCCCATCCGTGACAAGCGGGTGGGGGACTACCTGGAGGCGGTCGGCCTCCGCCGGGAGTACTCGCGGCGGTACCCGCACGAGTTCAGCGGCGGCCAGCGCCAGCGCATCGGCATCGCCCGGGCCCTGGCGCTCGACCCCGAGTTCATCGTCTGCGACGAGCCCGTCTCGGCCCTCGACGTCTCGATCCAGTCGCAGATCCTCAACCTGCTCTCGGACCTCCGCCGGGAGTTCAACCTGACCTACCTCTTCATCGCCCACAACCTGTCGGTCGTCCAGTACTTCTGCCAGCGGGTCGGCGTCATGTACCTCGGCAAGCTCGTCGAGGTCGCCGGCGTCGACGCGTTGTACGCGACGCCGCGCCACCCGTACACCGTCGCCCTGCTGTCGGCGATCCCGCTGCCGGACCCGCGGATCCGCAAGAAGCGGCTCGTCCTCAAGGGCGACGTGCCCTCGCCGGCCGCCCCGCCGACCGGCTGCCGCTTCCACACCCGCTGCTGGCTCCGCGAGAAGCTCGGCAACCCCGAGAACTGCGCCACGGTGGAGCCGGAGCTGCGCGATCTCGGCGATGGCCAGCGGGCGGCCTGTCACTATGCGGAGTACGTCACCCAGAGCTCGGCTCAGGAAGCCGCCGCGGCCCAGGATGTGGTCGCCACCGCCGCCGCGGATCCTGACTGAGCCTGGCCCGAACGCCCGCCGGCGGGAGGATCGGCGGCGATAGGATGGAGCGCCGATCCGGGGCGGGGGAGCAGCCGGTCGGCGGAACGTCACCGGAGGAGGACATGGTGCTACGGAGACTCGGCGGTCTCTTGGCCGCCAGCGCGCTCGCCTTCGCCGCCTGCAGCGGCGGGACCCCGACCCAGTCACCCTCGGCTTCGGCGCCCGCCTCGGGCGGCGCCTCCGCGTCGGCCGCGACCTCGGCCGGACCCTCGCCGGTCAAGGGTGGCACCTGGATCTTCGGCTCGGCCTCCGATCCGTCGACCCTCGACGCGATCCTGATCCAGGACGGGGAGTCGTTCCGGATCGCCCAGCAGATCTACGAGACGCTCATCAAGCTCAAGCCGGGCTCGGCCTCCGACCTGGAGCCCGGCCTGGCCAAGAGTTGGGACGTCAGCTCGGACGGCCTGACGTACACGTTCCACCTCCAGACGGGGGTGAACTTCAGCGACGGCACGCCGTTCAACGCCGACGCGGCCGTCGCCAACGTCCTGCGCTGGAAGAACCTGCCGGACGCCCTCCAGGGCGACGATTACTACGACATCACCGTCTTCGGCGGCTACGGCAAGGACTCCCTCATCTCGGACGCGCAGAAGGTCGACGATTCGACCTTCAAGCTGATCCTGACCAAGCCCAAGGCCGACTTCCTGACGGCCATGACCCTGATCCCGTTCGCCATGCAGAGCCCAACGGCCCTCAAGGCGCACAACGCGGACCTCGGCTCCAAGGACCCCAAGAACGACTACTGGCAGAAGGCGCCGACCGGGACAGGCCCCTTCATGTTCAAGGGCGACTTCGTGCCGGGTGACCACTACACCATCGAGCGGAACCCCAACTACTGGGATACGGCGAACGCCGCGTTCCTCGACAAGATCATCTTCAAGCCCATCGCCGACTCGGCGCAGCGCCTGACCGCCCTCAAGTCGGGCACGGTCGACACCATCGACTTCGTCGACGCCAACCAGCTCGGCGACATCAAGAGCGACTCGACCCTCCAGCTCGTCACACGCCCGCCGCTGGCGGTCGGCCGGCTGACGTTCAACCAGACCCACAAGCCGTTCGACGACGTCAACGTGCGCCTGGCGATCGCCTACGCCATCGACAAGAAGGCCCTCGTCGACACGTTCTTCCCGAACGGGGCGGGCACCGCCGCTGACTCCGACCTGATCAACAACATGCCGGCCTACGAGCCGAACCAGACCGTCACCGGCTTCGACCTCCAGAAGGCCAAGGACTACCTCGCCAAGTCGAGCTGCCAGGCGCCCTGCTCGATCGACTTCTGGTACCCCGACGACGTCTCGCGGCCGTACATGCTCGACCCGAAGGGCGAGTTCGAGGCCATCCGGACGATGCTCGAGGCCGCCGGCTTCAAGGTCAATCCGAACCACAAGCCCTGGAAGGGCGGCTACCTGACCGACGAGGCCAACGGGCAGTACCCGATCTTCTTCATCGGCTGGATCTACGACTACGCCGACCCCGCCGACGGGCCCGGCCTGTTCTATGCGACCTCGACCGCCAAGTGCGGGACGTTGACGCCGACCAAGCCCCACAACTGCGAGTCCGGCGAGGACAACCCGGCCGTGGCCGCGGCGATGGCCAAGGCGATCGGCGAGCCGGACGCGGCGACCCGGACGCAGGACTGGAAGGACGCGATGAAGCTCATCAACGCGGACGTGCCGGACGTGCCGCTCGTGTGGGCGGGCTCGTCGCTGGGCATGACCACGAACATCCACGGTTACATCCCCAGCCCCACCCAGTCGGAGTACTTCAACCTGGTCTGGAAGAGCACGGGCTCCTGACCGCCGCTCCCTCCAGCTGAGATCGGCCGTCCCCGGGGAGCCGCCGCTCCCCGGGGACGGCGTCCCTGTACCATCCCTCCGACCCGCAGCGTCCGTCCGCCGAGGAAGAGCCGCTCCCCGTGCTGAAGTACATCGTCCGCCGGCTGCTCTTGCTGATCCCGATCCTGCTCGGCTTGTCGGTGTTCATGATCGTGTTCCTGCACATGCTGCCCGGCGACCCCTGCAGCTCGATCCTGGGTGAGCACACCACCGCCCAGCGCCTGGAGACGTGCCGCCACGGGCTCGGCCTCGACAAGCCGCTCTACCAGCAGTACGTCGACTACATGGGCGGCCTGCTGCACGGGAACCTCGGCATCAGCGCCACGAACCGGGTGCCGGTCACGACGAGCTTCCTGAACCGCTTCCCGGCGACCGTCGAGCTCGCCCTTGCGGCGATGCTCATCGCGGTCGGGGTCGGCATCCCGCTCGGCGTGGCGGCGGCCAAGCGCCAGTTCTCGCTCTTCGACAACTTCGCGACCGTCGCCTCGCTGCTCGGCATCAGCATCCCGATCTTCTTCCTGGGCCTGCTGCTCCAGTACGCCTTCGGGGTCTGGCTGCACTGGCTGCCGACCGCCGGCCGCTACGACCTGCGCACGTACGACTTCAACGGCGCGGGCACCAACTTCCTGCTCTGGGAGTCGCTCATCATCGACCACAACATCGGCAAGTTCGCCGACGTCGTCCGCCACCTCATCCTGCCGGCGGTCGCCCTGGGCACGATCCCGCTCGCGGTGGTCGCCCGCATCACCCGCTCGGCCGTCCTGGAGGTGCTCTCCGAGGACTACGTCCGGACGGCGCGGGCGAAGGGGCTGACCGACCGCCGGATCGACGACCGCCACGTCCTGCGCAACGCGATGCTGCCGATCTCGACCGTCATCGGCCTGCAGACCGGCCTGCTCCTCGGGGGCGCGGTCCTGACCGAGCAGATCTTCTCCTGGGGCGGCGTCGGGAACTGGCTGTTCCAGGCGGCCGTCGACAAGGACTTCAACGTGGTCCAGAGCGGGGCCCTCATCCTGGCCACGATCTTCGTCCTGGTGAATCTCGCGGTCGACATCAGCTACGCCTACCTCAACCCCCGCATCCGGTACAGCTGATGGCCCAGATCGCCCTGCCCCAGGTCATCGAGGAGCCCGTCCGCGGAAGCAGCCTCTGGCGCGACGCGGCCGCCCGGCTCGTCCGCAACCCGGCCGCGATGGTCGGCCTGTTCCTCATCCTGGCCTTCGTGTTCGTGGCCGTCTTCGCGCCGATCGTGGCGCCCTACAGCCCGACCGAGGGGACCATCCTCCAGCGCTTCAAGCCGCCCAGCCCGACCCACCTCCTGGGCACGGACCTCCAGGGCCGCGACATCCTTTCGCGCATCCTGTGGGGCGCCCGCTCGTCGCTCTGGGTCGCCATCCTGTCCGTCTCGATCGGCCTGACCCTCGGCCTCGTCTACGGCTCGATCAGCGGCTTCCTCGGCGGCTGGGCCGACTTCTGGATGATGCGCCTGGTCGACGTGATGCTCTCGCTGCCGGGCCTCCTGCTGACGATCACCATCGTCATCTTCCTGGGCCCGGGCCTCAACACGATCGCCTTCGCCATCGCCGTCGAGAACGTGCCCGTCTTCTCGCGCCTGGTGAGGTCGAGCATCCTGGCTCTCAAGGAGACCGACTTCGTGCTGGCGGCGCGGTCCATCGGCGCGAGGGGCAGGCGGATCCTCGTCAGCCACATCATGCCCAACGCCCTGACCCCGGTCATCGTCCAGGCCACCCTGGCCCTCGCGACGGCCATCGTCGACGCGGCAGGCCTGGGCTACCTCGGCTTCGGGCCGCAGGATCCGGCGACGCCCGAATGGGGGACGATGCTCACCGACACCCAGCGCTACCTGACCAGCGGGGCGGCCTTCACGGCCCTCTTCCCCGGCATCGCCATCATCCTCTCGGTGCTCGGCTTCAACCTCCTCGGTGACGGCCTCCGCGAGGCCCTCGACCCGAGGCTGAAGCGATGACGGTGACCGAGGGTCGGGCCGAGGCAGCGTCCCGGACGGACGGCGACGTCCTCCTCCGCGTCCGCGACCTGGCGGTCGAGTTCGCCTCGTCGTCCGGCCGGGTCCACGCTGTGAACGGAGTGAGCTTCGACCTGCAGCCCCACGAGCTGCTGGGCGTCGTCGGCGAGTCGGGCTGCGGCAAGAGCGTCACCTCGCTCGCCATCCTGCGGCTGCTGCCCAAGCCGTCGGGGCGGGTCACCGACGGCCAGGTCGACTTCGACGGGCGCGACCTGCTCCGCCTCGACGACGACGCGATGCGGGACCTGCGGGGCCGCGAGGTGGCGATGATCTTCCAGGACCCGATGACCTCGCTGAACCCGGTCATCACGATCGGCGAGCAGCTGGCCGAGGTCGTCCAGGCCCACCAGAAGGTCGACCGGCGTGAGGCCGAGCGGCGGGCCGTCGAGATGCTCGAGCTCGTCGGCATCCCGAACGCGAAGCGCCGCCTGCGCGACTACCCGCACCAGTTCTCGGGCGGCATGCGCCAGCGGGTGATGATCGCGATGGCCCTCGCCCTCGGCCCCAAGCTCCTCATCGCCGACGAGCCGACGACGGCGCTGGACGTCACGATCCAGGCCCAGATCCTGGAGCTCATCCAGCGGGTCGCCCACGAGACGGGCGCGGCGGTCATGCTCATCACCCACGACCTCGGGGTCGTGGCCGGGATGACGCAGCGGATCCAGGTGATGTACGCCGGGCGGATCGTCGAGACGGCCACGACCGCGGAGCTGTTCGCCCATCCCCGCCATCCCTACACGGTCGGCCTGCTGCGCTCCATCCCGCGTCTCGACGAGGGCGGTTCGCATGAGCTCATCCCGATCGAGGGGCTGCCGCCGGACCTGACCCGGCTGCCGAAGGGCTGCCCGTTCGCGCCGCGCTGCGCCTGGGCCATCGAGCGCTGCCTCGAGGAGGACCCGCCGCTCGACCCCGTCCGAGCCGGCGAGGCGGAAGTGCTCGCCGGGCCGCAGGCGACGCATCGGGCGGCCTGCTGGAACCAGCCCACGGACGAGGAGGCTCGCGCCGGAACGCCGGCCGACGGGCGCATCTCCGCGGTGGCGGCCGCGGCGCGGGCACGGGCGACCGAGGCCGCGGCGCTTCTGGCGGGCGATCGATGACGAGCCCCGGAACCGCGTCCGCGCTCGACGTCCGGCCGACGGACGACGTCATCCTCTCCGTCAGCGACCTGCGGATGTGGTTCCCCATCACCGAGGGCCTCATCCTCGAGCGGCACGTCGGCGACGTGCGCGCCGTGGACGGGGTGAGCTTCCACCTGCGGCGCGGCGAGACGCTCGGGCTCGTCGGCGAGTCGGGCTGCGGCAAGTCGACCACGGGCCGGACGGTCCTCCGGCTCTACCGGCCGACGGAGGGCCGGATCGTCTTCGACGGGCAGGACCTGACCCGGCTCGAGGGCGAGCCGCTGCGGCGGATGCGGCGGCGGATGCAGATGATCTTCCAGGACCCGTACGCGAGCCTGAATCCGCGGATGACGGTCGGCGGGATCGTCGGCGAACCGCTCTCCGTCCACGGCATCGGCTCGGCGGCCGAACGGCGGACCCGCGTCGCCGAGCTGCTCGACGTCGTCGGCCTGAACCCGAACTTCCTGAACCGCTACCCCCACGAGTTCAGCGGCGGCCAGCGCCAGCGCATCGGGGTCGCCCGGGCGCTCGCCCTGAACCCGGAGCTGATCGTCGCCGACGAGCCGATCTCGGCCCTCGACGTCTCGATCCAGGCCCAGATCATCAACCTGCTCGAGCAGCTCCAGGACGAGTTCAACCTGACCTACCTGTTCATCGCCCACGATCTGTCGGTCGTCCGCCACGTGAGCGATCGGATCGCGGTGATGTACCTGGGCCGCATCGTCGAGCTGTCCCGCTCGCGGGACCTGTATCTGCGGCCGCTCCACCCGTACTCGGTGGCCCTCCTGTCGGCGGTCCCGATCCCCGACCCGGTCGTGGAGTCGCGCCGGCGGCGGATCATCCTCCGCGGCGACGTCCCCTCGCCCGCTGACCCGCCGAGCGGCTGCCGCTTCCACACCCGCTGCTGGCTCCGGGAGAAGCTCGGCAACCCCGAGCGCTGCGTGACGGAGGATCCGCCGTTGCGGGAGCTCTCGAGCGGCCACGAGGTCGCCTGCCACTTCGCGGAAGACGTCGACGGCTCGGTCGAGCAGGCCCAGGTGACGGGCCGACCGGTGCCCGTCGCCGTCGCCGCAGCCGAGCCGGTGGTCGCCGGCCACCCGGCCGAGGTGCCGGCAGCCGACGCTCTCGCGGGCCCGGGGGGGCCCACGCCGCCGACGCACGCCCAGCCGACCGCCTGAGGCCGCCTCGACGTAGCGGCGCCGGCGTAGCCCCGTGGCTGATGCGCAGCTGTCGTATCAGGGGGAGGCGGGCCCCGTGGCGTGATGCGTACCGACGCATCACGGGTGCCGAGGCGTGATGCGCATCGGCACATCGCCGGTGTCCAGGCAGGAGCTCGAGGCCGGGCAGCCGCCGCTGATGGGTAGATGCCGCATCAAGGGGAGGGGGGCCCCGTGCTCCGAAGCCGGCGTCGCTCGCCGGCATGCTGGGGCGGGTCGCTACACTCGGTCCGTGCAGACGCTCCGTATCGCGCTCGCCCAGATCGCCCCGCAGCTGGGCGTGCTCGAGGCGAACCTCGTCCACCACCGCGAGCTCCTGGCGGAGGCCCGCGGGCAGGGCGCCGACCTCGTCGTCTTCCCGGAGCTCGGGCTGACCGGCTACCTCCTGCAGGACCTGGCGGCCGAGGTCGCCATGCCGGTCGACGACCCGCGGCTGCTCGACCTCGCGGCGGCCGCCGAGGGGCTGTCGGCCGTCATCTCGTTCGTCGAGGAGTCGCCCGACCACCGCCTCTTCATCGCCGCCGCCCTGCTCGAGGACGGCGCCGTCCGCCACGTCCACCGCAAGCTGTTCCTGCCCACCTACGGCCTCTTCGACGAGCGGCGCTTCTTCGCAGCCGGCGACCGACTGCGGGCGACCCCGTCGCGCCTCGGCCTCGACGTCGGCCTCGCCATCTGCGAGGACTTCTGGCACCTCGGCGTGCCCCAGGTCCTGGCGCTCGACGGCGCCCAGCTGCTCGTCAACGTCTCGTCCTCG
>DASVYJ010000021.1:0-16021 GCA_036392215.1 Candidatus Limnocylindrales bacterium | reverse complement strand
GAGGTCCATCCGGCCGCCGCTGATCTCGTCCAGCACCGCCAGGGCGCTGGCCGTGACGGAGGGCTCGCGGGTCGCCGGGTTCGTCACGCACGTGCCCAGTCGCAGCGTGGTCGTCGCCTGCGCCATGAGGACCAGCAGCGGGTAGGGATCGCGCCAGAGGACATGCGAGTCGAACAGCCAGCCGTACTCGAAGCCGGCCGCCTCCGCCTGCCGGGCGAGTGCGACCGTGCGCTCGAGGCTATGGTCGGGCTTGAGGGTGAAGCCGAACTGCATCGAAGCCTCCTCGGCGATCCGGCTGGCTGGTCTGGCGATGGCCGGCGTGCGGCGTCCGGGCGCTGGTTTCGCGTGTGGGTCCGGGCGCCGGTCCGGGCGCCGGATCCGGATCAGGGTTCGACGAGGTCGCCGTACGCGTCCGGGCGGCGGTCACGGTAGAACTGCCAGGTCTGGCGGACCTCCATGATCTTGTCGAGGTCGAGGTCGCGGACCAGGAGCTCTTCCTCGTGGGCGTCGCCGACGGCCCCGACGAACTGCCCGCGCGGGTCGGCGAAGTAGCTCTGGCCGTAGAAGTCGTCGTCGCCGAGCGGCTCGATGCCGACCCGGTTGATCGTCCCCACGAAGTAGCCGTTCGCGAGCGCGTGGCTGACCTGCTCGACCCGCCAGAGGTACTCCGACAGGCCGCGGCTGGTCGCCGCCGGGATGAGCACGAGCTCGGCGCCGTTCAGGCCGAGGGCGCGGGCGCCCTCCGGGAAGTGGCGGTCGTAGCAGATGTAGACCCCGACCCTGCCGACGGCGGTCTCGAAGACGGGGTAGCCGAGGTTCCCGGGCCGGAAGTAGAACTTCTCCCAGAAGCCCTTGACGTGCGGGATGTGCGTCTTGCGGTACTTGCCGAGATAGCGCCCGTCGGCGTCGATGACCGCGGCCGTGTTGTAGTAGATGCCGCTGGTCTGCGAATCCTCCTCGTACATCGGCACGACGAGGACCATCCCGGTCTCCCGGGCGAGCGCCTGCATCCGCTGGGTCGTGGGGCCGTCGGGGATGCGCTCCGTGTAGGCGTAGTACTGGGGATCCTGGACCTGGCAGAAGTAGGGCCCGTAGAAGAGCTCCTGGAAGAGCATGACCTGGGCGCCCTGCTTGGCGGCCTCGTGGGCATAGCCCTCGTGCTTCTGGATCATCGATTCCTTGTCGCCGGTCCAGGTCGCCTGGAGCAACGCGCCTCGGACGATGCGTGGCATCTGGTGCACCTCCCCGCTCGCTCAGGGCCCCGCGGGCCCGTCCGCCGCCGGCTCGAGCGCCGCGCCGTCCCTCACGGTCGCGGGGGCGCCTGCCGGCCTGCCGTGCCGGTGAACAGGTCAGCGACTCTACACCGTCCGGCCGGCCGCGGCACCCCCGCCCAGCGCGACACCAGTCGGTTGCGTCCGACACGGTCCGGGCCGAGCGTGGACAATGCCCCGCGTGCGGACTGCCCAGATCCCCCGGTCGAGCCCGCGACCGCTGCTGCCGCTCGCGGTCCTGCTCGCCGTCTTCGTGCTGTCCGGCGCGGCCGGCCTGGTCTACGAGGTCGTCTGGGCTCGCCAGCTCGTGCTGGTGTTCGGGAACACGAGCCAGGCCGTCTCGACGATCCTGACCGGCTTCTTCGGGGGTTTGGCCGTCGGTGGGTGGCTCGGCGGCCGCCTGGCGGACCGGGTCGCCCGGCCGCTCCGGCTGTACGGCGCGCTCGAGCTCGCGATCGTGGTCGTCGTCCTCGTGACCCCGGCCAGCTTCGGACTCATCGGGGAGGCGTATCGCGGCGTCTACGAGCAGGTGGCCGACGTGAGCGGCGCGCTGGCCCTCGTCCGCTTCGGGCTGGCGATCCTGGCGCTCGCGCCGGCGACGATCCTGATGGGGGCGACGCTGCCGACCCTGACCCGCTTCCTCACGCGGCGCGGCAGCTTCGTCGGCGCGTTCACGGTCCTGTACGCCGCGAACACGATCGGGGCCATCGCCGGCACGGCCCTCGCCGGCTTCGTCCTCATCGAGCTGTTGGGGCTCCACGGGGCCCTGCTCGTCGGGGCCGCCTGCTCGACGACGGCGGGCCTCACGGCGCTCGGCCTGGACGCGCTCCTCGGGCGCCGGGAGGCACGCGCTGGCGCCTCGAACGGGTCCGCGCGGTCGGTCGTCCGCGCCGGGCGGGACGTCGAGGCCGAGTCACGTCCGATGGCTGCTACCGGATCGGGAGTCGGGCCCGGAGTCGGCCCTCGAGTCGACCGGGCGGCAGGGCGTGGCTGGACGCTGGCCCTCGTGCTCGCCTTCACCTCCGGCCTGACGTCACTCGGCTACCAGGTGGTCTGGAACCGTCTCATCGGCGCCGGGACGGGCAGCTCGACGTACGTCTTCACGATCATCCTCACCCTGTTCCTCGTCGGCATCGCCCTCGGCGCCGTCCTGTTCGGCTTGCTCCATCGGCTGACGGGCGCCGTCCGCGGGCTCATCGCCGCGGCCCAGATCGCCGCTGCCGCCCTGGTCCTGCTGGGCACGGCGACCGTCCTTGCCTCGCCGCAGAGTCCGTTCCTCGGCATCGACCCCCGTTTCCTGCGGGCGCTCCGGCTCTTCGCCCAGAACACCGCGATCATCGTCCTGCCGACCACGGTCGCGCTCGGCGTCACCTTCCCGGCGACCTCGGCGCTGCTCCGCGAGGAGCTCGGCCACGAGGGCGCGGCCTCAGGTGCATTGCTCGCGGTCAATACGGTGGGCGCGATCGTGGCGACCTTCGTCCTGCCCTTCGTCGTCATCCCGCTCGTCGGCTCGCCCGCCACGCTCGCCGGCCTGGCGGTCACGAACGCCCTCATCGGGGCGGCCCTCGCCCTCGGTGGACGGTCCGTCCCGCGGCCCGTTCGGTTCGCGGGCGGTCTCGCGGGGGCGGTCGTCGCCGGGGCCGTCGTCGTCAGCGTCGTGGCCGGGACCGCCTTCCGCGACCCGACGGTCGCCTGGGTGCGGGCGCACGGCGGCACCGTCTACCAGGCGACCGAGGACGAGATCGCCTCGGTCGTCGCCGGCGACCTGGGGGCGCCGCAGCTGTGGGTCGCCGGCACGTCGATGACGCTCATCACGGTGGACACCAAGCTGATGCCCCTGCTGCCGCTGATGCTCCGACCGCGAGCCGAGCACGGCCTCGTCATCGCCTTCGGGATGGGGACCGCGTTCCGCTCGTCGCTGGTGGCGGGTGTCACGACCGACGCCGTGGAGCTCGTGCCGTCCGTGCCCCGGATGTTCCACTGGTTCTACCCGGACGCGGCGCAGGTCCTGGCCGACCCGCGGGGACGGGTGATCGTCGCCGACGGGCGGAACCATGTCGAGCTGACCTCGCGGACCTACGACTTCGTGGTCGTCGACCCGCCGCCGCCGATCGAGAGCTCCGGCGTCTCGGTCATCTCGACGCAGGGCTTCTACGAAGCGGCGAAGGGGCGGCTGAACCCCGATGGCGTGATGATGCAGTGGGTGCCCTACGGCCAGACGCTCGACGAGTTCCTGGCCCACGTCCGGACGTTCGCCTCCGTCTTCCCGCAGGTCCGCGTGATCGCCGGGCCGGGCGGCGCCGGGTTCTACATGCTCGGCAGCGACGGCCCGGTCGAGCTCGACCCGGCCGCGATGCGCTCCGTGCTGGAGCGCCCCGGGGTCGTGGCCGACCTGGACTCGGCGCCGGACGGGCGGGGCCGGGACGTGGACCAGTGGGTCGCGACGATCCAGGGCCTCGTCTGGGCGCACGGCGACGCGCTGCGGCAGGCCGTCGGACCGGGCGCCCTCGTCACGGACGACCGGCCGCTGCCCGAGTACTTCCTGCTCCGCCGGCTGGAGCAGCCCCATGCGGCCGCCCTGTCCCTCCCCGCCCTGCGGGCCCTGCTGCCACCCGGCGCGACGCCCTGACGGCGGCCGTCGCGAACGCCCAGACGCTGCCGTCGCGAACGCGCTGACGCCGCGGCGCGAGCCCCGCGAGCACAGCGGCCCTGGCCTCGGATTCCGCGTTGACACGGGGCCGGGAGGTCCGGACAATCCGTGAGTCGGGCAGGGGGAACGTTCCACCCGACGAGAGGAGGGGCCCGTGGCCGACCGGCTCGCGATCTTCGGGGGGAGCCCGGTCGTCCCACCCGGGACGGCCAGGACGTGGCCGCAGATCCGCGACGACGACCGCCAGGCGGTCATCCGCGTCCTCGACCGCGGTCAGCTCGGCGGCCCCCGGGCCCCAGAGGCCGTTGCGCTCCAGGAGGAGTGGGCGGCGTACTGCGCGGTCCGCCACTGCCTCGCCACGAACAGCGGGACGGCCGCGCTCCACCTCGCCCTCGTGGCCGCGGGCGTCCAGCCCGGCGACGAGGTCATCACCAGCGCCTTCACCTTCTCCGCCTCGGCGCACGCCATCCTCCACGCCCTGGCGATCCCGGTCTTCGCCGACATCGATCCCGTCACCTTCACCCTCGACCCGGCCCACGTCGAGTCGCTCGTCACGCCCCGCACCCGGGCTGTGATGCCGGTCCACATCCATGGCATGCCGGCCGACCTCGACGCCATGCGGGCGATCTGCGAGCGCCACGGCCTGATCCTCATCGAGGACGCTTGCCAGGCCCACGGAGCCGAGTACCGGGGCCGCCGCGTCGGCGGCTTCGGCCAGTCGGCCGCCTTCAGCCTCAACTTCACCAAGTCGTTCCCGGGCGGCGAGGGCGGCCTCTTCACGACGGACGACGACGAGGTCCTGGCCGTCGCCGACTCGGCCCGCGTCTTCGGCGAGGACACCGGCATCCTCGACGAGGTCCTCATCCGGCCGTACCTGGCTTACCGCATCGGCTGGAACTACCGGAGCCAGGAGCTGCCGGCGGCGTTGGCGCGGGCCCAGCTGCGCCATCTCGACGAGGCGAACGAGCGGGCGCGGCGGAACGCGTCGCTGTTGACGGACGGCCTCCGGGGCCGACCCGGCCTGCGCCCGCCGGAGGTGCCCGCGGATCGCGTCTGCACGTTCCAGAAGTACCGCGTCCGGCTGCTCCCCGAGGAGCTCGGCCTCCAGGTGGACCCGGTCGCCTTCCGCGACCGAGTGCTCGTCGCGCTGCGGGCCGAGGGCGTCGCGGCGGCCCTCTGGCACACCAAGCCGATCCCGGCCTATCCGCTCTTCCAGGAGCGGGTCGGCTACGGCGGGACGCGGTTCCCCTGGACCATGCCGCCCGCCAGCCGCGACGTGACCTATGACGTGGCCGACTACCCGGAGACGACCCGGTTGCTGGACGGCTCGGTCCTGATCGGATCGGAGCCGCAGCCGCTGGCGGCCCAGGACGAGTCGCTCATGGCGACCTGGCTCGAGGCGGTCGACAAGGTCCTGGCCTCGGCCGACCGGCTGATGGAGGTCCCCGAGGCCGCCCTGGTCAGGTAGGCGGACGCCCCCGCGCCGGCCGACGGCCGACGAGCGACGCCGAGGACACGACGAGGAGGAGATGGCCGTGCAACCCTCGCCCGAGGGGGTCGTCCGCGTCGGCGTCATCGGCTGCGGGATGGTCTCGCAGCTGATGCACCTGCCCTACCTGCGCGAGCTGTCGGACCGCTACCGTCTCGCCGCCATCTGCGAGCTGTCGGCGGGCACGCTCGACCTCGTCGGGGACGCGTACGGCGTGCCGGCCGATCGCCGCTTCACCGACTGGCGCGACCTCGTCGCCGCCGACCTCGACGCCGTCTTCGTCCTGACCAACGGCTCCCACGCCGCCCCCGCGATCGCGGCCGCCGAGGCCGGCCGCCACGTCTTCGTCGAGAAGCCGCTCTGCTGGACGCTCGACGAGGCCGACGCGATGATCGCCGCGGCGGAGGCGCACGACGTCCGGCTGATGGTCGGCTACATGAAGCGGTTCGATCCCGGGTTCCAGGAGGCTGCTCGGCGCGTCGCCGCGATGAACGACCTGCGCTTCCTCCGCCTCACGACGCTCGAGGCTCCGGCGGACGACTACGTCGCGCCCTACCCGCTCCTGCGCGCCGGTGACCTGCCCCCGGAGACGCTCGCCCGCCTCGCCGCCGAGCGGGCCGAGCTCGTCCGGCGGGCCATCGGGCCGGCGCCCGGGTCCGACCTCGAGCGGGCCTACGTGGACGTGCTGCTCGACAGCGCCATCCACGAGCTCAACATGCTCCGCGGCCTGGTCGGCGAGCCGACGTCCGTCAGCGCCACGTTCTGGGACGACGCCCGCTCGCTCCACGTCCTGTTCACCTTCCCCGGGGAGCTGCGCGCCGCCCTCAGCTGGCTGACCCTGCCCGGGCTGCGGCGCTACCGCCAGGAGATCGCCTGCTACGCCCCGGCGGAGCGGCTGACGATCTCGTTCCCGTCGCCGTACCTCAAGAACGCGCCGACGCCGGTGCGGCTCGAGGAACAGGACGCGACGGCGACCTGGGAGCGCGAGCTCGTCGTCTCGTACGACGAGGCGTTCCGTCGCGAGCTCCTCCACTTCCACGACTGCGTGACGCGGGGCGAGGAGCCGGCGACGACCGCCGGCGACGCCCGTCGCGACATCGTCCTGGCGGCGGCCATCGTCGCCTCGGCGGTGGCCGGGGCGCCGGTCGAGCTTCCGGCCGCGCCGACCGCTGCGGCGGCGAGGTAGGGCGATGGGCGACGGCATCCGCATCGGCTTCCAGGTCTGGGGGCAGGCGGTCGCCTGGCCGGAGCTGATGGAGGCCGGCCGGGCGATCGAGGCGCACGGGTACGCGAGCCTCTGGGCGAACGACCACTTCTATCCGATCGCCGGCGACGGGGCCGGGCTCGTGACCGGGCACGACGGACCGGTCTTCGAGGCGTGGCTGACCCTCGCCGGTTGGGCCGCCGTGACGGAGCGCCTGACCCTGGGCTGCCTGGTGGCGGGCGCCGGCTACCGGAACCCGGGCCTGCTGGTGAAGATGGCGACGACGCTGGACCACGCCAGCGGCGGCCGCGCGGTGCTCGGCCTCGGCGCCGGCTGGCACGAGCGGGAGCACCGGGCCTTCGGGTTCGCCTACCCGCCGCTGCGTGAGCGGCTCGACCGCTTCGAGGAGACCGCGACCGTCGTCCGGCAGCTGCTCGACGGCGAGGCGGTCACGTTCGCCGGCCGCTGGGTGACGCTGGACGGGGCGCGCAACGACCCGCCCCCGCTCCAGGGACGCCTGCCGCTCCTCATCGGCGGCAGCGGCGAGCGACGGACGCTGCCCCTGGCGGCGCGCCTCGCGGACGCCTGGAATGGTGAGGGCGATCCGGCGATCTACGGGCGCCTGGCCCGCCTCCTCGACGACCGCTGCGCCGACGCCCGACGCGACCCGGGCAGCCTCGTCCGGAGCGTGGGGCTGCCGCCGGTCTGCATCCGCGACAGCCGCGAGGCGGCGGTCGAGGCGCTCGCCGCAACGCTCGCCCGGCATGCCCGCAGCCGCTCGGACGCCCGGGCCTGGGCCGCGGCCTCGCCCTTCGCCGACACCGCGGAGCGGGTCACGGGCCTCCTGCGGGCGTACGCTGATGCCGGCGCCGGGGAGGCGATCTTCGATTGGCCGGCGCCGTTCGACGGCGAGACGCTGGACCGCCTCGCCGACGTGGCCGAGCGGCTCCGGCCGGTCGGCGCGAGGGGAGGGGAGTCGTGAGCGCGATGCCGTCCTCGGCGGCCCCCGCGACCGCCGCCGAGCTCGCGCCCCGGACGCCGGCCCGCGCGACCCCGGCCGACTCGGCCGTGCCAGCCATCGAGCTGGTCGAGGCGACCAAGCGCTACGGCGACCAGGTCGCCCTCGACCGCGTCTCCCTTCGCATCGAGCCCGGCGAGTTCTTCTGCCTGCTCGGCCCGTCCGGCTGCGGCAAGACGACGACCCTCAACCTCATCGGCGGCTTCATCCCCCTCACTGCCGGGGAGCTGCGGATCGAGGGCCGCCGGGTGAACGACGTCCCGCCCCATAAGCGCAACGTCAACACGGTCTTCCAGAACTACGCCCTCTTCCCGCACCTGAGCGTCGGCGACAACGTCGCCTTCGGGCTGCGGATGGAGGGGCTCAAGGGCGACGAGGTCCGCCGCCGCGTCGAGGAGTACCTCGGCCTCGTCGGCCTCGAGGCGTACCGCGACCGCTACCCGGCCCAGCTGTCCGGCGGCCAGCAGCAGCGCGTCGCGCTCGCCCGGGCCCTCGTCAAGCGGCCGGCCGTGCTCCTGCTCGACGAGCCGCTCGGAGCCCTGGACCTCAAGCTGCGCAAGCAGATGCAGGTCGAGCTCGCCCGCATCCACCGCCAGGTCCGGACGACCTTCGTCTTCGTCACCCACGACCAGGAGGAGGCGCTCTCGCTCGGGACCCGGATCGCCGTCATGTCCGGCGGCCACGTCATCCAGATGGGGCCGCCGCGCGAGATCTACTACCGCCCGGTGGACCGCTTCGTCGCGGACTTCATCGGCGAGTCGAACTTCGTCTCGGGGACCGTCGCCATCCGCGACGGCTCGCCGCGGCTGACGGTCGTCGGCGGCGAGGAGCTGCCCGCCCCGGCCGGCCTGGGGCCCGGCGAGACGACGCTCATGATCCGGCCGGAGTCGATCGACGTCGGGCGCGAGGTCCGGGCGGGTGAGGCCGAAGGCCTGGCCGTCCTGCGCGGCCGCGTCGTCGGCGTTTCGTTCCTCGGCGCCTACACCCGGGTCACCGTCCAGACCGCGGTCGGCCCCATCGTCTCCACCCGCTTCCACGCCGCGGGGCCAGCGTCCCGCGCCTTCGAGGAGCTGCTCGACCAGGAGGTGTGCGTTTGGTGGTCACCGACTGACGCCGTCGTCACGGCTCGATAGAGGAGGAGCACCCGTGGAACGGTCGTACTCGCGACGCGACATCCTGCGTATGGGGGTCGCCGGCTCGGCTGGCCTGGTGGTCGCCGCCTGTGCCGGCACGTCACCGACACCGTCGCCCAGCGCCCAGGCCTCGGCCAGCGGCGCTGCGCCCGCTTCGGGCGCAGCCAGCCCTTCGGCCGGCCAGCCGAGCGCCTCGCCGGGCCCGCTCAACTTCCTGACCTGGAGCGATCACTGGAGCCAGCCCGGACTCGACCGGGCCAAGACCCAGGCGGGGATCGTCGTCAACATCACCGAGCTGTCCGACAACTCGGACGGCTTCGTCAAGCTCGCCCAGGTCCACGGCCAGCTTGACCTGGTCTCGGCCGACGCGCTCTGGGTCCCGCTCTACTTCGACAACGGCCTGGTCCAGGCCATCGACATCAACAGCGTCGACGTGGCCAGCGAGCTCTACTCGATGGCCAAGCAGTTCACCTTCTGGACGCGCCCCGAGGGCTACCTGGGCTATCCCTGGGGCTGGTCGCCCATCCAGATCGCCTACAACGTCGCCCAGGTCACCCCCGCCCCGAACGACTGGCAGGTCCTCATCGACCCGAAGTACAAGAAGCGGGTCGTCATGGAGAACCAGCCGACCGACATCATGCTGATGTCGGCCCGGGCGACGGGCGCCAAGGACGCCTACAACATGACCGACGCCGAGCTGGCGACGGCCAAGGACTGGCTGACCAAGCTCAAGCCGAACGTCCTCAAGCTCGTCAGCCAGAACAGCGAGACGGTCGCCGCCCTGGCCGACGGCAGCGCCTGGCTGGGCACGGGCAACCTGGGCATGCCCGACCGGGTCAAGGACGCCAAGGGCCCGCAGGTCGACGCCTACGTGCCCAAGGAAGGCTCGATCGGCTTCATCGACTCGGAGATGACGGTCAAGGGCGGCCAGAACCAGTCGCGGGTCATCCCGTACCTCAACATCGCCGCCCGCGCTGACCTCGTGGCCCAGAACTTCATCGACAACGGCCGGCCGCTGTTCAACGAGAAGGCCTACCAGGTCCTCGTCAACAACGGCCACAAGGACCGGGCCGACCGCTACCTGTACAACCAGCCGGAGCAGGCCCTGAACATGACCCTGAAGGGTCCCGGGGGCCGCGTCCAGGACTACATCGACACCTTCAACTCGGTCTTCGGAGGCTGACTCGCGGTGACCGTCCGCGCCGTCGGCGGGGAGCTCGCCTCCCCGCCGACCGGCCGCCTCCTGCCGCGCCGGCTGCTCCGGCTCGGCCGCTTCTGGCCCTTCGTGCCGGCGGCGGTCCTGCTCGTCGCGCTGTTCTTCCTGCCCCTCGCCAACATGGTCGTCTACTCGTTCTGGAAGACCGTCCTCTTCCGCATCGTGCCGGAGTGGACGACGGCGAACTACGTCCGCTTCTTCGCCAACGAGACGTACCTGCGGACATTCCTCAAGACGATCGTCATGGCCGCCGTGGTGACCGCCGCGGGCCTGGCCGCCGCCGGGCCCTTCGCCTACTTCCTGGTCCGCTACCTGAGCCGGCGCTGGCAGCGGGTCATCCTCATCGCCACGATCGTCCCGTTCTGGACGAGCTACCTGCTGCGGGTCTACTCGTGGCAGATCATCCTCGGCGAGCGAGGCTTCCTCAACCAGGCGCTGATGGCGCTCGGCATCATCCACGAGCCCTCGTCGATCTTCGTCTACAACAACCTGGGCGTCTTCCTGGTCCTGCTGTACGTCTACTTCCCGTTCGCCGCGCTGGCCATCTACGCCTCCCTCGAGAAGTTCGACTTCGACCAGCTGCGCGCGGCCCAGGATCTCGGCGCCCGGCCCGACCAGGCCATGCGGCGGATCCTCATCCCGCAGATCCGGCCCGGCCTCATCACGGCTGCCGTCTTCGTCTTCATCCCGATCCTGGGCGAGTACCTGACGCCCAACCTCGTGGGCGGGACCGAGGGCGTCCTGATCTCCAACCTCATCGTGAACTTCTTCCGGGCCGCCCAGATCCCCGCCGGGACGGCGCCCGCCCTCCTGATCGCCCTCTTCGTGACCGTCCTGCTGGTCGTCTTCCGGAAGTACCTCCGCATCGACGACGTGGTGACCCGTGTCTAGCGCGACGATGGACGTCCTGGAGGGGATGCCCGTCAGCCGCTACGCCCGGCTGACCCGCTGGCTGTTCCGGCTGTGGGGCCTGATCGTCATCGCCTTCCTGTACCTGCCGATCGCGTTCCTCATCCTGTTCTCGTTCGAGGACTCGCGGACGATCGGGCTGCCGTGGGCCGGCTTCTCCACGCGCTGGTACGAGGGGCTGCCGCAGAACCCCCAGCTCCTGCAGGCCGTAGGCAACTCGATCATGGTCGCGGTCGCCGTGGCGATCCTGGCCACGGTCATCGGGACGATGGCCGCGTTCCCGCTCGTCCGGGCCGGCCTCCGCTTCCCGAACGCGGTCCGCATCCTGGTGACGATGCCGATCATGCTGCCGGGCATCCTCATCGGCATCGCCCTGCTCATCTTCCTGACCCGCGTCTTCGGGCTGCAGCTGTCCCTGCTGACGGTGGTCCTGGGCCACCTCGTCTTCACGACGCCGTACGTGATCCTGATCGTGGCGGCCCGCCTGCAGGGCTTCGACCGGGCCCTCGAGTGGGCGGCCGCGGACCTCGGGGCGAGCCCGCCACGCGCGCTGCGCGAGGTCGTCCTGCCGCTCATCGCCCCGGCCGTCATGGCCGGCGCCCTCATCACGGTGACGCTCTCGATCGACGAGTTCATCACCACGTTCTTCCTCATCGGGCCGCAGCTGACGCTGCCGATCTACATCTACACGCAGATCAAGTTCGGGGTGACGCCCGAGGTCAACGCGATGGCGACGGTGCTGCTGATCGGCACGCTCGGCGCCTTCGGCATCGGCGCCGCGGCCTACTCACAGGGCCGGCGTCTGCTGCGCCTGCGGCGAAGGAGGAGCTGATGCGAGCGGCGGTCTTCGAGGGGGAAGGCCGGCTGGTCGTCCGCGAGGTGCCCGATCCGGCGCCGACCGCCGACGAGGTCCTCGTCGAGGTCGAGGCCTGCGGCATCTGCGGCAGCGACGTCCACGTCCTGGACGTCCCGCCCGGCCACCCGGCCACGCCAGGCACGGTCCTCGGCCACGAGTTCGTCGGCCGGATCACCGCCCTCGGGGAGGCGGTGAGTGGCTGGCGGGTGGGCCAGCGCGTCGTCGCCGACCCGGACCCCAAGTGCGGGTCGTGCCCGTCCTGCCGGGCGGGGCGGCCCGCGGACTGCAGTCGCATCGTCGCCCTCGGCGTCTACCGCGACGGCGCACTCGCCCGCTTGGTCCGCGTCCCGGCGGCGTCGGTCTTCGCCATCTCGGACGCCGTGCCGGCCGAGCTGGCCGCCCTGACCGAGCCGCTGGCCTGCGTCGTGAACGGCACGAACCGGGCGGCGCTCCGGCCCGGCGAGTCGGCCGTCGTCTTCGGCGGCGGCGCCATCGGCTGCCTCTTCACCGCCGTCCTCAGGGCCGCCGGCGCGGCCCCGCTCGTGGTCGTCGAGCCGAG
The DNA here is from genome assembly GCA_036392215.1 of Candidatus Limnocylindrales bacterium. GTDB lineage: Bacteria > Chloroflexota > Limnocylindria > Limnocylindrales > CSP1-4 > JAJYJO01. The sequence goes on along the minus strand of DASVYJ010000021.1, from coordinate 3,716 downwards.
CCCGGGGCGCCAGCCCGTCGCGCGGGCGGTCGGCGCGGACGAGGTCCTCACCCCGGACGAGTTCGCGGCGCGGCAGGCCGAGCTCCTGCCCGACGGCGCGGCCGTGGTCGTCGACGCCGTCGGACGCGTCCTCCCCGACGCGATCGAGGCCGCCGCGATGGGCGGCCGCATCGTCCTCTTCGGCATGGACGACAACGCCTGCCCCCCGATCCGCCAGGTCGACATCACCCGCAAGGGCCTGACGATCCTCGGCTCGTACATCACGAACTTCACCTTCCCCCAGGCCATCCGCCTCATCGAGAGCGGCGCGCTGGACCTGCGGCCGCTGGTCAGCGAGATCCTGCCCCTCGACCGGACGGCCGAGGGGGTCGCCCATCTCCGCTCCGGCCAGGCGACGAAGGTCGTCATCCGGCCCTGACCGACTATCGCCCGCGCGACGCGCGAGGAGGCTTGCCATGGACGCGCCTGACCGCACCACCGCCCCGCCGGTCCTGCCGGTGGCCAACGCGCCGTGCTCGTTCGGCGTGGACGAGATCGTGCCGCCCGACGCCTGGATGCCCGAGCCCGACGAGATGCTCGACTGGATGGTCGAGCTCGACTATGCCGGGACGGAGCTCGGGCCGCCCGGCTACCTCGGCGACGGGCCGACGACCCGCCGACGCCTGGCCGAGCGCGGCCTCCGCTTCGTCGGGTCCTTCCTGCCCCAGCGCTTCAGCCACGCCGAGTGTGTCGAGGAGGACCGCGCCTGGCTGCGCCAGAGCCTCGAGCTGATCCGCGAGGCGACCTCGGAGGGCTCCCGGCCCTTCGCCGTGCTGGCGGACGGCCTCGACGAGCCGGTCCGGCAGCGCTGGTCGGGGGCCATCGAGGCGCACCCGGAAGCCTGGCTGTCCGCCGAGCGGTTCGAGACGTTCGTCGCCAACCTGCACCGGGCGGCCGAGCTCTGCCGGGAGGCGGGCTTCGACGTGGTCATCCACCCCCATGCCGGGACGTACCTCGAGACGGCGGGCGAGATCGAGCGGCTCATGGAGCGCCTCGACCCGTCGCTCCTCGGGCTGTGCCTGGACACCGGCCACTTCCGCTTCGGCGGGGCGGACCCGACCGCTTCGGTCCACGCCTACGCCTCGCTGCTCCGTCACGTCCACCTCAAGGACTGCAGCGTGGCGGTCCTCGACGAGGTGCGGCGCTCCGGGCTGGGCTTCGCCGAGGCCGTGAACCGCGGCGTGTTCGTGGACCTGGGCCAGGGCGATTCCGGGATCGCCGAGGTCGTGGGCGCCCTCCGCGAGCACGACTACCGCGGCTGGGTCGTCGTCGAGCAGGACATGTTCCTCGACGCGGCGGACACCCGCGAGTCGATCGTGGCGAGCCAGCGGCGCAACCGGGCCTACCTGCGCGGGCTCGGCCTCTAAGGCCGGGCAAGCTCGGGCGCGGGCGATCTCGGGCGCGGGCGAGCCGCCCGGGACGCTACCCCACGCGGACGGGTCGTCCCTCGCGCCAGGACGCGTCGGCGGCCAGGGCGATGGCCAGCGCGGCCCGGCTGTCGCGGCCGTCGACCGCCACGGGCCGGTCGTCGAGGATGGCCCGGGCGAAGCCGCGGACCTGCTCGGCGAAGGCGGGGGCGAAGCGGGTCATCGACGAGGGCACCGTGTCCGCCTCCAGGCGCCCCGGCGTGCCGAGGACGCTCGGCGCGTTCGGCAGGAGGCCGACGAAGACCGAGCCGGCCGTGCCGAGCACCTCCGTCCGGACGTCCTCGCCGTAGACGGCGTCGCGGCTGAGCTCGACGCTGCCGACGGCGCCGCCGGCGAAGCGAAGGTCCACCACGGCGTTGTCGACGTCGCCGACGGCCGCGAGCTCCGGATGGACGAGGCACGAGCCGTAGGCGTGGACCTCGACGACCTCGTCCCCTGTCAGCCAGCGGGCCAGGTCGAACTCGTGGATGCCCATGTCGACCATGATCCCGCCGCTCACCGCCGGATCGCAGAAGGCGAGCGGCGGCAGCTCGGTGTCGTACTGCAGCGACTTGAAGAGGGCGGCCCGGCCGATCGCGCCGGCGGTCACCCGTTCGTGGGCCCGTCGGTAGTCGGCGTCCCAGCGGCGCATGAAGCCGACCTGGAGCCGGATGCCGGCCCGTCCGGCGGCGGCGATCGCCCGATCCGTGTCGGCCAGGGTCAGGGCGAGTGGCTTCTCGCAGAGCACGTCCCGGCCCGCGGCCGCGGCCGCCTCGACGACCGCGACGTGCTGGTGGGTCGAGACGGCGACCAGGAGCGCGTCCACGCCCGGCGCCGCGAGGAGCTCCTCGACGCTCCCCACGGCGATCTCGACCCCCACCTCGTCGGCGAGGCGGCGGGCGGCCGCCAGGTCGACGTCGGCGATCCCGGCGAGCGCCGCCTCGGGCATCCCGCGGGCGAGGATGCGGGCGTGCGTCGAGCCCATCCGGCCCGCCCCGACGAGACCGATCCCGATCCGAGCCGCCATCCGATCCCCTTCCTCGTTGCCGCCCGTCTCGCGGGCGCTGCCACCCGTCCTCGGGCGTCGTCGACCCCTCGCGAGCCCTCAGCGGGTGCGCGCGGCCGCCGCCATGGGCGCCCGTGCCGTCGAGGTCCGCACGACCAGCCGGGGCTCCAGGACCACCTGCTCGACGCGGCCGTCGGCCGCCGTCGTCCGATCGCGGGCGCGGCCGTCGCGCTCCAGCCGCTCGAGCAGGATGCCGGCGACCTGGCGGCCCATCGCCGCGACGGGCTGGACGACCGTCGTCAGCCCGATCCGGGCGAGACCGGCCACGCCGATGTCGTCGAAGCCGACGAGCGAGACGTCGTCCGGGACCCGCAGCCCGATCTCCTCGAGGGCCTGCATCGCGCCGAGGGCGAGGAAGTCGTCCGCGGCAAAGATCGCCGTCGGCGGGGGCTCGACCTCGAGCAGGGCGCGCGCCGCGAGGCCGCCCGTCCGGGCCCCGAAGCGCTCGGCGTCGGGGCGGGCCCGGACGACCAGGCCCGCGTCCGGAACGAGGCCGGCCTCCAGGAGGCCCCGACGGTAGCCGGCGAGGCGGTCGGCGGCGCTCGAGTCGTCGTCGCCGCTGGCGATGCAGGCGATCCGGCGGTGGCCGAGGGCGGCCAGGTGGGCGACGGCGAGGGCGGCGCCGCGGGCCTCGTCGAGGGTCACCGAATCGGCGGCCACGCCGAGCGGCCGGCAGGCGACGTAGGCGACGGGCGTCCGCTCCGCCGCCAGGCAGCCGGCGGCGTCCGAGCCAGGCCAGGCGGCAAGGACCAGCCCGTCGGCGCGGCCCTCGGCGACGAGGTGGAGGAACGAGGGTTCGGCGCCGCGCTCGGTGCTCAGGTCGCTCAGGACGGTCCCGTAGCCCGCTTCCGCCGCGACCTCGGCGATAGCGTGGGCGATCTCGGCGAAGAAGGGGTTGCGGATGTCGGCGACGACGATGCCGATGACGCGGGCGCGGCGCTGGACGAGGCTGCGGGCGGCGGCGTTCGGGCGGTAGCCGAGGCGGGCCATCGCCTCGCGGACGCGGGCCCGGGTCGCGGGCGCCACGTTGGGCTCGTCGCGGAGGACCTTCGAGACGGTGGACTTCGACGTGCCCGCCGCCCTGGCGACGTCCAGGATCGTGACGCTCACGGCGGCCCTCTCGCCCCTCTCGCGGCGCCGGCGTCGCCGGCGGTGGAACGTTCCCGCCGCCGATCGTAGGGGCGCCCGGAGGCGGTGTCAACGCG
>DASVYJ010000020.1:0-55440 GCA_036392215.1 Candidatus Limnocylindrales bacterium | reverse complement strand
TCTCCAGCTCCTCGACGTTCTCCGACGTCTTGCCCGCCATCTGGGCATGCATGCCGCAGGAGTTGTTGCCCAGCATCCCGCCCAGCGTGCAGTGGTCGTGCGTCGCCGGGTCCGGCCCGTACGTGAGGTTGTACTTCTCCGCCGCGTCGCGCAGCTCGTCGAGGACGATCCCGGGGCGGACGACCGCGCGCCTGGCCCGGGAATCCAGCGAGACGAGCGCGTTGTCGTATTTGGAGTGGTCGATGACGACGGCGACGTTGCACGTCTGGCCCGCGAGCGAAGTTCCGCCGCCGCGGGAGACGATCGGGACGCCGTGCGCCCGGCAGACCTCCACGGTCGCGACGACGTCGTCGGAATCCTTCGGGATGACGACGCCGATCGGGACCTGGCGGTAGTTCGAGGCGTCGGTCGCGTACAGCGCCCGCTCCCCGCTGTCGAAGCGCACCTCGCCGCGGACACGGCGGGCGAGTGCCGCGGCCAGCGCATCGCGGGCCGCGGTGAGCGGCAGGGCGGGGGAGGCGGCATGGCCGGTCATGGTGGCGAGGCGATGGTAGCCGGCGCCACGGGGAACGACGTCATCGCCCGACTCGGCCGCCCGCTCCCTGCTCCCAGCCAGCCTCGGACCCCGCCGGGCGGCCCCAGCTCCTGACGACCCAGCCGACGGCGGCCGCGGCCTCGCGGAGCCGTCGTGCGGACTGGGCCGCGGCGTCGGCGGGCGAGACGAGGAGCATGGAGGACGCGCCGCCGCTCCGGGTCGGCGGACGCGTGTCCGTCGTCAGCTCGGCCGCCGGCTGCTCCGAGAACGGCCGCTCGACGCTCACGCCGCCACCGTTCGCCGGCTGGCCGGCCGGATGTCGAGCGCCCCGGCCGGCACCGCGCGGCGGATCCAATCAGCGGTCCGCGCCGCGAGGGCCGAGATCGTCAGGGCCGGGTTGGCCGAGCCCTGGGTCGGCAGGATGCTGCCGTCGGTGATGAACAGGTTCGGCACATCCCAGCTGCGGCACCACCGGTCCACGACCGAGTCGTCCGGCGAGGCCCCCATCCGGCACGTCCCGACGAGGTGGGCGTAGCGCCGCACGGCGCGCGTCTCGATCGCGCCCGCGGCCTCGAGGACCGCCGTGGCCCGGGCGATGCCCGCCGCCATCATCCGGCGGTCGTTCTCGAACAGGTTGAAGTGGACGTACGGCACGGGCTGGCCGAAGCGGTCCCGCTCCGTCGGGTGGAGCGAGACGAAGTTGCGGGGGTCGGGCAGGATCTCGCCGAGCACGCCGATCGCGGCGTAGTGGTCGTAGTCCTGCATCGCCCGCACCAGCTCCTCGCCGAAGAGGCCGTCCTGGTCGGCGATGAGGTGGGCCATCGCGATGGGCAGCGGCGCCACGGTCTGCAGGGCGTAGCCGCGGACGAAGTCGTTGCGGGCGTCCGTCTCGTAGAACTCCTCGCTGATCGCACAGGCCGGCGGCGCCTTGTACTGGCGGATCGGCTCGTCGAAGCGGCCCCACACGACGGGGCCCGCCTGGGCCATCAGGTTCGCGCCGACGAGGCCCGACGAGTCGGCCAGGCCGTCCGGGAAGCGCGGCGAGCGCGAGTTCAGCAGCAGCCGCGGCGTCTCGATGGCGTAGCCCGCGATGACGGCGGCGCGGCAGACCTGCTCCTCCTCGACGACCCGCCCGTCGTCGAGCGTGCGGTGGTAGCGGACGGCCCGGACGCGGCCCGCGTCGTCGAGGACGACGTCGAAGGCCATCGAGCTCGTCCGGATCTCCGCCCCGTGCTCGATCGCGTCCGGGATGTGGCTGACGAGCGTCGAGGACTTCGCGCCGACCTTGCAGCCGAGCAGGCAGAAGCCGCGCATGATGCAGTGCGGGCGGCGGCCGACCCGTCCGGCAGGGATGGCCACCGGTCCGCCCGCCACGACCGGGATGCCGAGCGCCGTGCAGCCCTTGACCAGCATCTGGCCCGCGGTCCCGGCCTGGAGCGGGGCGTACGGGTAGCCGTGCGGCCGGCCCCACGGGTAGCGGTGCGGGCCCGAGACGGGGTACTCGCGCTCCATCGCCTCGTAGTAGGGCGCCAGGTCGTCATAGGAGATCGGCCAGTCGACGGCCACCCCGTCGAGCGAACGGACGCGGAAGTCCGAGGGGTGGAGGCGCGGGCAGAAGGCGGCGTAGTGGATGGTCGAGCCACCGACGCCCTTGCCGGAGTTGTTGGCCCCCAGCTCGAGCGGCTCGGAGCCGCCCGTGATGCGCAGGTCGTCCCAGTAGAGGCGGGCCGACCCGGCCTCGTCCGAGACCATGTCCGTCTCGCTGTCGTGCCAGGGCCCCGCCTCGAGGACGACGACCGAGAAGCCGAACGAAGCGAGCCGCTGGGCCATCACGCCGCCGCCGGCGCCGCTGCCGACGACGACGAAGTCGACGGGTTCGCTCGGGCGGTACTCGCGCATCTCGGTCTCGAGCAGCCAGTCGGACGAGAGGTGGACGTGCAGCTTCACTCGGCCGCTCCGATGGATCGCCGCGCGGGCGCGTCGGACGTCGCTGCCGACGTCGCCGCCGGCCCGGCCTCCGCGTCGGGCTCGGCCGTGCGCGGCGCCGTCGCCGCGGCTCGGCGCTCCGCCTCGTCGGCGGCCCGCGCCCCCAGGTCCTCGCGGGCCTCCCACGGTTCGGGCGCGCCGCGGTTCAAGGAGGCGTACCCGCGCGGGTACGCCGGTCCGCCGAAGCCGATCTCGTCCCAGGCCGTCGGGTGGGCGTAGTAGACGCCGGTGATCTCGCGCAGGGCGACCTGCATCCACCAGCGCCGCGGCGGCAGCGTCCGCCACGTCTCGCCCGGCGGCTCGCCGCGGCGGACGGAGTCCAGGACCTCGCCCTGGTGCCCGTCGCTCAGGACGGCGAACGGCGCGCCGTGGAGGGCGCGGGCCGTCTCGTCGAGGCCGCGCAGCCCCAGCCGCCAGGCCTCGGGTCCCGGCGGCATGTCGTCGAAGCGGAAACCCTCGTGCGCCTCGTTCGAGCAGCGCTCGTCGATCCAGGGCGCGATGCGGACGCGACGGGCCGCGGGGCGGCCGGGCTGGGGCAGGACGCGCTCGCAGAGCGCCTCGAGCGTTCGCTGCTCGTCCTCGTCGAAGAAGCGGAACGGCGGGATGTTGTGGACCCGGTCGAGCACGACGCGGCGCGTCGCGTCGTCCCAGTGGCCGCGCTGGGCGAGGATGTCGGAGCCCGGGAAGCGGTCGCGGATCATCGCCCCTCGCGCCGCCGGAGGACGGTCGCCAGCAGGCCGAGCATGCCGACCGAGGTGAAGAGGAGCGGCGCGAAGAGCGGCGGCCCCAGGGTGAGGTTGAAGCGCAGGTTGGAGAAGCCACCCGGCATCCGGGCGATCCCCCGGAGGTGGAGCCCGAAGCCGAGCAGCCCGTCGGCGAACGTCACCGCCGAGACGGCCGGCAGGACCGTCTCCGCGGCCGCGGCGTCCAGGGCGGCGGCGATCCCCGCCGCGGCCATCGCGGGGGTGAGCCAGACCGGCGTCCACATGAGGCGGGTCTGGAAGCTGCCGCGGAGGTGCTCAGCGTACGCCTCGCCGCCGGCCAGGACGGCGAAGCCGGCGGCGGTGAGGGCCATCGTCCGCTGGAAGCGGCCTCCGGCGATCGCAGTCGCCAGCGGGGCGGAGACGGCTCGGGCCCATCCGGCGGCGTCGGCCCTCGCGGCCAGCTCGTCGACATCGATCGGCAGGCTGGCGAGCCGCGCCGCGACGCCGGGCGCGGCCTCGGGCCGCAGCGCGGAGGCGAGCAGGCCCAGGACCCCGACGCTCGACATGAGGAGTGGGGCGAACACGGGCGGCCCCATGACCACGTTGTACTGGCCGAGACGGAAGCCGCCCGGCATCCGGGCGATGCCGCGAAGGTGGAGCCCGAAGCCGAGCACGCCGTCGACGAGCGAGGCCGCGGCGACGGCCGGCAGGACGGTCCTGGCCGCCCGCTCGCTGGCGACCGACGCGGCCGCCGCGCCGACGACCGGCGGGACGAGGGCGACCGGCGTCCACATCCAGCGGTCCTCGAACGCGCCGCGGTCGTGCTGGACGTATGCCTCGAAACCGGACACGATCGCCGAGAACGCGGCGACGAGGGCCATGCTGCGCTGGAAGCGCCCGTGGCGGATCTCGGCGCGAGCCAGCCGGACGAGGTCGCGGAGGCCGGGGCGACCGCTCACCGGGCCGCCGCGCTCCGGGTATGGCGGTGCCGCTCCGCCGGGACGCTGCCGCGCGACGGGGGCGCCTCGGCATGCCGACCCGCGCGGGTCAGGCTGCCGCGGGCGGCACCCACGGCGAGGGCGCCCACCGCGCCGACGAGGGCGGCCGCCATCCCCAGCAGGCCGACTTCGACGAGCAGGGAGCCCGCGTCCCGGCGTCGGCCGCGCCCGAGCCTCGATCGGCCCATCACGCGACCCGCCAGCGCTCGGCATCGCCGTGCCGCAGCTCGAGCCCGATCCCCGGTCGCGAGTGGTCCGGGCGCAGCGCCCCGTCCACCGGATCCACCGCCCCCTCGAAGAGGAGCCGCTCGATGCGGACGTGGTCGTGGAAGTACTCGAGGTGGACCACCGGCCGCAGCGCCGCGCAGGCGTGGAGGTGGAGCGACGGGGCGCAATGGGCGGAGAGCGGGAGCGAGCGCGCCTCGCACAGCGCCCCGACCTGGAGGAACCCGGAGATGCCGCCGCAGCGCGACGCATCGGCCTGGAGGACGTCCACCGCGCCCGCCTCCAGCATCCGCCGGAAGTAGGACAGGTCGTAGCCGTACTCGCCGGCGGCGACCGCCATCGAGCCGGGGCCGCGATCGCGCAGCAGGCGCAGTCCGTCGAGGTCGTCGCTCGAGACCGGCTCCTCGAACCAGCGGACGTCGAGGTCGCGATACGCCTCGGCGAACCAGAGCGCCTGCTTGCGCTCGTAGGCCCCGTTCGCGTCGACGAAGAGCTGGACGTCCGGCCCGACCGCCGAGCGGGCCGTGCTGACGCGGGCAAGGTCCTCTTCCGGCCGGCTGCCGACCTTCATCTTCACCATCCGCAGTCCGTCGGCGGCCCAGCCGTCGAGCTGCTGCCGAAGCTGGTCCGGGGAGTAGCTCGTGAAGCCGCCGCTCCCGTACGCCGGGACCGCGTCGTGGGCGGCTCCGAGGAGGTCGACGAGGGCGACGTCGAGCAGCTTGGCCTTGAGGTCCCAGAGGGCGACGTCGACCGCTGCGACCGCCATCGAGGCGATGCCCGGTCGGCCGAGGTTGCGGATCGCCCCGACCATCGCCGCCCAGGCGGCCGGCACGGCGAGCGCATCGCGGCCGCGGACGACGTCGGCCAGCAGGTCGCGGACGAGCGCGGCGGTCGCGGTGTCGGCGTACGTGTAGCCGAGGCCGACCTGGCCGCCCGCGGTCACCTCGACGACGACGGCGGTCGTGGCGTCCCAGGCGAACGTGCCATCCGCCTCGGGGGCGTCGGTCGGGACGCGGTACGCCGCGACCGAGACCGCCTCGACGGGCACGGCCGCGCCGCGGGGCGATGAGACGATGGCCATCGCGGAACCCCTCCTCCGCCTACCGCCGGATGCTCGGCTCGACGAGCTGGCGGACGGACTCCTTGATGATGCCGACTCGGTCGGGGTCGCCCTTCACGACGGCCGCGCTGAAGGCGCGGGCCTGGTCGAAGCTGATGTGGGGCGGGAGGGGCGGGACGTCCGGGTCGGTGATGGCCTCGACGACGACCGGGCGGTCAGCGGCGAATGCCTCGGCCCAGGCGCCCTCGACCTGGTCGGGCCGCTCCACGCGGAGCCCGCGCAGGCCGAGCGACTCGGCGTAGCGTGCGTACGGGAAGTCCGGGATCTCCTGGGACGCCTCGAACTTCGGGTCGCCGACGAGGACGCGCTGCTCCCAGGTCACCTGGTTGAGGTCCCGGTTGTTGAGGACGAGGACGACGAGCCGCGGGTCGCTCCATTCGCGCCAGTACTTGGCGATCGTGATGAGCCCGTTGATGCCGTTCATCTGCATCGCCCCGTCGCCGACGAGGGCGACCGCGACCCGGTCGGGGTGGCAGAACTTGGCGGCGATAGCGTAGGGGACCCCGGGCCCCATCGTGGCGAGGTTGCCCGAGAGCGAGGCGCGCATCCCGCGCCGGAGCTTGACGTCGCGGGCGTACCAGTCCGCCGCGGAGCCCGAATCGGAGCTGACGATCGCCCCATCGGGCAGGACCGGCGAGAGGGCCCAGAACAGCCGCTGCGGGTTGACCGGCTCGGCCGGCTCCATCGCCCGCGTCTCCAGCAGCTTCCACCAGTCGGCCACCTTGCCCTCCAGCGACTGGCGCCAGCCCTGGTCGGTCCTGCGCTCGAGGAGCGGGATGAGCGCCTGCAGGGTCGAGCGGGCGTCGCCGACGAGGTTGACCTCCATCGGGTAGCGCAGGCCGATCATCCGGGCGTCGAGGTCGATCTGGACGCCGCGGGCGCGGCCCTCGGGCGGCAGGAACTCGGAGTAGGGGAAGCTGCTGCCGACCATCAGCAGTGTGTCGGCCTCCTGCATCATGTCCCAGGAGGGCTTGGTCCCGAGGAGGCCGATCGAGCCGGTGACGAAGGGCAGGTCGTCCGGCACGACGTCCTTGCCGAGCAGCGCCTTGGCGATCCCGGCCCCGAGCAGGTCGGCGGTCCGGACGACCTCGTCGGTCGCCCCGGTCGCGCCCGCCCCGACGAGCATCGCCACCCGCTTGCCGCCGTTGAGCACGTCGGCGGCCCGCCGCAGCTCGTCGTCCGGCGGGATGACCCGCGGCCGGGTGTAGCCGACGCTGGTGTGGATGGTCGCGTGGGACCACTTCGGCTCGCTCGCCGCGAGCTCCTGGACGTCGCCCGGGAGGATGAGGCAGGTCACGGTCCGCTCGGCCAGGGCGACCCGGACCGCCTCGTCGATCAGGTGGAGCGTCTGCGACGGGTCGACCAGCATGTGGACGTACTCGCTGGCGACGTCCTTGAAGAGCGACAGCAGGTCCACCTCCTGCTGGTATCGGCCGCCGAGCGCGCTGCGCGGCGACTGGCCGACGATCGCCAGCACGGGCTGGTGGTCGAGCTTCGCGTCGTACAGGCCGTTGAGCAGGTGGATCGCGCCCGGACCGCTCGTCGCCAGGCAGACGCCGATCTCGCCGGTCCACTTGGCGTGGCCGCAGGCGGTGAACGCCGCCATCTCCTCGTGGCGGGCCTGGATGAAGCGGACGCGGTCGTCGGCGCGGCGCAGGGCGCCCAGGATGCCGTTGATGCCGTCGCCGGGGAAGCCGTAGATGCGGCGGACACCCCAGGCGTGGAGGCGGTCGACGAGCTGGTCAGAGACGGTGTGGCCCATGGGTCCCCCAGGTGGCTGTGGCTGGTTCGGCGGGCGGCGCGGCGGGACCGGGGCCTCGCGGGAGTCGTCCTGCCTTCGAACGTACGCTCGCCAACGGCTCGCCCTCGCCACGGGCAGCGTCGCCACCGGCTTGCAGGTCCCTTGCAGCGCGGTAACGAACGAGTCGCTCGGCGGCGTGGTTCCGGTGGGCTGCTGCGCGATCGCGCTGTGCTACCCTGACCGCCTCGCGGCGGGGACCGAGAGGAGTAGCGTCCGGCACCGGCCGGCCAGAGAGCGTGGGTCAGCGGCTGGGAGCCCGCGCAGGCCAGGACGACGCGAAGGTCGCTCGCGAGCCGTGACGGCCGGCGTCCGATAGCGCGCCCGAGAGGATGCCCGCCCCGGCGGGCGTCGAACCAGCAGGTGGTACCACGACCCCGTTCGTCCGCTGGACGAGCGGGGCGTTTCGTTTCGCGGCGGGTCAGCGACCGGCCGCCGACAGACGGAGCAGGGCATGACGGAGCAGGCAGAGCGGCCGATGGCGCGGCCAGACGAGGCCACGGCCGAACTCGCGAAGGCCTACCAGCCGGCCGAGGTCGAGGCCCGGATCTACGAGCGCTGGCTCGCGGCGGACGTCTTCGCCCCGGATGGGGCGGGCTCGACCGCCGACCACGCCCTGCCGCCGTTCGTCGTCATCCAGCCGCCACCCAACGTCACCGGCTCGCTCCACCTCGGTCACGCTCAGCGCTCCGGCGTCGAGGACCTGATGGTCCGTCACGCCAGGATGCTCGGGCGGCCGACCCTCTTCCTGCCCGGCCTCGACCACGCCTCTATCGCCGCCCAGTACGTCCTGGACCGGCTCATCGCCGCGGAGGGCGAGACGCGCCAGAGCCTGGGCCGCGAGCGGTACCTCGAACGGATGTGGCGGTTCATCACCGAGACCCGCGAGGTGATGCTGACCCAGCAGCGGCGGCTCGGCGCCTCGCTCGACTGGAGCCGGCTCCGCTTCACGATGGACGAGGTCTCGGCGCGCGCGGTGCGGGAAGCCTTCGCCCGCCTCTACCGCGAGGACCTCGCCTACCGGACCGAGGCGCTCATCAACTGGTGCCCGGGCTGCCGGACGAGCCTCTCAGACCTGGAGGTCGTCCCGACGCCCGAGAGCGGCACGCTCTGGACGATCCGCTACCACCTGGTCGACGAGCACGGTGCTCCCGAGCCGGGCCGCTGGATCAGCGTGGCCACGACGCGCCCCGAGACGATCCTCGGCGACACGGCGGTCGCCGTCCATCCCGACGACCCACGCTACCGCGCCCTCGTCGGACAGCGCGTCCTCATCCCGTTCGTCGAGCGGGTCGTGCCGATCATCGCCGACGCGGTCGTCGACCCGGCCTTCGGGACGGGCGCGGTGAAGATCACCCCCGCCCACGACCACGACGACTACGAGACGGGCAGGCGCCATGGCCTGGCAGCCATCACCGTCCTCGACGACGAGGGCCGGGTCAACGACAACGGGGCGGCCTTCGCCGGGCTGGACCGCTACGACGCCCGCCACGAGATCCTGGCCCGCCTCGACGCGGCCGGCGACCTCGAGGGCTCGAAGCCGCACGAGATGGTCATCGGCCGCTGCCAGCGCTCGAACGACGTCGTGGAGCCGCGCCTCAAGACGCAGTGGTTCGTGCGGACGAAGCCGCTCGCCGAGGCCGCCCTGGCGGCGACCCGGAGCGGCCGGACGCGGATCCTCCCGGAACGCTTCGAGAAGGTCTGGGAGCACTGGCTGACCGAGATCCGCGACTGGAACGTCTCCCGCCAGCTGTGGTGGGGTCACCGCATCCCGGCCTGGTACTGCCCGGACGGCCACGTCACGGTCAGCGCCGACCCCGTCGGTCCGTCGGCCTGCGAGGTCTGCGCTCGGCCGGCAGCCGAGCTCCAGCAGGACCCGGACATCTTCGACACCTGGTTCAGCTCGGGCCTGTGGCCGTTCTCGACCCTCGGCTGGCCCGAACCGACCCCCGACCTCGCCCGGTTCTACCCGGGCACGGTCATGGAGACGGCCTACGACATCATCTTCTTCTGGGTGGCGCGGATGATGATGCTGGGCATCCACCTCCTGGGCGACGCGCCGTTCGAGACGGTCTACCTGTCCGGCCTCGTGCGCGACCCGTACGGCCAGAAGATGTCCAAGACGAAGGGGAACGTCGTCGACCCACTCGAGGCGATCGACGAGATCGGCGCCGACGCGCTGCGCTTCGCCCTCATCAACGGCACCGCGCCGGGCAACGACCTGCGGCTCGGCCGGGAGAAGCTCGAGAACGCCCGGAACTTCACCAACAAGCTCTGGAACGCGGCGCGGTTCGTGCTCGGCGCCCGTCCGGCGGCGGTCTCCGTCGACGCCCCGCTGGCCGCGCCCGACGAGGCCCACCTGGCGCCGGCGGACCGCTGGATCCGTTCGCGCGCCGCGGCCACCGTCCGCGCGGTGGACGCCGCGATGGCCGACTTCGCCTTCGGGGAGGCCTGCCGCCTGCTGTACGAGGCGATCTGGTCCGAGTACTGCGACTGGGCGCTCGAGTTCGCGAAGGTCCGCCTGGCCCCGGGGGCAGCGAGCGACGCCCAGCAGGCCGCGACCTGGTGGACGCTCGTCGAGGTGCTCGACACGTACCTCCGTCTGCTGCACCCGGTCATGCCCTTCGTGACCGAGGCCATCTGGGAGCGGCTCCCGCACCGGCCCACGGACCCCGAGTCGCTCATGGTCGCCCGCTGGCCGTCGAGCGGCCCCGTCGATGCCGCGGCCGATGCGGACCTCGGGGCTCTCATCGAGCTCGTCCGGGCGATCCGGAACGCGCGAGCCGAGGCGAAGGTCGACCCGGCCGCCTGGCTGCCGACCGACGTGTTCGTCCCACCGGCCCTCTGGTCGGCCTTCGATGGCCTGCGGCCGGCGCTCGAGCGGCTCGCCCGAGCCCGCCCGCTCGAGCGGCGATCGACCCGGGACGATCTCCGGGCCGAGGTCGGGGAGGGGGCCCTCGCCGTCCTGGCCGGCGAGCTCGAGGCCGCGGTCCGGCCCGCCGTCGTCGACGACGCAGCGGCAGCCGGCGAGCGGGCCCGCCTCGAACGCGAGCTGGCCGAGGCGGAGCGGCTCCTCGCCGCCGCCCGGGCACGGCTCGCCAACGAGGCCTTCGTCGCCAAGGCACCGCCGCCCGTCGTCGAGGGGGCGCGCGCCCGGGAGGCCGAGCTGGCCCATCAGGTGGCGCTGCTGGCCGCCCGTCTCGGCCGGTAGCCGGCCGCGCTCGCGCCCGGCGTCCGGCGACGCGCGGGCGGGACCAGCGGAGCGCCGAAGGTCACGCTCGACGAGGGCCTCCGGCGCGCTGCTACCATTGGCCCGTCATCCGCAGGGGGATCGCTCCGTGCCGCTCGATTTCCTGAAGCGCCGTCCGCATGACGGGGCCGCGCCAGCGCCGGCCCCAGCGTTGCCACTGCCCGAGGAAGTCTCGGCCCAGGAGTACTCGCTCAAGCTCTACTACGCCGGCAAGTCGAGCGAGGGCGTCCGCATCCAGGCCGGGCCACGGGCCCTGGCGGAGCTGCCGTCGATGCTGATGGGCCTCGCCCAGAGCGAGATCGAGGTCGTCGAGCCGCTGCCGATCGAGTTCAGCGAGGCCACGCCGGTCATCGCCCGCCCCTCGGAGGCGATGCAGTGGCTGAACGCCCACCATGTCCACAGCCCGGTCACGCGGCATGCCCTCGTCGTGCTCGAGTCGATCGACGCCATCGACCTCGCCTTCGACACGTTCGCCTGCGCCATGCTCGACGGGGAGACGGACACGTCCGGCTACCCCGAGTACAACGCGATCGTCGGCGGCGTCGCGTCGCACTGGGACGAGGCGACGGGCGACATGATCGTCCGGGCCGTCGTCGGCTGGGGCGGCAAGGGCGTTCGTGGCGACACTGACCGGACCGCCACGCGCCTGCTCGGCGGCCTGTTCACCAACATCCTGGCCAACCAGCACGCCCTCGGCATCGCCCGCGTCGAGCGGCCGGTGCCGGCAGCCGGCCGGGGCGGCCTCGTCTGTGCCCACTGTGGCTTCGCGTCGGCCCACGAGCGGGCGTTCTACTGCCCCAAGTGCGGCATGCGCCTGCTGCGGGGCTGACCAGCGTCATCGGAGAAGCGCCAGCGTGCCCATCTACGACTACGTCTGCTCGTCCTGCGGCCACCGCATGGAGGTCGTCCACGGGGTCCATGGCCACGGCCCGTCGACCTGTCCGGTCTGCGGCGGCCCGATGCGCAAGGCGTTCGCGCCGCCGGCGGTGGTCTTCAAGGGCTCCGGCTGGGCCCGCAAGGAGCGGGGGTCGGCCCCGGCCCGCAAGTCGAAGGCAGCCGGCGATGGTGCCGACGGCTCCGGGCGCGGCGCGGACGGATCGACGGGGTCCGGAGGCGCCGGCGCGTCTGATTCGCCGAGCGGCGAGTCCGCGGGATCGTCGGCGGCTCCAGGTGCGTCGAGTGCGAGCACGGGTACGAGCTCGTCCGGCTCGTCGGGCTCGAGCGGCGGCAGCGCTGCCGGCTGAGCGATGCCCCGGCCGCCTTCGGACTGGATCAGCCTGGACGACGCGTCGCGGCTGCTGGCCGCCTCCAACGTCCACTTCACGCCGGGCACCGTCGGGCGCTGGGCGCGGGCCGGCCGGCTGCAGAGCATCAAGCTGGGCAATCGCCGCTTCGTCCGCAGCTCGCAGATCCGCCGGTTGCTGCGGCCCGGGCGTCACGTGGACGCGGCGGACCTCCAGCCAGGGTTGTTCGAGGACCTGGACGCCTGAGCCTCACCGCGGCGCGGCCAGCCGGCGGCTCGGCCAGGGCGACTCGGCCTGATCAGCCGCTGACCTGACGCGCTTGCGCCGGGCGGGTCAGCCCTGGCGGGTTCCGCAGCGACGGCAGAACCGGGCGGTCGCCGAGAGCGGCAGGCCGCAACTGACGCAGGCCTGGACGCCGGAGCCGGGACGACCCAGGACATCCCGACTCGAGGCGTCCCAGATGTCACCCGGGCGGGGCGGGGCCGGTGCCGCGGGAGTCGACGCGGCCTGGGGCGCGGGCCATTGCGGTCCGCTGCTCGGTGCCGCGGGACTCTGCGGCGGGAGGGGCCAGCCGGCCGGCGGGGTCGGCATCTCCCACGGCGCAGCGATCCGGTCGGCGGAAGCCGGGGGGCGCGCCGGCTGTGACGGCCAGGTCGGCGCGGTGGGCCAGGTCGGCGCGGCTGCCGGCTCGGCGGGCAGCGGCGACTGCAGCGGGGCTTGGGCCGGACCCGTCGGGGAGGGGACCGGAGCGACCGCTGCCGCGGGCGTCTCGGGCGCGACGACCTGCCAGCCGGCCTCGGGTGGCTCGGCGGCGACGGGGGTCGGCGCGGGCTCGACGGCCGGCTGTGGCGTGGCTTCGACCGTCGGCTGTGGCGTGGCTTCGACGGCCTCGAGGGTCCCGGGGTCGGCGATCGGCGGGACCGGCGCGGCCTCGGTCTCCCGCTCGGGAGCGGGGTGCAGCGGAGGGGCCGCCGGGTGACGATGCGGCCGGAATCGGGCGAACAGATCGCGCGTCTGGCGCGCAGCCGACCGAGCCTGCTCTGCCGCAACAGGCTCGGGCGCTGCCTCGATCAGCTCGGACGCTGCCTCGACGACGGGCTGCGGCTCGGCCAGGGCCGCAGGTTGGACCCCGACGGGCTCGATGACGGCAGCCCCTGGCTCGGCTGCGATGGGCTCGACGGCGACGGGCTCGGGCACCGCCTCGACGACGGGCTGCGGCTCGACCATCGCGGCCTGGGCCTCGACCGCGACCGGCTCGGGCCCTGCCTCGTCCGGCTCGGGCGCTGCCTCGACAGCGGGCTGCCGCTCGACCGTCGCGGCCTGGGCCTCGACCGCCACGGGCTCGCTGACGCCGCCCGCGGGCTCGGCTGCAAGGGACTCGACCGCGACGGCCTCGGGCGCTGCCTCGACGACGGGCTGCGGCTCGACCACTACCGCCTGGGTCTCGACTTCCTGAGCCGAAGGGGCCTCCGTCGCGGCGGTCGGCTCGCCCGAAGCGCCCTCGGCCGGGGCAGCCAGCGCCGCGGCCTCGTCGGCCGAAGCGGACTCGGCCGGTGTCTCGCGCGGGGCGAGGAGCTGCTCCAGGCGCGAGGCCGCGTGCGCGCCCGCTTCGGCCAGCTCGAGAGCCTCGGCCTCCGTCGGCTCGACGAGCTCGGCCTCCTCATCGGGCCGCGGGGCGAGATCGATGGCCGGCCAAGCGGACGCCTCGATGACGGGGCTCGGCATCTCCTCAGGGACGTGGCCGTTGCCAGCGGCCGTCACGGTCTCCGACGCGGCGTCCGCGAACGGCGCCGGGAGGATGTCCCGCCCCAGGTTCGGGGCGCAGCTCAGGCATCGGCCCTCGGCGGCGTTCCAGCAGTTCGCGCACGTGTACTGACGGCACGACATGCAGAAGTTGAAGGCCTGGTGGAAGGCGTCGAGCTGGCGCGACGAGACCTCGCGCTCCTCATCGCTCCGCGCGTCGGCGAGCGCCTCCTCGAGGGTCGTCTCGTCGCTCAGGACGTAGTTGCGGAGCCCCTTGCTGAGGACCTTGAGCCGCCCGATCCGCCCGGTGCGGGGCGCGACCGGCTGGAACGTGTAGCGGGTGCCACAGCGTTCGCAGAAGGACTCGGTGAGGATCTCCGACATCGTGCCCCCGACTCACGCACCGACCTCCCGGCGGGGTGAGCCTCCGGGCGGGAGGCAGAGTATAGCCTAGCGGTCCGCCCGCCCCGGACACGCAGGTACCCGGAGCGCTGGCCCGATGGTCCCCGTGCGGGCGTCCGAAGGTCATCCGGGGTTCCGGCAGCCGAGGTCGGCTCCGGTCCCGGGCGACGCGCCTGCTAGACTCCGCCTCCGGATATGCGCCCATTCGCTGCCTTCGAGCGGTTCTTCGAGCGGATCTTCGAGCGGCCGGCCGCCCGTCTCTTCCACGTCCAGCTCCAACCCGTCCAGCTCCAGCACCGGATCGAGCGGGCGATGGAGGACGAGCGCCTGACCGGCGTGGAGCGCACCCTCGTGCCGAACCGCTACGTCGTCCGACTGCACCCCGCGGATCTCGCGGCGTTCGGCGATGTCGCACCGAGCCTCGCGGCCGAACTGGCCGACGGTGCCCTCACCTACGCCCGGGCGCACCGCTACACGCTGGTCGACCGTCCCCAGGTGGCTCTCGTCCCGGATCCGGCCGTGCCGGCCGGCGAGGTGCGCGTCGCGTCCCGGTTCGTGGGTCCGAGCCGGGGCGGCGCCGGCCCCCGCCAGGAGCGCGCCGAGGTTCCGCCGGGCGAGCACGGGGCGATCGGCGGCGTCGACGAGGCCGAGCCGGGCGAGGCTGACTCCGCCGAGCAGCCGAGGCGCGCCGGGGCGGACGCTGGCGAGGTCGGCGAGCCCGCCGCGGCGGGGGACTGGCAGCGCCTCGGCGACGACGCGGTCCCCGTGGAGCAGACCCGGGTCTTCGAGGTACCGAAGATCCGCGCGCCTGTCGCCCGGCTGCGGCTCATTGCGCCGGACGGCACGCAGCGCGAGGTCCGCGTCGACGGCTCGCTGCTGACGGTGGGCCGGGCCCGCGACAACGGCCTCGTCCTGCACGACGGCCGCGTCTCGCGCTACCACGCCCGTCTGCAGGCGCGGTCTGGGTCGCTCGTCCTGACCGACCTCGGCAGCACGAACGGGACGCGCGTCAACGGCCAGCTCGTCGAGGAGGTGGTGCTCGGGCTCGGCGACCGGGTCCAGCTAGGCGACACGACACTCGTCGTCGAGTCGGGCCCGGAGCGATGAGGAGCGGGGGCGGGACGGGCGCGGCCCGGGCCGCCTGATGGATGGCTTCCTGCTCTCCCTGTGGATCGCGCGCCTGGCCTTCCTTGGTCTCCTCTACCTCTTCCTGTTCGCAGTCGTGCGCGTCCTGCTGCGCGACCTGCGGAGCGCCGCTCGAGAGCCGGGCAGCGAGCTCGGCCGGCTCGTCGTGGTCGCCTCGCCCGAGGGCGAGCCACCGCCGGGGGCCGTCTTCCCGCTCGACGCGGTGACGACCCTCGGCCGGGATGTGAACAACACCGTCGTCATCGACGATGCCTTCGCCTCCGCCCAGCACGCCGCGCTCACGTTCCGCGGCCGGGCCTGGTACCTGGAAGACCGGGGCAGCACCAACGGGACCTACGTCAACGGCAGCCTGATCGAGGACATCGCGCCCCTCGGCTTCGGCGACGAGATCCAGGTGGGGCGGGTCCGCCTCCGCCTCGAGCGGCCCAGATCGTGAGCGCGGCGACCGCCCGGCCCCGCAGCGATCCCTTCGCAGCGTTGCGCGGGGTCAAGCCGCGGCCGCGGCCCCGCGAGCTCGGCCTGCTCGTCCTGGTGGCCGTCGTCCTCGTCGCCGGCTCCGTGTCGCTCGGCCTGTACCGAACGCACCGCCTCGACCCCGCGGATGGTGGCGTGGTCGTCAGCTACCTGATCGCCCTCGGCATCGGTCACTTCGCCCAGGTCCTGGCCGGCCGGCGGACGGACCAGGTGCTCCTGCCGGCGATGGGGCTGCTCGGCGGCATCGGCCTGCTCGTGATGATCCGGCTGCCCCAGGAGCTCGTCCAGCAGTCGTTCGGTGGGACGACCCTCGGGCTCGCCCAGGCCCAGCTCGCCTGGCTCGTCCTGGCCATCGTCGTCGCCTCGGTCCTGGCCATCATCGTCCGCAACGACAGCTGGCTGCGGCTCTACAAGTACACCTGGGCGGCGGCCGGGATCGCCCTCCTGCTGGCCACCTTCGTCCTGGGCCGGGACCGCAACGGGGCGACCCTCGACATCCATCTCGGTCCGATCAGCGGCCAGCCGTCCGAGCTGCTCAAGGTGATCCTCGTCGTCTTCCTGGCCGCCTACCTCTCGGAGAACCGGCCCCTCCTCGTCGAGCAGTACACGCGCCTCGGACCGTTCCGACTGCCACCCCTGCCGTACCTCATCCCGATGGTCGCGATGTGGGCCCTGGCCCTGCTTATCGTCGTCGTCCAGCGGGACCTCGGCGCGGCGCTGCTCTTCTTCGCGGTCTTCCTCCTGCTGCTCTACGTCGCCACGGGGCGGGCGACGTACGTCGTACTCGGCCTGGCCGCCTTCGTCGTCGGCAGCTTCCTCGCCTACAAGCTGTTCGGCGTCGTCCGCGAGCGCGTCGACATCTGGCTCGACCCCTGGTCCGTCGCCCAGGGAGCCGGTTACCAGGTCGTCCAGGCCCTCTACGCCTTCGGCCGGGGCGGCATCCTGGGGACGGGCCTCGGCGCCGGCCTGCCGACCATCGGCGGCAACCTGCCGATCCCGGAGGTGAACACGGACTTCGTGTTCGCCGCGCTGGGCGAGGAGCTCGGGCTGGTCGGCGTGCTTGCCGTCCTCGGTCTGTACCTCGTCATCGTCGAACGGGGGCTGCGGATCGCAGCCGCGGCCGCCGACGACTTCCGGGCCCTCCTCGCGACGGGGCTGACCCTCGTCGTCGGGGTCCAGGCCTTCGTCATCGCGGCCGGCAACCTCAAGCTCATCCCGCTCACCGGGATCACCCTGCCCTTCGTCTCGTACGGCGGCTCATCGCTCCTCGCCAACGCCCTCGTGGTCGGCCTGCTGCTCGCGCTCTCCGACAGGGGCGTCGAGGCCCCGCCCCCGCCGCGGCCGCCGGGCGGCCGACTGGCGAGGCTCGTGGACCGGGGGGCTCGCTGATGACGGACTGGGGTGGCCAGCGAGCGCCGCTCGGCCGCAACGTGCTCCGCGTCGGCCTGGTCCTGGTGCTCGCGTTCGTCGTCCTGGCCGGCGGGGACGGGTACTGGCAGGTCATGCAGGCGCAGCCGCTCTCCGCAGCGCCCGACAACCCGGCCATCATCGCCGCAGCGCGGCAGGTGGTCCGCGGCCGGATCCTGGACCGCGACGGCAAGGTCCTCGCCTCGAACGCGATCGATGCCGCGGGCCAGACCTACCGGGTCTACGCCGACCCCTCGCTGAGCGGCGTCCTCGGGTATGCCTCGCTGCTGTACGGGACCGCCGGCCTGGAGCGGGCCTTCGACGCCCAGCTGACGGGGATCCGGAGCGCGGACCCCGTTGCGGACATGCTCCGCAAGTTCCAGGCGTCGCCGTACGACCCCTCGGACCTGACCCTGAGCCTCTCGCTGCCGCTCCAGGAGCGGGCGACGGCCCTGCTCGGCAAGGACCGCGGCGCCGTCGTGATGCTCGACCCGAGCACCGGCCACATCCTGGCCATGGCCTCCACCCCGACCTTCGACGCCTCGGCGATCGCCGACCCCGCGACGGCGAAGGCCGCCTGGGCTGCCCTCCAGGCCGACCCGGGCAAGCCCCTCCTCGACCGGGCGGTCCAGGGGCTCTACGTGCCGGGCTCAGTCTTCAAGATCGTGACCGCCCTGGCCGCCCTGGGCAGCGGGGCGATCGCCCCCTCGACGACGTTCCCCCAGCAGCCAGCGGCCGAGACGAACGGCCTCATCGTCTCCGGATACAAGGTCGTCGACGGCCACCATCCGTTCACGGACGGCGAGGCGCTCGACTTCGTCCATGCGGTCGAGGTGAGCTGCAACATCTACTTCGCGCTGACCGGCCTGAAGCTGGGCGGGGCAGGCCTGTCGGCCGAGGCCGAGCAGCTCGGCTTCGGGGCGCCGATCCCGTTCGACCTGCCGACGGCGGCGAGTCAGATCACGAACGGGGGCGGGAACATCGGGGGCGGCTTCAAGGACGACGTCGAGCTCGCCAACGCGGCCTACGGCCAGGCCGAGGTGCTCGTCACGCCGCTCCAGATGGCCCTCGTCGCGGCCGCGGTCGCCAACGGTGGGCAGCTGATGCGCCCCGAGCTCGTGACCGGCCTCACCGATCGCAGCGGGACCGTCCACCGGATCGATCCCCAGTCGTGGCGGGACGTGGTGGCCCCTGACGTGGCGGACACCGTGAAGGCGGCGATGGAGCAGGCGGTCGAGAGCGAGTGGGGGAGCTACTTCACGCCGGGGGCCAAGGTCCCCGGCATCCCGACAGCCGGCAAGACCGGGACGGCCCAGCTCGGCGGCTCGGGCGAGCCGAACTCGTGGTTCATCGGCTTCGCTCCGGTCGATCAGCCGAAGGTCGCGATCGCGGTCGTCGTCGAGCACGGCGGCGGCGGCGGCGCCCGGGCGGCGCCCATGGCCGGCCAGCTCATGACGTACTACCTCAAGGAGTTGGCCCAGTGACGCCGGCGCCGGAGCCGGGCCGCGGACCCCGCCCGTGGCTGGAGCGGCTGGGCCTGGCCGCGATCGCCCTGGTGATGACGGTGCTCTTCGCCCTCGTCGCGATCGCCGGCTGGGCCGGCGGCGAGGTGTTCCTGGCGGTCATGGGCGCGCTTGGCGCGGTGATGACCGGCTGGGTCGGCGCACTCACCCTGCTGCGCGGCTGACCGGGCCGTGACCCGCCCAGCCGGGGTGGCGGCGCGTGGACGCGTGGGTGTCGAGGTCGCGCCGCGCGGCCGTCGCCGTCGACTGCTGCTCGCTCTCGCCGTCCTGGCGACCGCGGCGAACCTGCGGCCGGCCCTGGCCGTGGTCGGGCCGCTGCTCGCCCCGATCAGGGCGGACCTGGGCCTGTCGGCGGCCACGGCGTCCGTGCTCACCACCGTGCCGGTCCTGTGCTTCGGGCTGCTCTCGCCGCTGGCCCGGCCGATCGCTCGGCGCCTCGGTCCGGAGCACACCGTCGTCACAGCGCTGGTCGGGCTCGGCCTGGGAACGCTGCTGCGGCTCGGGCCGTCGCCGGCGACCCTCCTGGCCGGGACGGTGCTCGTCGGGGGGTCCATCGCGGTCGCCAACGTCCTGCTGCCCGTCATCGTCAAGCTCGAGTTCCCGGAGCGCGCGGGCCTGGTCACGGGCCTCTACACGACGGTCCTCAGCCTCGCCTCGGCCGTCGCCGCCGGGACCGCGGTACCCCTGGCGGCCCTGCTCGCCGTCGGTTGGCGGGGCGGCTTCGCCGCCTGGCTCGTGCCGATCGGCCTCGCCATCGCGGCCTGGCTGCCGCGCCTCCGGTCCGGCGTCTCCGAGCCCGTCGTGGCGGCCGGGCCGCCGGCCCGGGCGACACAGCTCGCCCGGTCGCCGCTGGCCTGGCAGGTCGCGGTCCTGTTCGGGATCCAGTCGCTCGGCTTCTACGCCGTCCTGGCCTGGTTGCCTTCGGTCTACACCGGCCTCGGGCTGCCGCCGGTCGCGGCGGGCGGCCTGCTCGGCCTGGCGATCCTCGTCGGGACCGGCGCCTCGTTCGTCGCCCCGAGCCTCGCCGCCCGCGTCCCGGACCAGCGGCCGCACCTCGTCGTGGCGACACTGGCGACCGCCGCGGGCCTGGCCGGCATCGCCGTCGCCCCGCTCGCCGCGCCGCCGCTGTGGGCGGTCCTCGTGGGGGCGGGCCAGGGCGCGACGTTCCCGCTCGTCCTGACGGTCATCGTCCTCCGCTCGCGGACGGCCGAGGAGACCGCCCGACTGTCCGTCTTCGCGCAGAGCGTCGGCTACGTCATCGCCGCGTTCGGGCCGCTCGCGGTGGGGCTCGTCCACGATGCGACGGGGTCGTGGTCGGCGGCGATCGGCATCGTCGCGGCGCTCATGGTCCCGCAGCTCCTGGCCGCCCTCGGGGCGGGCCGGCCGCGGCCGTTCGCCGAGGCCGCGCCCCGCTGACGACACCGCGCCCGGTCGCGTCCCGGCGTCTTGCCCGGGGCCGCGGGCCCGGATGTCACGTGGCGAACCATCCCGACGTCCCGGTCGTACTATCACTGGACGCGGCATCGCCGCGGCCCCGAACCGACACCCTGCCGCGCCGTCGTCGCCGGCGCCAGGCCGGCCGCCACCACCGCGGAGGCGAGATGAGCGCCAGGATCCAGGAGTACGGCGAGCGGGTCGTCGCCAACGTCGAGCGCGTCATCGTCGGCAAGCATCACGAGGTTCGCCTCGCCCTGGTGGCCCTGCTGTGCCGCGGCCACCTGCTCATCGAGGACGTCCCCGGGACCGGCAAGACGGTCATGGCCAAGGCCATCGCCCGGAGCCTCGGCTGCACGTTCCGGCGCATCCAGTTCACCCCGGATCTGCTGCCGTCCGACGTGACCGGTCTCTCCATCTACAACCAGAAGACCCAGGAGTTCGAGTTCCGGCCCGGGCCCATCCTGGCCCAGGTCGTCCTGGCCGACGAGATCAACCGGGCCACCCCGAAGACACAGTCCGCGCTGCTCGAGTGCATGGAGGAGCGCCAGGCGACCATCGACGGCGTGACCCATCCCATGCCCGAGCCGTTCCTCGTCATCGCCACGCAGAACCCGATCGAGTACGAGGGCACGTTCGCCCTGCCGGAAGCGCAGCTCGACCGGTTCATGCTCCGCCTCCGCCTCGGCTACCCGAGGCCGGAGGAGGAGATCGAGATCCTCGACGAACAGAAGGTCGTCCACCCGCTCGACGATCTCCAGGAGGTCCTCTCGGTCGAGCAGCTCCGCTCGCTCCAGCAGGAGGTCAAGGGCGTCTACGTCGACCCCACGGTGGCCGACTACATCGTCCGCCTCGTCGGCGCGACGCGGAATCACCCGGACGTCTACCTGGGCGCCTCGCCCCGCGGCTCGCTCGCCCTGTATCGGGCCGGCCAGGCGCTGGCTGGGCTGCTCGGCCGCGACTACGTCATCCCCGACGACGTGAAGCTGCTGGCCGAGCCCGCCCTCGCCCACCGTCTCATCATCAAGACCAGCGCCTCGATCCACGACGTCGACCCGGGCCAGGTCGTCCGCGAGCTGCTCGGCTCCGTGCCCGTCGAGGCCGTCCGGACGACGGGCGGCGTCCGCGTCGCCGGGGTGCGGCCGGACGCGCCGGGCCGGCCCCAGCCCGAAAGCGTCCCTGCCACCGCGCCGGTGACGGCCGACCCGCCCGCGGGCGACCAGTAGCGACGGCCGGGAACATGGGCGCCGGCGCCGGCTGAGGCGGACGATGCTCCGCCGGCTGCAGCTCCTGCTCGTCGCGATCGTGCTGCTCGTGGCCGCCTTCTCGACGGGGCTGCCGTTCCTCTTCTACCTCGTCTACCTGGGCCTGCTCGCCGTCGGGGGGAGCTACGTCCTGACCCGCCTCGGCCTGACCGACCTCGAGGCGGGCTACGCGGTGGACCGCCTCCACGGCCACGTCGGCGAGGAGTTGCGGACCACGTACACGCTCCGCAACACGAGCCGCGTCCCCAAGCCCTGGCTCGAGGCCCACAACCCGACCGACCTGCCGGTCGCCATCCCCGGCCGCGCCCTCTCGCTCGGGCCCACCTCGGAGCGGGCCTGGGTCGCCCGCGTGCCGCTCACCCGCCGGGGCACGTTCCGCATCGAGCCGCTCCAGATCCGGACCGGCGACCCGTTCGGCTTCTTCGAGGCTGGCGCGACCGTCGGCCACGCCGTCTCGGTCATGGTCTACCCGCGCGTCGACCCGCTGCCGCGCTGGCGGCTGCCGGCGGCGAACATCGAGGGCACGCATTCGGCGCCGGAGCGGACGCTCCAGACGACGCCGCTGGCGACGACGGTCCGGCCGTACGCCCCCGGCGACAGCTTCAACCGGATCCACTGGAAGACGACGGCGCGCTACGGGGAGATCCAGGTCAAGGAGTTCGACCTGGAGCAGACCGCGGACGCCTGGATCTTCCTCGACCTCGACGCGACCGTCCAGGCCGGGGAGGGGGACGAGTCCACGCTCGAGGTGGCCGTCCGCGCCGCGGCGTCCATCGCCGACCGGGCCGTCGGGGAGAAGCGCGCCGTCGGCCTGACCGCGACCGGCCATCGGACCGTCGTCCTGCCCGCCGACCGGGGCTCGCGACAGCACCAGAAGATCATGCAGCTCCTCGCGGCCGTCGAGGCGGACGGCGACACTCGTCTCGTCGAGGCCCTCGTCACGGGCCTGCCGCGGCTCCGGCGGGGCATGACCGCGGTCGTCATCACGCCCTCGCCCGACCGGGCCTGGGTCCGGCCGCTCGCCGACCTGCGGGCCCGGGGGGTCGCCTGCCTCGTCGTCTCCCTCGACGGGCCGAGCTTCGAGCGGGCGCCGCTCGGCAGCGGGGCGGCCTGGGGCGGCGCCACGCGGGACCTCCGCGCGGCGGCCGAGACGGCCTCGAACGATCCGGCGGCCCAGGCGCAACGGGCGCTCCAGCATGCCCTGGCCGAGTACGAGCTCCGGAGCCACACCGTCAGGGCGGGCGACGCCCTCGGCGCGGTCCTCGTGGGATAGGCGTCGATGAGCGCGCCGGCCATGCCGTTCGGCCAGCCCCGCCCGGACTCGACCGCCGCCGCGCCACCCCGCGCGCTGCCGCTGGAGCCCGCCGAGGGCTGGCTGACCGTCGTCCTGGTCGCCATCCTGGGGATATCGATCGCCTGGTCGGTCGACGACGCCCGCTGGATCTTCGGGCGGCCCGGCCTGACCCCGTTCCTGATCCCTGCCTCGTTGCTCGGATCCCTGTACGGCTTCCTCTCGGCGAAGGCGGGCTGGTCCCGCCGGCGGGCCCTGCCGCTCGGCGCCCTGGCTGCGGCCCTCCTGCTGCCGATGATGGTCGGCAGTGTCCTGGCGCCCGGCGAGGACGTCTTCGCCCAGTTCGGGGCGTCCGCCCACGCTGTCATCGAGGCCTACCTCGACGTCGCCTGGCGCGGCCGGGCGACGACCGCCCAGTACGCCCAGTGGCTGCTGGTCTTCGGCATCCTGGCCTGGGGCACGGGCTGGTGGACGGCCTGGACCACGTTCCACCACCGCCGCCCCATCAACGCCGTGATGCTCTCGGGGGCGGTGCTCGTGGCGAGCATGTCGCTGACGATCAACGACCAGTTCCCCGTCCTCGTCGTGTTCAGCCTGGCCGCCCTCCTGTTGCTCATCCGGATGCACGCCTTCGAGGAGCGGTCGACGTGGCTTCGCCACCAGGTCTGGCGGGCGGGCTCGATGGGTGCGCCGTATCTCCGCGGCGGCCTGCTCTTCGTCGCCCTTGCCGTCACCGGCGCGGTGGCCCTGACCGCGACCGCCTCGTCCGCCCCGCTGGCCGGCGCCTTCAGCGCCGTCAACGATCGGCTCATCGAGGTCGGCCGCCAGTTCCAGGGGATCCTGCCGCAGGGGGGCCCGTCGCGGATCGTCGGCTCGAGCTTCGGCCCGTCCCTCACGATCAGCGGCACCTGGACGACCGACGACAGCCCCGTCCTCCAGATCCAGGTCCCCGACGACACGCCGTACCACTGGCGGGCCATCGCCTACGACCGCTTCACGGGGACGGGATGGACGCAGTCAGGCTCCGTCGACCAGTCGATCGCGGCGGGGGCGAAGGTGCTCGGCGCCACGACCGAGGGCAGCCTCGCCGCGGCCGGCCGGCGCGAAACGATCTTCCTCGTCCGGCCGCTCGACTCCTCGCTCCACAACATCATCAGCCCGGACAGTCCCGTCAGCGTCGACCGGGCGACCACCCTGACCGCCGTGGACCAGGCCGGCCGGACGTTCTTCGCCTCGCTGAGCGCCGATGGCACCACGAGCTACCGGGTGACGGCCTCCGTCATCGAGCTCGACCCGACCGGAGCGCACGGGCTGACCGCGAACCAGCTCCGGGCGGCCCGCCAGGACTACCCGGCCGAGCTGCGGACTGCCTACACGGAGATCCGGCCGGGAACGGTCGGGGCCGATTCCCGGGCCCTCCTCTCGACGATCCTCGCCCGCGTCCCGCAGAAGGACCCCTACGACGTCGCCCGGGCGATCGAGACGTACTTGCGGGACCCGGCGAACTTCCACTACGACACGAATGTCTCGGACGTGGACTGCGCCGGCCGCTCGGTCGTCGACTGTTTCGTCTTCAGCCGCCGCGGCTACTGCGAGCACTACGCGAGCCTGATGACGATGCTGTTGCGGGTCGAGGGCATCCCAGCCCGGATGGTCGAGGGGTATCTGCCGAGCAGGCCCGACACGACCGGCTGGGAGACCATCCGGCGGAACCAGGCCCACGCCTGGGTCGAGGCCTACTTCCCGGGCTACGGCTGGATCGAGTTCGACCCGACGGGTCAGGTCGGCATCAGCCAGCAGCTCCCGGCGGGGCCCTCGGTCGCGCCACCGACGCCGGCGCCGAGCGGTTCCGCGGTCGCGACCGACAACGGCGGCAACGCGGGTCGGCGGCCGAACGATGAGCGCAACACGCCGCCGGGCGGTGCCGGGGGCACGAGCGGCGGCGGCGACACGGGCTCGCTCGGCCTGATCGTGGCCGGGCTGCTCCTCGCCGCGGGCGTGGCGGCCGCGGCTGCGTACGCCTACCGGCGCAGCGAACGGACCCTTCCGAACCCCGATTCGGTGTACCGCGGCGTCACCCGCTTCGCCCGCCGGCTCGGCTACGGCCCGCGACCGACCGAGACGGTCTTCGAGTACATGGGCGCCCTGGGTGATCTCGTCCCGGTCGCCCGGCCCGAGCTGCAGACGGTCGCCGCGGCGAAGGTCGAGGTGGCCTACGGCCGACGGGAGCTCGGCGAGGACCGCCTCCGCGCCCTCCGGGATGCCCAGCGGCGGCTGCGCCTCTCGCTGCTCCGGCTCCTCGTCCGACGCCGGCGCGGCGCGCCCCGCGGTCCTCGTCCGCGCCGCTGACCGCCGCGACACTGGCGAGGCGCCCCACCCGCCCCGGACTCAGAGGGCGCCCGACCGCTCCCGGGCCTCAGTCTCGGGCTGCGCCCGCCGCTCCGGCGGTGACGCGGCGTCCAGGGCCGCCAGGTGGTCGACCAGGTTGTGGGCCCGCAGCGCCGCCCGTCCGCCGCGGATGTCCACGACGCTGATGCCGCAGAGCGCGAAGGGGAAGCTCCAGAAGCGCTCGAGGGGCAGGTCCAGCAGGGTGAGGAGGAGCACCTTGAAGCAGCCGTCGTGACCGACGAGGATCAGCCAGGGCGGCGCGTCGGCGGCGGACACGGCCCGGCGCGGATCGACGTAGCCCAGGACCTGGGAACGGTCGAGGGAACCTGGCCGGCCTGCTCCGGCGAGCTCCGCGAGGACGGGCCGGAGCCCGGCCCGGAGGCGGCCCTGCACCTCGGCCAGGCTCTCCCCGCCGGGCGCGTGGTGGGCGGCGGGGTCGCGGCGCCAGGCGGCGAGCTCGTCCCCGTACCGCTCGCGGATCTCGGCGTGGCCGAGCCCTTCCCAGGCGCCCTGGCCGATCTCGGTCAGGGCGGGCTCGGCCCGCAGGCTCGGCCCCAGTCCGCCGCCGGACGCGTCGCGGAGGGCGGCCGCGACCGCCGTCGCGACCTGCGTCGTCCGGACGAGCGGGGAGTGGAGGACGGCCAGCGGTGGGCCGGCCGGCACGGGCAGCGCCGGCGGCGCTCCCGGCTCGGCGAGTCGCCGTGCGGCGAGCTCCGCCTGGCGCACGCCGAGGTCCGAGAGCGGGGCGGGCAGGCGGCCCTGGAAGCGGCCCTCGACGATGAATGTCGTCTCGCCGTGCCGGAGCAGGACGAGGGTCGCGTCGAGGCCGGGCGGGATGAGCGACTCGGCCTCCGTCACCGGCTGCTCGCTGCCCCGGCCGCGTCCGGCTGCTCCGGTATCTCGCCGCCCGCCGCCACGTCGGGACCGAGCCGCAGGACCCAGGCGTCGAGGACGGCCTCGTCCGCGCGGACGGCGGCCGCCACGGAGGCGGGCACGTCGTCGTCGAGGGCGAGGAGCATGAGCGCGTCGCCGCGGGGCTCGGAACGGGCCAGGTGCATCGCGCTGATGTTGATGTCCGCCTCGCCCAGCCGCAAGCCGATCCGGCCCATCGTCCCCGGCCGGTCGCGGTGGCGGGTGAGGAGCATCGCCGGCGCGAGGGCCATGTCGAGCCAGTAGTCGTCGAGGCGCGTCAGGCGGGCCTCGCCGGCCACCGTGGTGCCGGCCACGGTCGCCCGCCCGGCGTCCGTCTCGCCGACCAGCGTGACGAGCGAGGCGAATGGGCCCGCCTCCGCCGTCTTGCGCTCCTCGACGCGGATGCCGCGGGCGGCGGCGAGGTGGGCGGCGTTGACGAGGTTGACCCGCTCGCTCGTGGCCGCCTCGAGGAGGCCGCGCAGCGCCGCCGCCGCGAGCGGCGAGACATCGTGATGGGCGAGCTCGCCAGCGACCTCGAGGCGGAGCGAGCGCAGGCCGGCCCGGAGGTACTGGGCGAGGAACCGGCCGAGCGTCTCGGCGAGGCCCAGGTAGGGCGTGATGGCGCGGGCCGTCTCGGGGGTGAGCAGCGGGGCGTTGACGGCGTAGCGGGCCGGCCGGCCGTCGAGGACGTCGAGGACCTGCTCGGCGGCCTCCTCGGCGACGCGGACCTGTGCCTCGGCGGTAGACGCGCCGAGATGGGGCGTGAGGATCGTGTTCGGCGCGCTCAGCAGCGGCGAGTCCGTCGGGGGCTCGTGCTCGTAGACGTCGAACGCTGCCCCGGCGAGATGGCCCGAGGCGAGCGCGTCCGCGACGGCGGCCTCGTCGTACACGCCGCCCCGGGCGACGTTGAGGACCATCGCCCCCGGCTTGAGGCGGGCGAGCTCCGCCGGCCCGATGAGGCTCCGCGTGGCGCGCGTCATCGGGACGTGGACCGTCAGCACGTCCGCCCGCTCGAGGACGGCGGGCAGGTCGAGCAGCTCGACCCCGAGGTTCGCCGCCTGCTCGGCCGTCACGTACGGGTCGTGGCCGACCAGCGTCATCTCCATGGCCCGGGCGCGGACCGCCACCGCCTGGCCGATCTTGCCCAGCCCGACGATCCCGAGCGTGCGACCGCGCAGCTCGACGCCGGCAAAGGCCGAGCGCTTCCACTCGCCGCGTTTGACCGATGCGTCGGCGGCGGCGACGCGACGGGCCAGGGCGGCCATCAGGGCGATGGTCAGCTCGGCGGCCGAGATCGTGTTGCCCGTCGGCGCGTTGACCACGGTGATGCCGGCGCGGGTGGCGGCGTCGAGGTCGACGTTGTCGACGCCGACTCCGGCTCGGCCGATCACGACGAGTCGCCGGCCGGCGGCGATGAGCGCGGCGTCCACCTTGACCTGGCTGCGGACCAGCAGGGCGTCGTACTCGGGCAGGATCGCCGCCAGCTCGTCCGGCGCCAGGCCGATCCGCTCGTCGACCTCGTGCTCGCTGCGCAGGAGCTCGACGCCCGTCGGGGCGATCGGCTCGGCGACGAGGACGCGCATCAGCGCGCCCCTGCCGGCGCGGCGGCGGGTCGCGGGCGGGTGGGGTCGGGCTCGCCGGCAAGTACGGCGACGACCGTCCGTTGGGCGGCGGCGACACCCGCCCCGAGCTCGACCGGCAGACCGAGCGCCGCGCGAGCCTCCTCGAGCACGCCGACGGCCGCCAGGATGTCGGCCGGGGCGACGGCGCCGAGGTGGCCGACGCGGAAGATCCGTCCGGTCAGGCCGCCCTGGCCGCCGGCGACGACGAGGCCGCGCTCCCGGAGCGCGGCGTTGAACGGCTTCCACTCGACGCCGTCGGGGACGAGCGCCGAGGTGACCGAGTCCGAGGCGTAGCGTGGGGCCGCGAACAGCTCGAACCCGATCGCGGCGATGCCGGCCCGGCAGGCGGCGGCGCAGGCTCGATGGCGCAGCAGGATCGCCTCCAGCCCCTCGCGCTCCATCGCCTCGAGCGCGACGTCGAGCTGGAACATCACGCTGACCGCCGGGGTCCACGGCGTCTGGCCCTTCGCCGCGCTCGCCCGGTGCGCCGCGAGGTCGAGGTAGAAGCGGGGCATCCGCGCCTCGGCCTGGGCCGCCCAGGCCCGCTCCGAGACGGCGAGCATCGTCAGGCCCGGCGGGACCATCCAGCTCTTCTGCGAGCCGGTCACCACCACGTCCAGGCCCCAGGCGTCCGTCTCGAAGGGCACCGCCCCGAGGCCGCTGATCGCGTCGACGAGGAGGAGCGCCTCGGGGGCGAGCTCGCGCGCGACCGCCGCCAGCTCGGCGATCGGGTTCGTCACCCCGGTCGAGGTCTCGTTGTGGGTCAGCAGGATCGCCCGGTAGGCCGGTCCCTCGGCGAGGGCGGCCCGGAGAAGCTCCGGCTCGGCGGCCTGCCCCGGCTCGACGGCGAGCTTCGTCACGTCCGCACCGTAGACCGCGGCGATCCTGGCGAAGCGGTCGCCGAAGACGCCCGTCGTCACCGACAGGACGCGGTCGCCCGGCGAGAGGTGGTTGACGACCGCCGCCTCCAGGCCGCCCGTCCCCGCGGCGGTGACGATGACGACGTCGTCGGTCGTCCGGAAGAACGCCTTGAGGCGCTCCGTCACCCGGCCCTGGAGGGCCGCGAACTCGGGCCCGCGGTGGTTGACCATCTGGCGGGCGCCGGCCTCGCGGACCGGATCCGGGAGGGCGGTCGGGCCGGGGATGCGGAGGTTCGGCTCGAAACGGTTCACGGGATTCCTCGGTGCGGGTGGGCCGATGCTAGCGGCAGCGGTCCCGGCCGCGCTACGAGGCTGATATGACGTCATATCATGCGCCCATGGCGACGGTGAAACGGACGACGATCCTGGCCGATGCCGACCTCGTCGACCGGCTCGAGCGCCACGTCAGCCGCGTCGGCACGACGAAGACGGCCGTCATCGCAGCAGCCATCGAGGCGTACCTCGCCGCGCATCGGGACGACAAGCCGCTCCCGTTCCTCGCTGTCGGGCGGAGCGGGCACGGTCGGCTCTCGCTCGATGGACGGGCTATCGCCGGGCGCGAAGCCGGCCGGCGGGGCCGGGCCTGAGCGTGGCCGTCCTGCTCGACGCGAGCGCGATCCTGGCGGCCGCCGACACGGCCGACCTCAACCACGGTGCCGCACGCGCATGGTTCGCCCGGGTCGACGAGCCGCTCCTCCTCGGGGTCCTCACCCTGGCCGACCTCGACGTCGTCCTCCAGCGCGAGCTGGGCGTGGCGGCGAGCCTGGCCGTCGTCGACTCGATCGTCTCTGGCGCGGTCCGGCTCGTCTGCCCGACCGAGGCCGACCTCGTCCGCGCCGCCGAGCTGCTGCGGCAGGCGTCCCAGTTCGGCCCGCGCCTGGCGGACGCGCTGCTCGTGGCGGCTGCGGAACGGCTCGGCGTGCGGCGCGTCGCCACGTTCCAGCGCCGACCGATCGCGGTGCTCCGGCCGCGTCACGTGCGCATGCTCGACCTCGAACCCTGACTGCGGCTCCCGCGGCGCCACTGCACTCGGGTCGCTAGAGTGGCGGCGTCGCCTGCCCGCGAATCGCTGCCCGGAGGACGTCCCGTGGCCGAGCCCGCCGGTCCTGCCGCTCCCGCCGCGGACCGCTACCCCAACCAGTCCTGGACGACGTACCTGCGCTCGCGCCCGGCCGCCGCGAGCTTCGCCCTGCTCTCCTTCGGGGCGGCGGCCATCCATTTCGCGGTGAGCCCCGACCACTTCGCCGAATGGGCCCCCTACGGCGTGGCCTTCGCCTGCCTCGGCTGGTTCCAGGTCCTCTGGGCCGCGGCGTACCTCGCCCGGCCGTCGCGGGCCTGGGGTCGGCTCGCGGCGGTCGTCAACGCGGGCGTCGTCCTCGTGTGGCTCTGGTCGAGGCTGGTCGGGCTGCCGTTCGGCCCCGAGCCGGGCAGCCGCGAGGCCGTCGGCCTGGCCGACACGATCTCGAGCGTCTTCGAGGCGCTCCTCGTCGTCGGCCTCGTCGGCCAGGAGCGGCGCCTCGGCTCCGCCCTGCGGGGCCAGCCGGCGCGCTGGGGCGGCGTCGCAGTCGCCGTCACGATCACCGTCGTCCTGGTGACGATCGCCGCGCTGGTGGCCCTGGCGCCCGCGCCGATGGCGATGGGTTGAGGTCGGCCCCGAGCACCGACGATCGACGATGGCGGTCCGCCGCCCGCGGCGGTAGCATCCCGGCCCTGTCATGGAGGGACGCGTGGACGAGCGACGGATCCTTGATCGGGCGAGCCAGCTGGCGGGCGAGTTCCTGGCCGCGCTGCCTGAGCGGCCGGTCGGCGTGGCGGTCGAAGCGGCGAGCCTGCGGGCCACCCTCGGTGGGCCGCTGCCTGAGGTCGGAGAGGACGGACTCGGCGTCGTCGAGCGGCTGGCGGCGGACGCCGATCCGGGCCTCGTGGCGATGGCCGGGCCGCGCTACTTCGGCTTCGTCATCGGCGGCCACCACCCGGTCGCCCTGGCGGCCGATTGGCTGACCTCGGCCTGGGACCAGAACCTCGGCCTGTACGTCGCCGGGCCGGCGCTCTCCGTGGTCGAGGAGGTCGCCGCCGGCTGGCTGCTCGACCTGTTCGGCCTGCCCGCGTCGGCGAGCCTCGGCTTCACGACGGGCGCCACGATGGCGAACTTCACCGGGCTGGCGGCCGCTCGTCATGCCCTGCTCGCCCGGGCCGGCTGGGACGTGGAGCGGCAGGGCCTGTTCGGGGCGCCCGAGCTGGACGTGGTGGTCGGCGCCGAGGCGCACGCGAGCATCCTGCTGGCCCTGCAGTACCTGGGCCTCGGCCGCGAGCGCGTCCACAGCGTCCCGACGGACGAGCAGGGACGCCTGTGCGCCGACCTCCTGCCCGGCGTCCTGGCCGGGTGCCGCGGACCCATCCTCGCCTGCGCCCAGGCCGGCAACGTCAACAGCGGCGCGTTCGACCCGCTCGAGGCGGTCGTCGAGCAGGTCCACGCTCGGGACGGCTGGGTCCACGTGGACGGAGCGTTCGGGCTGTGGGGGGCGGCCTCGCCCCGCTTCGCCCCGCTGCTGCGCGGCGCCGAGGGGGCCGACTCGTGGGCCTGCGACGCCCACAAGTGGCTCAACGTCCCGTACGACTGCGGCTTCGTGGCGTGCGCGGACCCAGCGGCGCATGCGGCGGCGATGACGATCGCCGCCGCCTACCTCGTCCAGGACACCGGCGAGCGCGACGGGGTGGACTGGGCGCCGGAGTTCTCGCGACGGGCGCGGGGCGTGCCGGTCTACGCGGTCCTCCGCGCCCTGGGCCGGGCCGGCGTCCGCGAGCTCGTGGAGCGCTGCTGCGACCTCGCCGCCCGGATGGCGCGGCAGCTGGCCGAGGCTCCCGGCGTCCGCGTCCTCAACGACGTCGTCCTGGACCAGGTCCTCGTCCGATTCCTCGATCCGGACGCGCCGGGGGACGCGGCCGCTGCCGACGCGCGGACGCGGGCCGTCATCGCGGCGGTCCAGCGCGACGGGACGTGCTGGCTCGGCGGGACCACCTGGCACGGCCAGGCGGCGATGCGGATCTCCGTCGTCAACTGGTCGACGACGGAGGCGGACGCGGACCGCTCCGTCGAGGCGATCCTCCGCTGCGCGGGCGAGGTCGCCGCGGTCGCCTGAACCGGGCTACAGCCCGCGGATCGTGCCGCTCGCGTCCGGGCCCATGCCAAGGTCGCCCTCGACGCCCTGGAAGTCGCGCTCGCGCTGCGCGTCGGCCCGCTCGCGGCGGCCGTCCACGTCCGGCATCCCGCCGCGGACTGCTCCGCTCGACAGGTCGGTGCTGCCGGTCCCGCCGCTGCCCCGGCTCTCGTCGGGCGCGAAGCCGGTCAGGCTGCTGCCGCGCTCCGCGCCGGTGCCCCGGTCGCCGCCCGCGTCGCTGCTGGGATCTGCGGTCTCGTCCAGACCGACCTCGGTCGGATCGGCCGGTCGCGTCGGGTCGTAGGGCAGCTCGTCCATCGCGCACCTCGTCGCTGCCGGCCGCGTCGGCCGGACCGCGACACGGTAGGGCGGCAGGCGTTGCAGGTGGCTCCCGTCCCGGCGACCGGCACGTGACGGCGCTGCGGCGAAGCAGCGGGCCGGGCGCGGACGGGCCGCCTACCCGCGGACTTGATCAGATCGTCACGTGGCGGCCGGGAGCGTCGCTTCGACGACGTCGGGCAGCCTCCCGCGGCCCTCGGTCTCGCCCCGTCGGGTCAGCCCTCGGCGTCACGGCGCTCCTCGGCCGCGAGCTCCCGCGTCCGCTCCTGGCGAGCCCGCATGACCTCGCCGCCGACCCGCATCGGGTCCGGCGCGTCACGCAGGGCCGCCGACCGGGGAGCGGCGTCGCGGCGGGGACGTCCCTGCTCGTGGGCCGCAGCTCTGGCGGCCTCCCGCGCCTCCATCATCGAGCCGATCCGCTGCTCGTAGCCGCGTTCGGACGGCTCGTAGTAGCGGCGCCCGACGAGCGCGTCCGGCAGATACTGCTGCTCGACGTCGGCGCCTTCGAAGTCGTGTGGGTATCGGTAGCCGACGCCGATCCCGAACTGGCGCATCTGCCGAGCCGGCGCGTTGCGCAGGTGGAGCGGCACCGGCTGTGAGCCGCGGGCCTGGACGTCTGCCATCGCCGCCCAGTAGGCCCGGCCCGCCCGGTTCGACTTCGGGGCCGTCGCGAGGTAGGCCGTCGCCTGGGCGAGGCCGTATTGCGCCTCGGGCAGGCCGACCCAGTCGAGGGCCTGGGCGGCCGCCAC
Source organism: Candidatus Limnocylindrales bacterium (assembly GCA_036392215.1). Taxonomy (GTDB): domain Bacteria; phylum Chloroflexota; class Limnocylindria; order Limnocylindrales; family CSP1-4; genus JAJYJO01. The sequence goes on along the minus strand of DASVYJ010000020.1, from coordinate 22,807 downwards.
GGCGACCTGCAGGGCGCGCGGATCGGCGTTGCCGACATCCTCGGAGGCCGAGATGATGAGGCGCCGGGCGATGAAGCGGGCGTCCTCGCCGGCCGCGACCATCGCCGCGAGCCAGTACAGCGCCGCGTCGGGGTCGTTGCCGCGGATGCTCTTGATGAAGGCCGAGACGGTGTCGAAGTGACCGTCGCCGGCCCGGTCGTAGGCCAGCACCCGTTGCTGTGCGGCCGCCTCGACGTCCGCCAGCCGGGGGGCGACCCGACCCTCCGCGTCGCGGGCGTCCTCCGCTTCGGCGACCGTCACCGCGCCCTCCAGGACGTTGAGCGCGTTGCGCGCGTCGCCGCCGGCGAGGCCGACGAGGTGCTGGAAGGCGTCGTCGGGCAGTGCAGCCCCGCCCTCGGGCCCGAGCGAGCCGGCCAGCCCGCGCTCCTCGTCGGCCAGGGCCCGTTGCACCACCGCCGCGACCTGCTCGTCGGTGAGCGCCTCGAGCCGGAAGACGCGCAGCCGGCTCAGGAGGGCCGAGTTCACCTCGAAGTAGGGGTTCTCCGTCGTCGCCCCGATGAGGGTGATCGTGCCGTCCTCGACCTGCGGCAGCAGGGCGTCCTGCTGGGCCTTGTTGAAGCGGTGGATCTCGTCGATGAAGAGGACGGTCTGGCGGCCGGTCAGGGCAAGCCGCTCGCGGGCCTCGCCGATCACCCGCCGGACATCGGCGACGCCGCTCATGACCGCCGAAAGCGTGGCGAACTCCGCGCCGACGGCCTCGGCGAGGAGGCGGGCAAGGCTCGTCTTGCCGGTCCCGGGCGGTCCCCAGAGCAGGAGCGAGCCGAGCTGGCCGCGCTCGATCGAGCGCCGCAGCGGCCCGCGCTCCCCGACGAGGTGCTCCTGGCCGACGAACTCGTCGAGGGTCCGCGGCCGCATCCGGGCGGCGAGGGGCTGGCGGCCGGGCGGCGGGGCGAAGAGCGGCTGCTGACCCCCGGAGCCTGGTTGGCCGGGGGAGGGGAGCGGGCTGCGACGCGCGGGCACGCGCCGATGGTACGTCGCCGCCGAGGCCCGGCGGTCGCGCAGGGCGCGGCCGTCCGTCCCGAGGGCGATAGACGCCCCGGTCAGCCCGCCACGCCGGACGCGCCGAAGTCGGCCGGACGCCAGGTCGAGCCGCCGTCCGCGCTCAGGTAGAGGTCCGCCGGCGCCGGGTACGAGTGGCCGGTCTCGATCAGTGCGGCGATGTGCTCCGAGTCGATCGCACCGAGCCAGACGAACCACGGCTGCTCCGGCAGCCCCGTCGACCGCAGCGCCTTCCACGTCGCCCCGCCGTCCGCGGTGGCCAGGAGGCCGAGCGGGTTGACGGTCGCCAGGAGGCCGTGTGTCGCGTCGACGATGACGGGGTTGCAGGCTGCCTGGACGGTGGCGCCGCTCACTGACCTCCAGTTCCGGCCACCGTCCGCGGTCGCATACCGGTCCGTCCGGAGCGAACCCGAGGCACCGGTCGTGACGACGGCGACGATCCCGTGGGCCGCGTCCGAGAAGGCAGGCGGTCCCGGCAGATAGGCCATCGTCCCGCCGACGACGCCGTCGAGCCCCGGCAGCCGCGTCTCGGTCCAGCTCCGACCGCCATCCCGACTGACGGCGAGCACTGGATGGATGACCGGCCCCGCTTCCTGCTGTGCGCCGGTCCAGAGCGTGTCGATGTCGGAGGCGACAACCTGCGACCCCAGCCACCGCCCCGTCCCGGCGACCGTCCAGCTTGCGCCGCCGTCGGCCGTCCGGAGGACCGTGCTCAGGCCGTCGCTAAGGCGATCGGCTGATGCGACGAGGTACCCGTGCCGGACGTCGACGAAGGTGATGACGCGCGCCGTCTCGCGGTAGTCGCCCGTCACGGAGGTCTCCTGCCAGCTCGCCCCGCCGTCGGCCGTCCGATGGATCGTGAGGGTGGCCGGCGTCCAGTCGCCGCTGCCACGCATGGCGTTCGAGGTCACATACCAGGCATGGGTGGGATCCAGCACGAACACGGATCCCGTCTCGATCGCCATCGGGGCCGTCGGCATCGTCGTCTGCCGCCACGTCGCGCCGGCGTCGGTCGACACGAGGAGGCCTGACCCGCGGATCGCCCACACGCCGCCGCCAGCGAACGTGCCCGCGAGGTCGGAGCTCGACCCGCTGAAGGCCGGCGAGGCGGCCAGGCTCGGCGAGGCGGCCAGGCTCGGCGAGGCGGAGGCGCCCGGCCCGACGACCGCCGCGGGCCGGAGGCCGAGGGCCAGGCCGACCGCGACCACGAGCATGGCCGCGACGGCGAGCCCGAGGGCGGGCGCCGGTCGGAACGCCACGCCGCTCCGCGTCAGCCGGGCGCCGAGGCGACGATCGACGTCGGCACGCAGCGCGGCCGGGACCTCGTCGGCCGCCAGCGACCGATAGTGCGCGCGCAGCCGCCGCTCGAGCTCGTCGTCGGTCACCGTTGCACCTCCCCGTGCCGTCGCTCGGCATCGAGCGCCGCGCGCAGGTGCCGCAGCGCGTGGTGGAGTCGGGACTTCGCGGTCCCCTCGGGGATCGCCAGGCGGATGGACAGTTCCGGGATGGTGAGGTCTCGTCCGAAGCGCAGGGCGAGCAGCGCCTGCTCGTCAGGTTCGAGGCGCGCGAGTGCCGCCGCGAGCTCGGGGTCGCCGCGGCGGGCCTCGGGCGCGGCGAGCCCGGAGACGACGACCGCGTCCAGCTCGACCACTGTCGGTCGGCGCGCACGGCGGCGCAGCTCGTCACGGCAGACGTTCACCACGATCCGGGTGAACCAGCCCTCGATCGCGGCGCTGTCCCGGAGACTGCGGCGGCGGTCCCAGGCGAGCATCGCGGCCTCCTGCACGGCATCCTCCGCGGCGACCCGGTCGCGGAGGATGAACGCCGCGAGCCGGAAGGCCTCGTCGAGGTGGCGGAGAAGGGTGCGACGGAACGCGTCGTCCACGGCGATGGGCGTCGCGACCTCGTCCAGCATCCTCTCCCCTCGAGACCGACTCTGCGGGCCGGTCAGCCAGATGGACGACGGGCCGACCGGATTCGTTCAGTCAGCGGGAGAGCTCCGTCTACCGCGAACGCCGGTCGGCGCCCCGACTCGGGTCGGGCCACTCCGCTTCCAGCGCCGCCGCGGAGGCGCGGCGATCGAGGATGGAGACGGGGAGGCGGCCCCGATCAGACCGAGACGACGTGGGCGACCTCGATGAGCACGAAGAGCAGGATCAGGACGCCCAGCATCGAGCCGCCGACCGTGGCGATCCGCCGGACGTCGCGCTGGACGTAGGTGTACTCCTCGGCCGCGCGCCCGGCGAGGAGGCTCGAGGCGCCGCGCGTCCCGGTCCCGAGGCGAGCGACCGGCTCGGACGCCGCGCGGGCCCGGTCGCGGCCGCGCCGCCGCACATCCTCCGCAGCCCGCTCCTCGGCGACGATGCGCGCCTCGATCTCGGCGGCGCGCGCCTCCTCGGCGTCCGAGAGGCCCGCCGCGGGCAGCACGGGACTGGCGGTCGTGGGACGCGTCGCGGGGCGAGCAAGCGGCCGCTGGGCGGGAGGACGCTGGCCGGGTCGGCTGGAGCCTCGAGAGCGCTTGGCCATGGCGGGAAGTGGGCCTCCGGAGGAGCGAACGCTGCGAAACGGCCGGGCCGGCTCGCCGGCCGATCGGACGCCGCGGGAGCCGTGACGGGCTCGCGGCGGGCCGTCGAGCGGTGAGGATAGCACCCCCTCGGGCTGCTAGACTCGGGCCGTCCGACCCCCGTCGCGCCAGGTCCGGGCATCGCCGCGCAGCAGATGCGCCCAGCCCCATGGAGGTCCGCGTGGGCGAGCTGAACGCCGCCATCACCTCGAACGCCGGGGCCGTCGCCATCGCCTGCGGCCTCGCCGTCCTGTTCCTGCTCGCCCTGGCCGTCCTCCAGGCGCGCCGCATCGGCCGCCTCCAGCGCCGCCTCGACGGCCTCACCCGGGGCGAGGACGGTCGCAATCTGGAGGCGGTCCTGGGGGCCCACCTGGACAAGGTCCTCGCGGTCGGCCGCGCCAACGACGAGCTGGAGGCGCGCCTCGCCGTCCTCGAGGACGTCCAGCGACATGCCTTCCAGAGGCTCGGCCTCGTCCGCTTCAACCCGTTCGAGGACACCGGTGGCAACCAGAGCTTCGCCCTCGCCGTCCTCGACGCCGACGAGCACGGCTTCGTGGTCAGCAGCCTCCACGCCCGATCGGGCACCCGGGTCTACGCCAAGGCGCTGATCCACGGGCGGTCCGAGTCGACGCTGTCTGCAGAGGAGGCCGAGGCCCTCCGGCTGGCACGCAGCGCGAGCGTCGGTCGGGCGGTCATCTCGGAGCGCGTCGAGGCGATGCCGGCGCCCGTCGCAGGCCGGTCCGGGCGCGGGTGAGCCGCCGCGCGCGACAGGCGAGCTGGCGAGCCGGGGGACGAGACTGATCGGATGACGCTTCGCGCGACGCACCCTCGAGCGGGTCGGCCCGAGCCGCCGCCCCTCGAGCAGATCCCCGTCTGGGACGAGCCGGCCGACGACGCCCGGCTCGCCGAGCCGGGCCACGGCGTCGAGGCGCTGCTGGCCGGCCTCAACCGCGAGCAGCGCCGGGCTGTCACCCACGGCGAGGGCCCGCTCCTCGTCGTGGCCGGCGCCGGGACGGGCAAGACGCAGGTCATCACCCGGCGGATCGCCTGGCTCATCGCGACCCGCCGGGCGCGGCCGTCGGAGATCCTCGCCCTGACCTTCACCGACAAGGCGGCCGAGGAGATGCAGGTCCGCGTCGACCAGCTCGTGCCGTACGGCTACACCGACACGGCCATCTCGACCTTCCACGCCTTCGGCGACCGGGTCATCCGCGAGTTCGCCCTGGAGCTCGGCCTGCCGACCGACGTGCGGGTCCTGTCGCGGCCGGAGACGGTCATATTCCTTCGCGAGCGGCTGTTCGACTTCGCCCTCGACGAGTACCGGCCGCTCGGCGACCCGACCCGCTTCCTGGATGCGCTGGCGACGCTCTTCAGCCGCTGCAAGGACGAGGACGTCTCGCCGGCGGCGTACCTCGCCCACGCCGAGGCCCTCGCCGCTTCGGCGGCCGAGGCGCTCGCAGCCGCGTCCGCGGTGGGCGAGGGGAGCGACGACGGCGACATCGCCCGCGGCGCGGCCGAGGGGCTGGCCGAGGAGGCCCGCCGGCAGGGCGAGCTCGCCCGGGCGTACGCCCGCTATCAGGAGCTGCTCGCCGCGGCCGGCTACGTCGACTTCGGTGACCAGGTGTCGCTCGCCCTGCGGCTCCTCCGCGAATCGCCCGCGGCTCGGGAAGCACTCCAGGGGCGCTACCGCTACATCCTCGTCGACGAGTTCCAGGACACCAACCGCGCCCAGGCCGAGCTGGTCGGCCTGCTCGCCGGCCGGGCCCGCAACGTCACGGTCGTCGGCGACGACGACCAGTCGATCTACAAGTTCCGGGGCGCCGCGATCAGCAACATCCTCGACTTCCTGGCTCGATACCCCGGCGCGCGGCAGGTCGTCCTGCGCCGCAACTACCGCTCCCGGCCGCCGATCCTCGAGGCGGCCTATCGCCTCGTCCGCTTCAACGACCCCGACCGCCTCGAGGTTCGGACGGGCATCAGCAAGCAGCTCGTCGCCGAGCGCGCCGCCGGGACGGGCAGCCCGCCCGAGCCCGTCCGGCAGCTCGCCTTCGCGACGGGCTCGGAGGAAGCGGACTGGGTGGCCGCGGAGATCGGCCGGCGGATCGCCGCCGGGGCGCGGCCGCGCGACTTCGCCGTGCTCGTCCGGGCCAACGCCGACGCGGATCCGGTCCTGCGCAGCCTCAACGTCGCGGCGGTCCCGTGGCGCTTCTCGGGCGCCTCGGGCCTCTACGCCCGCCCGGAGGTCCGCCTCCTGCTGGCGTTCCTGCGGACCGTCGCCGACCTGTCGTCGAGCGTGGACCTCTATGCCGTCGCCGCCTCGTCGGTCTACGGCCTCGGCGGGGAGGACCTGACGGCCATCGTCAACCACGCCCGGCGCCGGAACCGGAGCCTGTGGGAGACGCTCGAGGAGCTCGCCGTCCGGCCGCGGATCCTGCGCCTCGCCGAGACGACCCGGGCGGCCGTCGTGCGGCTCGTGGACGACCTGCGGGCATACGGGGCCCTGGCCCACGAGCGACCCGCCGGCGAGGTGCTCTACGAGTTCCTGCGCGGCAGCGGTCTGCTCGGGCGCCTGGCCGCGGCCGAGAGCACCGCCGCCGAGGAGGCGCTCCAGAACGTGGCCCGCTTCTTCGAGATCGTCCGCTCACGCTCCGAACTCCTGGCCGACGACCGCGCGGTGTTCGTCGCGCCGCACCTCCAGACCCTCATCGAAGCCGGCGACGACCCGGCGACGGCCGAGCTCGACCCGGACGCCGACGCGGTCGCGGTCCTCACGGTCCACAAGGCGAAGGGCCTCGAGTTCCCGGTCGTCTTCATGGTCGGCCTGGTCGACGGCCGCTTCCCGGCCCGCTCACGCCGCGAGCCGCTGGGCCTGCCCGTCGCCCTGGTGCGCGAGACGCTCCCCGAGGGCGACGCCCACGTCCAGGAGGAGCGGCGGCTCTTCTACGTCGGCATGACGCGGGCCCGGGAGGCCCTGTTCCTGAGCCATGCCGCGGACTACGGCGGCCGGCGAGCGCGGCGGGTCTCGCCGTTCGTCCTCGAGGCGCTCGACCTGCCGCTGGCCGCCGGGGCGCCCGGCGCGGGCGCGACCGCGGCGACGCCCCTTGAGCGGCTGGCCGCCTTCCAGCCCGTCGAGCCGCCGGTCGAGGCCGCCCGGCCAGCCTCGAGCGAGCCGCTGACCCTGAGCTTCTACCAGGTCGACGACTACCTGACGTGCCCCCTGAAGTTCAAGTACGTCCACGTCCTGCGGGTCCCGATCGCGCCGCACCACGCCATCGTCTACGGCTCGGCGCTGCATCAGGCCGTCCAGGAGTTCCATCGCCGCCAGGGCCGGGGCCAGATGATGGCCGAGGACGAGCTGGTGGCGGCCTTCGAGCGGGCCTGGTCCAACGAGGGCTTCCTCACCCGCGAGCACGAGGAGGCGCGGCTGGAGGCGGGCCGCGCGGCGCTGCGCCGCTTCCGCGAGGAGCAGCTCCGCCCCGGGGCCGTGGTGCCGGCCTACGTCGAGCGCGAGTTCGCCTTCACCCTCGACGGCGACCGCGTCCGCGGCCGCTGGGACCGGGTGGACATCGAGCGGCTGGACGAGGCCCCGTCGGGCGGCGCCGCCTCCGGCGCCGGGCTCCCACGCTCGGATCCGTCCGTCGCCGCCCGCCAGCCCGCCGCCGACGTGGTCGAGCCGACGCTGCCGCTCCTGCATCCCGAGCGGGTGACGATCACCGACTACAAGTCGAGCGACGTGCGCGACCCGGTCAAGGCCCGCCAGCGGGCCCGCGACTCGCTCCAGCTGCAGATCTACGCGCTCGGCTACGAGGCGCTGACGGGTCGCCTGCCCGACGCGCTCCAGCTGTATTTCCTGGAGTCCGGTTTGGTCGGACGGGCCGAGGTCGAGCCGAAGCGACTGGACAAGGCCCGCGAGCAGATCCGCACGGCGGCCGCCGGCATCCGGGCTCGTGACTTCCGGCCGCGGCCGGACTACCTGGCCTGCTCCTACTGCGCCTTTCGCGAGATCTGCCCGGCCAGCGCGGTCCGATGAGCAGTTCGGGGTCGACGCCCGACCGAGCGGCCGCCGACTGGGGTGGCCTGCGGGCCGTCACCTTCGACTTCGGCAACACGCTCGTGCCGGTCGACCGGGCGAGCCTCGAGCGCGTCGTCGACCTGACTGCCCGCCGCGTCGCCGAGCGGAGCGGGCCGTTCGAGGTGGCCGCCTTCCTCGCGGTCTGGGCCGAGGAGCGGGAGCGGCAGTTCGCCGAGGCCGTCCCGGCGTTCCGGGAGCCGGACATGGCGACGCGGCTCGTCCGGGTGTTGGCCCGCCTCCGCGGCGGCGCGGCCCCGGTCCCCGGAGCGGCCTGGGACGACGCCGCGGCCGCGATCCTCAGCGATCCGGCGGAGGTCGCCTGGGGCCTCGAGGTCTACAGCGCCGCCTTCGTCGAGGCACTGCCGGCGGACCCCGCCGTGGGCCCGTTGCTGGCGGCCCTCGCCGGGCGCTACCGCCTCGCCGTCCTCTCGAACTGGCCGCTCGCCGCGACGATCGACCGCTACGTCGAGGCGGCCGGCTGGGCGCCGCACCTCGCCGCCGTCGTCGTCTCCCAGCGGGTCGGCTGGATCAAGCCGCACCGGGCGATCTTCGAGGCGGCCGCGGCCTCCCTCGGGGTGCCCGCCGGGCCCGGTCTGCTTCACGTCGGGGACGACTGGGCGGCCGATGTGGTCGGTGCCTGCGAGGCGGGCTGGCGCGCCGCCTGGGTGCGGAGCAGGCCGGGCGATTCGCCGCTCCCCGGGGGCGCGGGCCGCGATGAGCGAGCAGCCGCGGACCTCGAGCTGGACCGCCTGGCCGATCTCGGGCCCGTGCTCCTCGGTCCCGCCTTCCCCCGGGCCGGCGCGCCCGCCTAGACTGCGGGCCGATGGAGGCACGCGACCGGCTGACGAACCTCGGCCTGTTCGGGGCGGCCGTCGCGGCGTGGCTGCTGGTCGCCCTGATCGTCCTGACGCGCGACCCGACGACCGACTCCGGCGCCCGGTTCGCCGGGGCCGTCGCGATGGGGATGGCCGTCGGGCTCACCACCGCCCCGCTGTTCTGGCTGGCGGTCTTCGCCCGGCACCGCCGGATCGCCTATCGCGGAGACTGGCTGCGGGCCGGTCGACGGGCGGCCTGGGTCGCGGTCGTCACGGCGCTCTTCGTGGTGCTTCGGGTCCAGGGCGCGCTCAGCCTGCCGATCGCGGTCTTCGTCGCGGCGATGGTCGTCTTCGCGGAGGCGACGCTCTCCGTCGATCGGTAGGCCGGGCAGGCGGTTCGGCCGGCACCTCCGGCCCATCGCGCGCGGGCGGCGGCCTCTCGTCGTGCGGTCCCCCGCAGCGCGGCCGCCCCGCGGCGAACGCGGCCGCGGGTGCCGGATATCACCTCCGCTGATCGCATCCGTCGCCGAGCCCGCGCCGGGTGCCGGATATCACGCCCGCAGATGGTGGGGACACAGGCCAGCTTCCCGGGCCCCGTCGTGCGGCCGGGACCAGGGCGCTCGTGCCGCCGGATCTCGTCCTGCATCGGGCGAGCCCGTGCGGGGCCTGACAGGACCATCGATAGCAGCACCGGGACTGGTAGCTGGCAGCTTCAGCGTCGGGCCGACGGCTCGCGCCGTACTGGCGGCATGGCCGGTCGGTGAGCACGCGCAGGCGAGTGGCACGCGGCGCACCGGGCGGACCCTCGTCGGCGCCCCGTTACTGCGGTGCTACCATCCCGGCGCGCGCCCCGCCGGACGGTGGATCCGAACCGGCGGCGCCCCGATGAGGCGGTTCGTCTCCGACCGCGTCCGGCCCCCGAGGCGGACGCGTCGCCGCCTCGCGGAGGAGCCAGCGTGTCCGATCCCTCCGACGCCCGTCGCGTCGAGCCCCGCGACCCGTCGGCCGCGCGCCACCCCCGGCCGGGCCGCCCCGGCGACGGTGGGTCCCGGGCCTCGTCCGCCGACCCCGCCGGGCCCTACGACCCCCTTGCCCCGGTGCGTCCGGTGGTCGAGCCGCTCGAGCAGGACTTCGCCCACCGCAACGGCTGGGACCGTGTCTTCGAGACGTACAGCGACTTCGACCTGCCGACCTACGTCGGGCCCAGCACGTTCCAGAAGCTGCCCTGGGTGACCGACCCCGCGGAGATCGAGGCCCGTGGCACCGAGGTCGCCATCGTCGGGGCGCCCTTCGACGATGCCGTGAGCCACCGGCCCGGCGCCCGCTTCGCCCCGCGGGCCATCCGCGAGGCGAACTACACGACCGGCTCGCTCCACTCGCTGCAACTCGGCATCGAGCCGTTCGAATGGCTCGAGGCCGTCGACGCCGGCGACGCGAACATCGTGCCGGCCTGGATCGAGCGCGGTCACGCCCTCATCTATCGCAAGGTCCGCGAGGTCGCCCGGACCGGCGCGATCCCTATCGTCTTCGGCGGCGATCACTCGATCACCTGGCCGTCCGCGACGGCGCTCGCGGAGGTCCGCCGGCCGGGCCGCATCGGCATCGTCCACTTCGACGCCCACGCGGACACCGCCAACGAGGACTGGGGTGTGCTGGCCGGCCACGGGACGCCGATGCGGCGGCTCATCGAGAGCGGCGCCGTGCTCGGCCGGAACTTCGTCCAGGTCGGCCTGCGGGGCTACTGGCCGCCGGTCGAGACGTTCGAATGGATGCGCGCGCAGGGGATGCGCTGGCACTTCATGCGGGAGATCGAGGAGCGTGGGGCCGATGCCGTCATCGACGAGGCGATCGCCGAGGCGCTCGATGGGCCGGACGCCGTCTACCTGAGCATCGACATCGACGTCATCGATCCCGGCATGGCGCCCGGGACGGGCACGCCCGAGCCGGGCGGGATGCTCACCCGCGAGGTGCTGCGCGCCGTCCGCCGCATCGTCGGGGCGGTCGAGCTCGCCGGCATGGACGTCGTCGAGGTCTCGCCGCCCTACGACCACGCCGAGCTGACGGCGATGGCTGCCAGCCGGATCGCCCTCGAGGCGATCAGCGCACTCGCCGTCAAGAAGTCCCGTGGGGAGCGGGTCCGCTTCGCGCGCTCGGCGCAGGCCGCTGCGGCCGCGGAAGCGGACCCCGAAGCGGGCACCTCGCCGGAGCGCTGACTCCGTCCGGGGGCCCGGGCGTTCCACGCCCGCACCTGCCGCCACCCGGCCAGCCGCTCGCACCCGCGCGCCCTCGCGGCGATCGCAGCCGCCGCCGGCCCGCTCCGGGGTGGACGCGCCCGCTACCATGGGCCTGCCCACCGAGCCGACCGCGGCGGGGACCGGCGAGGCCGGTCCCGGCCCGAAGGGAGGGGCATGTCCGACCGAGGGCGGATCGTCACCCGCCTCGCGCTCGCCGGCCTGCTGGCGGTCTCGCTGGCCGGCCTCACCGCGCTGCCCGCCGTCCCGCCGTCGCCGCTCGCCCTCGGCTCGCCCCGCGCGGCGCGCGCCGACGACCTGGACGCGGAGAAGGCGAAGCTCGCCCAGCTCATCGCCCAGGCGAAGGCCAAGGAGGCCCAGCTCGCCGCCCTCGGCACGCAGCAGACCACGCTCAACGGACAGCTCGCCGGGCTCGAGCTGTCGATCGCCCGGACGGAGGAGCAGATCGACGAGACACAGCTCGCCCTGCTCGACCAGCAGGCCGCCGTGGACCGGCTCGACGAGGCGCTCGGTCGCCTCGCCGGCCAGGAGGCGACCATCCGCCAGGGCATCTCGGACGGCTACCGCGTCCTCTTCGAGCAGGGCCAGGAGACCGGGCTCGAGGCCTTCCTCGGCGGCGACTTCGTCGGCTGGGTCACCCGCGAGTCGTCGACCGACCTCATCGTCTCCCACCTCCGCGACCTCGGCCAGCAGCTCCGCGACGCCCAGGCCGCGACGCGCCAGCGGCTGGCCGACCGCCAGGCCGCCGTCGCCGTCCTGCAGCGGACGCAGGCCGACCTCGCGGCGAAGCGGGCGACCCTCGTCCAGCAGCGCCAGCAGCTCGTCGCCCTCATCGCCCAGGTGAACGTCCAGGTCCGCCGGACGACGGTCGCCCTGCACACCGTCCGCGACCAGGTCGCGACCGCCTCGCTGACCGTGAGCCAGCTCGAGGCCGAGCAGCGCGCCCTCGCCGCGAAGCGGGCGGCGGCCAGCGGTCCGTCGACGATCGCCCCGCTGCCGGTCCCGCCGACGGGCGGCGGCGCGACGCCCGGCAGCATCGTCTTCTACGGCCGGGGCACCGACCACGGTCTCGGGCTCTCCCAGTGGGGCGCCTACGGGCGTGCCCGGGCCGGCCAGTCGACGAGCCAGATCCTGGCCCACTACTACCAGGGCACGACGACCGGGACGCTGCCGGCGACGAGCACGGTCCGCGTCCTCGTCGTCGACGGCTACGCGGCGACGGCGGCGAGCCCGGCACGCGTCTTCGGCCGCGGCGGCGCGTGGACGGTGGACGGGCTCGCCGGGACGTTCCCCGCCGATGCGAGCCTCGCGCTCTTCCCGAGCGGCGGGGGCTGGCAGCGGGTCGTGAGCGCCGCCGACGGCACGGTCCTGGCCCAGGGCGCCTCGAGCGGCAGCGAGTGGATCCGCCCCGCCGCCGCGGCGACCCTCCTGCAGGTCCAGTTCCGCTTGTCCACCTTCGACACGTACCGCGGCGCGATCCACCTCGCCGTCAGCGGCTCGCAGGTGCTGGCCGTGGACCAGGTCGGGCTGGAGGACTACCTGCTGGGCGTCGTCCCGGCCGAATCGCCCGCCTCGTGGCCGGCGGCCGCCCTGGAGGCCCAGGCGGTCGCCGCCCGCTCCTACGCCTGGTACCAGCGCGACGCCGCCGATCCGCTCTTCGACCTGTACGACGACACCCGCTCGCAGATGTACCTCGGGGTGGAGGACGAGCAAGCGAGCACGACGGCCGCCGTCCGCGCGACCGCGAGCCAGGTCCTCCTGTCCGGCGGGGCGGTCATCGACGCGCTCTTCCATGCCAGTGACGGGGGGGCGACGGAGAACAACGAGAACGTCTTCGTCCGCTGGGACGGCGCGCGCCTGGCCAGCCCGGTCAGCTACCTCCGCGGCAGCCAGGACCGCGACCCCAACGGTGTGCCCTACGACGCCGCCTCGCCGCACGCGGTCTGGCGCTCGGCGAGCTACACCTACGGCCAGCTCTCGGCCGTCCTCGCCAACGACCCTCGCACGGCGGTCGGCGAGCTGCGCTCCATCACCCTGACCAACCGCGGCGTGTCCGGCCGCCTCATCACGGTCACCCTCGTCGGCTCGACGGCGACGAAGACCGTCTCGGGCCCGTACTTCAAGTACGTCTTCAATGTCTACACGCCGGCCAGCGACCCGCCCCTCTGGAGTACGCTCTTCGACGTCCAGCCGATCGGCTGACCGGACCGCCGCCCCGCGGCCCGTCCCCGCGGCCCGTCGCGCGCCGGGTCGCTCGCCGAGGTCACCGCCCTGGCCAGTCACGCCCGCCCCCCGGCCCGACCCGTCGCGGAGCCCCGTGCCGCGGCCCTCGCCCGCCTCTACGACCTGGACCTGCAGGCCGACCCCGGCGACCTCGACCTCTACCTCGCCCTGGCCGCCCGGACCGGTGGCCCGATCCTCGAGTTGGCCGTGGGCAGTGGCCGACTCGCCGTCCCGCTCGCGGAAGCCGGCCACGAGGTGACGGGCGTGGACCGCGATCCGGCGATGCTGGCCCGGGCGGCCGGCCGGGCGGCGGCCGCCGGATCGACGGTCGCGGCGCGCGTCACCCTGGTCGAGGCCGATCTGGTCGGCCTGAGCCTGCCGGGCGAGGGGCGCTTCGCGCTCTCCGTCATCGCCCTCAACAGCCTGATGCTGCTCGCAGACCGTGCCGCGCAGGCGGGCGCCCTGCGGGCGATGGCGGGCAGCCTCGCACCGGGCGGCCTCGCCGTCGTCGACTGCTGGCTCCCGGACGCCGAGGACCTTGCCCGCTACGACGGTCGGCTCGTCCTGGAGTACGTCCGCCAGGACCCGGAGACCCGCCGCGAGGTCGTGAAGACCGCGGCCGCCGGCTACGACGCCGCGACGGGCACCGTCGAGCTCACCGCCGTCTACGACGAGGGGCTGCCCGGCGAGGCGCCCCGCCGCTGGACGCGGCAGGACCGCCTCCGCCTCGTCGGGGCGGAGGAGCTGCGAGCGCTGGCCGAGGCGGCCGGCCTCGTCGTCGAGGCGCTCGCCGGCGGCTACGATCTCGCGCCGCTCGGTCCCGGCTCCGAGCGCGCGGTGCTGCTGGCCCGCCGGCCGCCCTGGCGCCCCGCCGCACCGGCGGGTCGGCGGCTGCGTCGGCCGGCCGGGCCCGGCTTGGTATAGTCGGACCGATGGCCTCCAACAGCAACCAGATCCGACTCCTGCTGGTCGAGGACGTCCCGCAGGTCGCGCAGTACGTCCGGGGCCTGCTCAACGCCCAGCAGGCGATCAAGCTGCTGGAGGTGCTGAGCGACGGGACCAAGGTGGCCGCCGCCGTCGGGGAGCTGCGACCGGACGTCGTCATCGTCGACGCCCTGCTCCAGGGCCGCCTCAAGGGCCGCCAGCTCGTCGAGCAGCTCGCGGCGGCCGGCCACCCCGTGCCGGTCATCGTCCTGACGGTCCCGCAGCAGCCGGTGGCGCCGGACCCGGCGGCGGGCATCGACGCCGTCCTGACGATGCCGTTCTCGGGCTTCGACCTCGTCAACCGCGTCCAGGCGGTCTACCAGGCGGGCCTCGCCCGCGAGAGCGTCGGCGCGGCGAAGGTCGTCTCGGTGTTCGCCCCGAAGGGCGGCGTCGGCAAGACGACGATCGCCTTCAACCTTGCCGTCGCCCTCGGCCAGCTCGGTCAGTCGACCGTCCTGCTCGACGGCAACCTCCAGTTCGGCGACCTGCGGGCCCTGCTCAAGGTGCCCGTCGACGCGCCCTCGATCCTCGACCTGCCGACGGACCGCGTCGCCGAGTCGGACCTCCGCGACGTCCTCTGGCGCGACCCGTCGGGCATCGACATCCTGCTGGCGCCGCCGCGGGTCGAGATGGCCGAGATGGTCTCCACCCGCGACGTGGAGAAGATCCTGGGCCTCCTGCGGCGGATCTACGCCAGCGTCGTCATCGACACTTCGGCCGCCCTGAGCGACATCACCCTGGCCTTCCTCGACGCCTCGGACGTCATCGTCGAGATCGTCACCTACGACTCGACGACGATCCACAACACGGTCGCGGTGGCCGACGCCTTCCGGTCGATCGGCTATCCCCCGACGAAGGTGCACTACCTCGTCAACCGGGCCGACTCCTCGGGCGGGATCGCGCCGGACGACCTGGCTCGGGCGATCGGCCGGCAGCCCGAGCACCGGGTCATCTCCGACGGCCGGCTCGTCGTCCAGGCCAACAACGAGGGCGTCCCGTTCGTCCTCGCCAACCCGGCCGCGCCCATCAGCGAGGACGTCCGACGGATGGCCCAGGCGCTCCTCGCCGGGGACCGCTCGCTGGCCGGCAGCCGCCGCTGAGCGCCGTGGCCGACCCGCGTCCCATCGGGGTCTTCGACTCGGGCGTCGGGGGGCTGACGGTCCTGCGCGAGATCCTCCGGCGGCTGCCCCACGAGTCGACCGTCTACCTCGGCGACAACGAGCGGGCCCCGTACGGGCCGCGGCCGGACGAGGAGGTCCGCCGCTTCAGCACCGAGGCGCTCGACGAGCTCGTCTCGCGCGACGTCAAGGCCCTCGTCGTGGCCTGCAACACGTCGACCTCCGTCGCCCTGGCCGATTTCCGACGGCGCTACGACCTGCCGGTCCTGGGCGTCGTCCGGCCGGGCGCCGCGGCGGTCGTGCTGGCGACCCGGACCCGCCGGGTCGGCGTGATCGCGACCCAGGCGACGGTGCGCTCGCACGCCTACTTCCAGGCGATCAAGGACGAGAACCCGGCGGTCGAGGTGTACGAGCACGCCACGCCACTCCTCGTGCCGCTCGTGGAGGCGGGCCGGCTCGGCGGACCGGAGGTCGAGGCCGCGGTCGAGGAGTCGCTCGCGCCGCTCCTCGGCCGGCGGGACGCCTCCGGCGAGTTCGTCTTCCCGCTGCCGGCCGCCGCCCGCATCGACACCCTGCTGCTGGGCTGCACCCACTACCCGCTGCTGCGGCCTGTGCTCCAGCGGGCCGTCGGCGAGGGCGTCGCCATCGTGGACTCGGCGACGGCGACGGCGTCCTCGCTCGCGGAGCTGCTCGCCGTCAACGCCCTGGAGGCGCCGGGCACGACCCGGGGCACGGCCGCCGACGCCGGTCGCGACGGCCACGAGCCGCCGGAGGGGCGGGCGGCGGCCGCGACGCACGTCCAGCTGACGACCGGCGACGTGGGCCGCTTCCGGGCGATCGCCGAGCGGATGTTCGGGGAGGCCTTCCCCGACGTCGAGGGGATCAGCCTGGGGGTCGCGGCGCGATGAGTCCCGGCGGACGAGCGCGGGCGGGTGGCTCGGCTTCTGGCGGCGCGACGCGCGGTCGGAGCGGCGTACCGGCGTGGCGACGGGACGCCGTCTGGCAGGCGGGCTTCCTCGTCGGCTCGGCCCTGGGCGCGGCCATCACGGTCCTCGGCCGTCGCGCGGAACGCTCCGCGCGGACCGGCCTCGTGGACTGGCCCGCCGCGGAACGCGTGGCCGCGGCCCGCCTGCAGCGCGCCCCGGGCGCGCTCCCGGTGGCCGAGCTCCGCGCGACGGAGCCGGAGTACCTGGCCGCGATGGAACGGATCGTGCCCGCCCTCTCGGCGGCCCTCGGGACGGAGCTGCCCGGGGTCGTGGAGCGGGTCGCCGTCGTCGACCGGGCGGGCTGGGTCCACGAGAACGTGGCCGGCTTCATGACCCTCATGGGCCGCCTCGAGGGCCAGCTGCTCGACCAGGTCATGCCGGCCGGCGGCGGGCTGGGCAAGGCGACCATGGCCATCGCCAACCGCTTCCTGACGACGCGCCAGATCGGCTTCCTGCTCGGCTTCATGGCCCTCCGCGTCCTCGGCCAGTACGACCTGGCCCTGCTCGCCGCGGAGGAGGACCCGGGGCGCCTGCTGTTCGTCGAGGAGAACGTCCGCCAGACCGCCCGCCACCTGGACGTCCCGCTCGGCCCCTTCCGGACCTGGATCGCCCTGCACGAGACGACTCACGCCTTCGAGTTCGAGGCGCATCCCTGGCTCCGGCCGTACCTCGCCGAGCGCCTGGAACGGCAGCTGACCGCCTTCTCCGAGGACGTCTCGCTCCTCAGCCGCGACGCCGTCCGGCGGCTCGGCCGCGCCCTCCGCGGCGACGGGGAGGGCCTCCACTGGATCGAGCGGATCATGAGCGAGGAGCAGCGCCGCCTGTTCCGCGAGACGCAGTCGGTGATGAGCCTGCTCGAGGGCTTCAGCGACTGGGTCATGGACGAGGTCGGGCGCGACCTCGTGCCGGGGGTCGAGACGATCAGCGCCCGGTTCCACGAGCGCCGCGAGCGGCGGACCGCATTCGAGCGGGCGATCCTGCGGCTGACCGGGATGGACCTCAAGATGGAGCAGTACCGGCGCGGCGAGCGGTTCGTCGCGGCGCTCGCCCGGGACGGCGGCCCCGAAGCGTTGCGGCGGCTGTGGGCGGGTCCCGAGTCGTTGCCGCGCGAGCACGAGATCGACGATCCGGCCGCCTGGCTCGGCCGGGTGATGGGGGCGGAGCGGCCGGCCTGACCGGCCAGTGACGAGGGGCTCGATGGGACCGACGAGCGAGGCCGGGGGTGGCGACGAGCACGGCGGCCGAGAGGCCGACGGTGGGCGCCGAGCGGCGCGCGCGGGCCGCGACCCGGGCCGGCCGGGTCCCGGCGCCGGTCCCGGTGGCGCACCCTCGGCGGTGGCTCTGACGCCGATCCTCTCGGCCCACTATCGGCCCGCCGACCTGGCCCGCGTCCGCGAGGCCGCGCCCGGCAGCCGCCTCGTCGTCGTCTCGACCGAGGGTCTGGCCGACGGTCCGCTCGACGACGTCGAGGTCCTCCTGCGCGGCTTCATCCCGACCGAGGTGTTCGAGCGTCTCGTCGCCCGGATGCCGGCCCTCCGCTGGGTCCACTCCGCCTCGGCCGGCGTGGAGCGCGTCCTGACCCCGGCCGTCCGGGAGCGCGGCCTTGTCGTCACCAACGCTCGCGGCGTCTTCAGCCGGCCCATCGCCGAGTACGTGCTGCTGATGATCCTCGCCGTCAGCCGCAAGCTGCCCGAGCTGCTCGAGCTGCAGCGCGAGCGGACCTGGCAGCCGCTCGAGGGTCGCGAGCTGCGCGACGTCACCGTCGGCGTCGTCGGCCTCGGCAGCATCGGCCGGGACGTGGCCGCCCTCGCCGGGGCGCTGGGCTGCCGGGTGGTGGCCGTCCGGCGCCGAGCGGAAGAGGGCGGCGCCGCCACGAGCGCGGTCGGCGGTCCGGTCGCCGCGGACGAGCCGCCCGGCCGGCGGGCGGAGACGGACGGCCAGCCGGAGCAGGCCGCCGCCGGTCAGCTGCGGCTCGCGGCGGTCCATGGGCCGGAGGGCCTGCCCGACCTGCTGGCCGAGTCGGACTTCGTGGTCCTCGCCCTGCCGCTCACCCCGGAGACCGAGGACCTCATCGACGACGCGGCGCTGGCCCGCATCAAGCCCGGCGCATGGCTCATCAACATCGCCCGCGGCCGGCTCATCGACGAGCACGCCCTCGGCCGGGCGCTGCGGGCCGGCCGCCTCGGCGGCGCCGTCCTCGACGCCTTCCGCGAGGAGCCGCTGCCGCCTTCCTCGCCCCTGTACGACCTGCCCAACGTCATCGTCACGCCCCACACCTCGTGGTCCAGTGCCCGCGTCGTGGACCGCAGCGTCGGGCTGTTCTGCGAGAACCTCCGCCGCTACGGGGCCGGGGAGGCGCTGCTCAACGTCGTCGACGCCGCGGCCGGCTACTGACGGCGGCGCGCCTCGGCCACCCGGGCGGCCGGCGATACTGGGGCCATGCAGATCGCCATCGTCGGCCTCGCCGCCTCCGGCAAGACGACCGTCTTCAATACGCTCACCCGCGGCCACGTCCAGACCGGCGGCTACGGCGGGCTCGAGCTGCACGTCGGCACGGTGAAGGTGCCCGACCCGCGGCTGGAGCGGCTGGCGGCCATCTTCAAGCCGAAGAAGCTCGTCCAGGCCGACGTCACGTACGTCGACCTGCCGGCCCCGCCCGCCTCGTCGGAGGGACGGGTCGGGACCGAGGAGCTGCCGGCGGAGCATCTGGCCCGGCTGCGCGAGGCCGACGCACTGCTCCACGCCGTGCGCGCCTTCGACGACCCGGCGGTGCCCCACCCGAGTGGCAGCATCGACCCGGCGCGAGACCTCGAGCAGCTCGACCTGGAGTTCATCCTGGCCGACCTCGCCGTGGCCGGGCGGCGCATCGAGCGGCTGCGCCAGAGCGGCCACCACGGAACGCCGGCGGAGCGCGAGGCGAACGACCGCGAGCTGGCGATCCTGGAGCGTCTGCGGGTGGGGCTCGAGGCGGGGCGGCCGATCCGCGACGAGGCGCTCGAGGCCGACGAGGAGAAGGCCGTCCGCGGCTTCCGCTTCCTGACCCAGAAGCCGGTCCTCGTCCTGCTCAACGTCGGCGAGGCGGACCTGCCCCGGGCCGCCGAGCTCGTCGAAGCCGTGGCGGCCGGCTATCGGCACGCCCACACTCTGCTCGAGGCGCTCTCGGCGCGCATCGAGATGGAGCTCGGCGAGCTCGAGCCCGACGAGGCGTCGGTCTTCATGGCGGAGCTCGGCATCGCCGAATCCGGCCTCGACCGGGTCATCGCCCTGAGCTACCGGCTGCTCGGCCTCATCAGCTTCCTGACGGCCGGGCCCGACGAGGTCCGGGCCTGGCCCGTCCCGCTCGGCTCGACCGCGGTCGACGCGGCGGGCGCCATCCACACGGACCTGGCGCGCGGATTCATCCGGGCCGAGGTCGTGCCGTACGAGGACCTCGTCGCCCTCGGCTCCGTCGCCGAGGCGCGCAAGCACGGCAAGCTGCGCTCGGAGGGCCGGACCTACCCGGTCCGCGATGGGGACGTCCTGGAGGTCCTCTTCAGCCGCTGACCGTCCCAGGTCGGGGCGCGACTAGTGCGGCAGGTTCGTCCGGCCGGTCGGGTCGAAATCGACGAAGACGCCCTGGTAGTCCGGCTCGTCCTCGTCCGTCAGGTCGGCCAGGAAGTTGTCCTCTTCCTCGCTCGAGACGTTGACCGCCGCGGTCAGCCGATCGTCGGAGACGAAGGTGAAGCCGTGCTCGCGCTGGAGCTCCTCGGCGATCGCCTCGATGAGCGTATCTTCCTCGAACGTGTCCTGGACCCGCCGGCGGACCGACTGGACGAGCTCGAAGAAGTCCTCGGGCGCCATCTCCTCGTCACGGACCAGCAGGACGTCAGCGAAGAGGTCGTCGTCGCCCTCATGCAGCTCGTAGAAGTACACCGTCACTCCTGGCTGGGGTCGGGAGGGGCCAAGTATACGCCGGCACTCCTGGCCTCCCCCCGATGAGCGCTGCCGCCGCGAAGGGTGCGGCCTCGTCGGATGGGCGCCCGGGCCGGCGCGGGGAGCCTCAGGTGGTGGTCGTGGGCTCGGCTGCCCGGGACGTGGCCGCCGACGATCCGCGCGGCTGGCGCCTCGGCGGCGGGGCGGCCTACGGCTCGCTGACCCTCGCCCGCCTCGGCGTGCGGACCGCCTGCCTCCTCGGCGTCGACGAGCCGGCGGCGACCGCCGCGGAGCTCGACGTCCTGCGCGCCGCCGGTGTCCAGCTCCAGCTGGTCCCGCTCGTCCGCGGGCCGATCTTCGAGAACGTCGAGACCCCGACCGGTCGGCGCCAGACCTGCCATTCGACAAGCGACCCGATCCCGACCTCGGTCCTGCCCGAGGCGTGGGCCAGCGCGCATGCCTTCCTCCTTGCCCCGGTCGCCGACGAGGTGCCCCAGGCCTGGGCGACCCTGCCCCAGGCCGGGGCGACCGTCGCGCTCGGCTGGCAGGGCCTCCTGCGGGACCTGGGGAGCGGGCAGCGCGTTCGCAAGCGGCCGCCCGCCGAGGCCCCCCTGCTGCGTCGCGCCGACATCGTCGGGCTGAGTCCCGAGGATGTGACGGCCGAGACGCCGATCGCGGCGCTCACTGTCCTGCTCCGGGGCGGGGCGACGCTGCTGCTCACCCGCGGCCCCGCGGGCGGTCTCGCCCTGGTGGTCGGCCCGGACGGGGAGGCCTCCCGGACCGTTCGCTTCCCCGCCATACCGGCCGCGGCCATCGACCCGACGGGCGCGGGCGACATCTTCCTCGCCGCGCTGCTCGCGACCCGGCTCCGGCCGCGCCTCGCGGCGCACCTGGGGCCGCGTGGCGACCTGCGCCTCGCGGCCGCCGCCGCGGCGCTCGGGGTCGAGGGCGAGGGACTGAGCGGCATCGCGCCGGCCGGGCGGGTCATCGAGCGGGCTCAAGGCAGCGTCGCGCGGCCGATGGCCTGAGCGGGCGTCCGGCGCGTCCCCGCGGTGCCGCCCGCACTCGTCAGGCGGCGGGGCGGCCCGCCGAGTCCCCGGTCCCGGCCCGTGCCGTCCGCGCCCTCCGCGCAGTCCGCCGCAGGAGGCGAGCGCGCCGGGTGGCGAGGTCGGCCTCGAGCCGCGGCACGGGACGGCCGACGAGCCGCGCCCGGCCCAATTGCCGTTCCGCAGCCTCGACCGCGGCGAGCGCTGCGGCCAGGTCCCGCTCGCGATGCTCGGCGTGCTTGGCCAGCTCGATCCAGCCGATCGCCCCCGTCCTGCCGGGCTGTCGCGCGACCTCGGTCCAGACGGCTCGCGCGTCGTCGTGACGGGCGAGCCGGCGGAGCAGGCGGGCCTGCTCGACACGGAGCTCCGCGGGTCGCGCGACCGACTGGGCGAGCGGCCGGTCCCACGGCCGCGAACCCCAGGGCTGGGCCTCCGAGCCCCACCGCGCACCGGCCGGCGGCGCGTCCACGAGCCCGGCGATGGCGTGCTCGAGGCAGGCCACGGCCTCCTCGTGTCGGCCGGCCGCGCGGTAGGCGCGGCCCAGGCCGACCAGGTCGCCGGCCGGCAGCGCGGTGCGCCGGACCGGGTCCGTGTATGCCTCGAGGTGCGCCAGCAGCCGCGCCAGGGACCGGACGTCCTCCTCGTTGTGGCGGACGACGTCGAGCAGCGGCGTCGCGGGCCCGCCCCGCAGGAACGAGAGGTAGAGCTCGGCGATCGCCCAGCCCTCGACGTCCCGGCCGCGCCGCACGCCGAGCACCGCCCGCTCCACCGTCCCGAGCCGCGCGTCCGGCAGGCGGTGGCGGAAGAGCCGCCGGACCAGCGGCAGCAGGTCGAGGTGCGCGGCATGCGCCGGCGGCGGCCGCCGGGCGAGCCGGTAGCGGGTCACCAGGAGCGGCCAGTCGAACGTCCGGCCGTTGTACGTCACGAGGCAGGCATCAGCGGGCAGGGCCGCGGCCAGCGCCGCCAGCAGGGCCGCCTCGTCGGACTGGTCGGGGAGCAGCAGCCCGACCTGGCGGAACCGCTCGCCCTCCCACCAGCCGAGCCCGACCAGGAAGGCCATCGTCCCGGCGGCGGTGTCGAGACCGGTCGTCTCGGTGTCCAGGCAGACGAACGGCCGGTCCGCCGGGACGCCCCGCGGGAGCGCCGCGAGCCGCTCGCGGTCGAGCGGCAGGCTGACCGACGGCGGCTCGCAGCGGACGTGGACCCCGGCCGCGGAACGGACGACCTCGCCGTCCACGGCGGCCGCCAGGCGCTCCGCGAGGCCGGCGACGGGCGGCGACGGGGCGGCAGGGACCGGCTCCCGACGAAGCTCCTGGATGGAGCGGGCGATCGCTACCGCCCCCTCGTCCCGCTCGGCGCGGAGGCGGGCCAGCCGCCGCTCGAGGACCGCGGCGCTGGTCACGGCTCAGGCGGCGGAGCGAACGGCCGCCGCGCCGAGGCCGCCGAGCAGGCGCAGGGCCAGCGCCTTGGCGTCCTCGCCGGGGTCGAGCCGCGGCCCCGTGCAGGCCGGGCAGCCGTGCTCACAGGGGCAGTCGGCGATGAGCGCCGCCGCGCCCGCGACGAGCTCGGCATGGCGCTCGAACAGGCGCGGTGCGAGCCCGACCCCGCCCGGGACCGCCTCGTAGAGGTAGATCGTCGGCCGCTCCTGGTGCGGCGAGCGGACCTGGCTGACGAGGCCGAGGTCGCGTGGGTCCACCATCAGCAGGACCGCGGCGACGGCCTGCAGGGCGCGGCCGGCGCCGAGGAGGGCGACGTCGAGGTCCGCTCGCCGCCAGCC
>DASVYJ010000019.1:0-4027 GCA_036392215.1 Candidatus Limnocylindrales bacterium | reverse complement strand
CGCCCTCGCCGGGGCCGCGTCCGCCACCGGGTGCCGCGTCCTGCTGCCGCGGGCCGACGCCGCCGATCCCGGCCTCCCGGCAGCCCTCCGGGCCAACGGCGCGACCGCCGAGGAGGTGGTGGCATACCACACCGTCGAGGGGCCGCCGGCCTCGCGCGCGCCGCTCGCCGCCGCGCTCGCCCGATCGGACCTGGCCGTCGTCGTCGCCGCCTCCGGATCCGCCGTCCGGGGTCTGCTCCGGCTGGTGGACGACCCGCTCGTTCGCGACCGCCTCGACCGGCTCGCCCTGGTGACCATCGGCCCGTCCACCTCGGGCGTCGCGCGCGAGGCCGGCCTCGCCGTCGCCGAGGAGGCCGCGGAGCCGACCCCCGTCGCCCTGGCCGAGGCGGTCGTCCGGGCCGTCGCCGCCACGGCCGCCACCTCGCTCGCCGGCACGCCCGCGACACCAACGCCGGCGTCGCCCGCGCCCGCGCCCACCGCTCCTGCGTTCCCGGAGGCTCCCGCATGACCCTGACATCCCGTCCCCCCGCCGTCGCCCGGCCCGCCCACTCGACCGCGCGCGACCCCGGGGACGTGCCACCGGCCGTCCCGGCGCCGAACGCCCGGACGCGCCGTCTGCGGGCCACGCCCGCCCTGCGCGGCCTCGTCCGGGAGACCCGACTCGATCCGGCGGCGTTCCTCCAGCCGCTCTTCGTCGTCGGCGGTCGTGAGCGTCGGGAGCCCATCGCTGCGATGCCCGGCCAGGCGCGGCTCTCGCCCGACCTCGCCGTAGCGGCGGCCCGCGAGCTGGCCGGCCTCGGCGTCGGCGGCGTCCTGCTGTTCGGCATCCCGGACGCGAAGGACGCCGAGGGTCGCGGCGCGGCGGATCCGTCCGGGCCGGTCCCGGAGACCCTGCGCCAGCTCCGCGACACGGGCCTCCCGCTCGTGCTCGCCGCCGACGTCTGCCTCTGCGAGTACACGACGCACGGCCACTGCGGGATGCTCGCCGGCGAGCAGGTCCTCAACGATCCGAGCCTGGCGCGCCTCGCCGACGCCGCGGTCGCCTACGCGGAGGCCGGCGCCGACATCGTCGCCCCGAGCGCGATGCTGGACGGCCAGGTCGCCGCGATCCGGGCCGGCCTCGACGGGGCCGGGCACGGGACGACGGCCATCCTCGCGTATGCCGCGAAGCACGCCTCGGCGCTGTATGGGCCGTTCCGCGACGCCGCCGATTCGGCGCCGGCCTTCGGCGACCGGCGCGGCTACCAGATGGACCCCGCCAACGGCCGCGAGGCGCTCCGCGAGCTCGCCCTCGACGACGCCGAGGGCGCGGACATGCTGATGGTCAAGCCGGCCATCACCAACCTCGACGTGCTGGCCCTCGCCCGGAGGCGTTTCGACAAGCCGCTCGCGGCCTACCAGGTGAGCGGCGAGCTGGCCATGCTCGAGGCGGCCGCCGAGCGCGGCTGGCTCGAGCGCGAGCGGGCCGGCCTCGAGCTGCTGACCGCCATCGCCCGGGCCGGTGCCGACGTCATCGTGACCTACCTCGCCGCCGACGCCGCCCGCTGGCTCGGCCGGGCCTGACCGCCGACCACCGCGCCATCCGAACCGCCGCCGCAGTCGAACACGGAGCATCGATGAGCCGCCCCTACATCCACGCCCTCGCCCTTGGTCTCGACCCCGCCTGGCGCCGCCTGCCCGGCGACGAGCGGGCCCGGACCGGCGCCGCCTTCGCCGAGGCCCTGGCCGCCGACGCGGCCGATGACGTCGCCACGTTCACCTACTCGAGCATCGGCCTCGAAGCCGGCGTGGACCTCGTCCTGTGGCGACTCGGGCCCTCGCTCGACGCGCTCGAGGAGGCTGCCGCGCGCGTCCTGCGGGCCGGCCTCGGCCCCTGGCTGACCGTGCGCCAGAGCCTGCTCGGGATCGTCAACCCGAGCCAGTACGTGGCCAAGCCGTCCGAGCAGGAGCAGTCGCTGTTCGAGGGCGAGCGGTCGCGCTACCTCATCGTCTACCCCTTCACCAAGTCCAGCGAGTGGTACCTGACCGGGCGCGAGACGCGGCAGGGGATCATGAACGAGCACATGCGGGTCGGCCGAGGCTTCCCGCAGGTCCGCCAGCTGCTGGCCTACAGCTTCGGCCTCGACGACCAGGACTTCGTGGTGGCCTACGAGACCGACGAGCTGCCGGCCTTCGAGGAGCTCGTCCGGGCGCTCCGCTCCACGGAGGGGCGGCGCTCGACCGTGAAGGACAGCCCGATCCTGGCCGCCATCCACCGGCCCATCGGCGAGATCCTCCGGCTGCTGGGCGGCGTCGAGGCCGACCGGGCCGCCTCGGTCGACGGGCCAGCGGCGGTCGACGCGTCAGCGGCCGCCGACCGGCCGACCCCCACACGGCCACTCGAGGGGATCCCCGCGTGAGCGACGCGTCCGTCGCGCCCCAGGTGGGCGACCTGTACCCCCACGACTGCCCGGCGGACGCGCCGCGCTACGCGGTCGAGGCCGGCGCCGCCGCCGCCATCCCGGCCCGGCCCATCGACCGCTCCCGCCAGGCCGTCCTGCTGATGGCCTACGGCTCGATCGCCAGCCTCGACCAGGTGCCGGCCTACTACACCCACATCCGCGGCGGTCGCGCGCCGTCCGCGGAGCTCCTCGAGGAGCTGACCGAGCGCTACCGGGCCATCGGCGGGACCTCGCCGCTGTCCGATCACACCGAGCACCAGCGCGCCGCCGTCGCCGCCGAGCTCCATCGGCGCGGCCTGGACGTGCCCGTGCTCGTCGGGATGAAGCACATCGAGCCGTTCATCGGCGACGTCGTGGAGCGGCTCGCGGCGGACGGCACGACCCACGTCGTGGCCATGGCCCTGGCGCCCCACTTCTCCACGATGAGCGCCTGCGCCTACTGCCATGCGGTCGCCGAGGGCCGGGACGCCGCCGCGGCCGCCGGTCCGGCCGGCCTCACCTTCGAGATGGTCCGCGACTGGCACGCCGAGCCGCGCTTCATCCGGGCCCTCGCCGCGGCCACGTACGAGGCGCTCGACGCCCTCTGGGCCGCCGGCTCGTCCGCCCGTTCCAACGTCACCTGGGCGCTCGGCTCGCGGCTCGACACCCACGTCGTCTTCACCGCCCACAGCCTGCCGGCCCGCATCCTCGAGCGCCACGACCCGTACCCGGAGCTGCTCCGGGAGACGGCCGACCTCGTCGCCAGCGCGCTCGGCCTGCACGCCTGGTCGTTCGCTTTCCAGAGCGCCGGCCGGACCGCCGACCCGTGGCTCGGCCCGGACCTGACCGACCACCTCCGCGTCCTGGCGGCGCAGGGCGTCCGCGAGGCCGTGGTCTGCCCCGTCGGGTTCGTGGCCGACCACCTCGAGGTCCTCTACGACATCGACATCGAGGCGCAGGCCGTCGCCGCCGAGCTCGGGCTCACCCTCGAGCGGGCCCGCTCGATGAACGACGACCCGGTCTTCGTCGCCGGCATCGCCGACGTCCTGGAGCGTCGCCTCGCGCCCGCGCCCGCGCCGGCCGACTCGCCCGACGCGGCCGCGACGGCGCCCGCCGCGTAGCCGGGATCCACGCCGTCGCCCGCGCCGGCCTCCCCCGAGCGGTGGGCGGATCGTCCTCGCCGGCTCCGGTGCGCCCTAGCCTGGCTCGACCGTCGGCGCCACCGCGGGCCGGCGCCGGGCGAGGAGCCCGGAGCGCGGCCCCAGGGCGAGGGCGAGCACGAAGGCGAGCGTCTCGAGGAGGACGATCGAGGCCCCCGAGGCGACGTCGAGGTAGTAGCTCAGGTACAGCCCCCCGACGACCGACAGGACGGCGATGCCCGCCGCGACGGCCATCAGCCGTCCGAACCGGACGACGAGCAGCTGGGCCGTCGCCGCCGGCGTCACGAGCATGGCCACGACCATGATGATGCCGACCGCCTGGATGCTGACCACGATCGTGACCCCCAGCAGGCCGAGCAGCAGGTACTCGAGGAAGGCGACGGGCAGGCCCGACGCCGCGGCGCCCGCCGGGTCGAAGGCCGCGAAGAGGAGCTCCTTGCGCAGCAC
>DASVYJ010000018.1:0-27163 GCA_036392215.1 Candidatus Limnocylindrales bacterium | reverse complement strand
CTGGCGGCCGATCCCTGGCCAGTTCGACGACTACATCGCCGTCCCCAAGAACAACCTCTACCAGAGCCTCCACACCGCCGTCATCGCCCTGGATGGCAAGCCCCTCGAGATCCAGATCCGGACGCACGCGATGCACTCCGTGGCCGAGGTCGGCATCGCTGCCCACTGGCGGTACAAGGAGGGGTCGCGCGCCGACCGCGAGTACGACGCCAAGCTGGCCTGGCTGCGCCAGCTGATGGACTGGCAGCGCGACGTCTCCGACGCGACCGAGTTCGTCGAGGGCATCAAGCTCGACATCTTCCAGGACCAGGTCTTCGTCTTCACCCCGAAGGGCGAGATCAAGGACCTGCCCGCCGGCTCGACCCCGCTCGACTTCGCCTACCGCATCCACACCGACGTCGGCCACCGCTGCATCGGCGCCAAGGTCAACAACCGCCTCGTCCCGCTCGACTACCGGCTGAAGAACGGCGACATCGTCGAGATCGTGACGACCAAGGGCGAGCACGGCCCCTCGCGGGACTGGCTGAACGTCGTCCGGACGAGCCATGCCCGGGAGAAGATCCGCCAGTGGTTCAAGCGCCAGGAGCGGGACGACAACATCGTCCACGGCCGCGAGGCGCTGGAGCGGGAGCTGCGGCGCCTCGCCCGGACCAGCATCCAGGCCGTCGGTCACGAGCGGATCGCCGAGCTCGCCAAGGCCTACAACCACGAGACGCTCGACGACTTCTACGCCGCCGTCGGCTACGGGGCCATCCCGCCCCAGCAGGTCGTGATGCGCCTCGGCGTCGTCGACGACACCCAGCTCCAGCTGCCGCCGACGGCCCCGCCGTCGCTGCCCTCACGGACCGGCGGCGTGCGGGTCAAGGGCGTCGGTGACCTCCTCGTCCGCTTCGCCAAGTGCTGCCACCCGATCCCCGGCGACACCATCGTCGGCTTCATCACCCGCGGCAAGGGCGTGACGGTCCACCTCCAGAGCTGTCCGACGGTGCTCAACGAGCGGGAGGTCAACCGGATCATCGAGGTGGAGTGGGAGGGCGCGGTCCAGCAGACCTACCCGATCGCGATCCGGGTCGAGGCCTACGACCGGACCGGGCTGCTCTCCGACATCACCCAGGTCGTGGCCGAGCACAAGGTCAACATCGCGGCGGCGAACGTGCAGGTCTCGCCGAACCACACCGCGACGGTCCACGCCACGCTGCAGGTCGCCTCGGTCGCCCAGCTCGCCCGGCTCATGGGCCGCCTCGAGCAGCTCAAGGACGTCATCGCCGTCAGCCGCGACCTGAGCTAGGGTCGGCCGGCCTCGTGCGTCGCCCGCCGTCCCATGCCCGCCGGTAGACTGCGAGCCATGCCGTCAGCCCGCGCCCCGAGGGGGACCCGTGACCTGCTGCCCGACGAGCGGGCGGCCTTCGCCCGCCTGGAGTCCGTCGCCCGCGACCTCGCCCGGCGCTACGGCTACCGCGAGATGGAGACGCCGCTGTTCGAGCAGGCCGGCGTCGTCGAGCGGGGGGTCGGCGCCGTCACCGACGTCGTCGAGAAGGAGCTCTTCCGGCTCGCCCCGCGGACGGAGGAGGGCGAGGCCTGGGTCCTGAGGCCCGAGGCGACGGCCGGCATCGTCCGGGCCTACGTCCAGCACGGCATGCAGACGTGGCCGCAGCCGGTCAAGGTGAGCCTCGTCGGCCCGATGTTCCGCTACGACCGGCCGCAGGCCGGCCGCTACCGCCAGTTCTGGCAGTGGGACGTCGAGGCCATCGGCGACCCCGGCCCCGCCGTGGACGCGGAGCTCGTCGAGCTCGGCCTCCGCTTCTACCGCGAGGCCGGCCTGACCGACGTCGACGTCCTCCTCAACTCGATCGGCGACCCCGTCTGCCGGCCCGGCTACATCGCCGAGCTGACGGCCTACTTCGCGCGGCACGAGGCGAGCCTGCCCGACGTGGAGGCGGCGCGCCTCCGGTCGAACCCGCTCCGGCTGCTCGACTCGAAGGACCCGGCGATGGCCGCCCTCATCGCCGCCGCGCCGACGATCGCCGACCACCTCTGCCCGGCCTGCGCCGAGCACTTCGCCGCCGTCCGAGCCCACCTGGACGCCCTCGGGGTCCACTACCGCCTGGAGGCGACCCTCGTCCGGGGCCTCGACTACTACACCCGGACGACGTTCGAGTTCTACCGCCGGGGGGCCGAGGGCCAGCAGCAGGCGCTGGGCGGCGGCGGCCGCTACGACGGGCTCGTCGAGCTGCTGGGCGGCAGGCCGACGCCCGGGATCGGCTTCGCCCTGGGCCTGGACCGGACGCTGCTCGCCCTGGCGGAGGTCGATCCGGCCGCGGTCCCGGCGGCGTCGACCCCGCTCGCCGTCGTGGTCGGCGTCGAGCCCGCGGCGACCGTCGAGCGGCTGCGCCTCGCGACCGAGCTGCGCGGCGCCGGCCTGGCTGTCCGCGCCGAGCTGAGCCCGCGGAAGCTGGGCCGCCAGCTCGAGGCCGCCGCCCGCGAACGAGCCCACTTCGCGATCATCGTCGGCGACGAGGCGGGCGAGGGACAGGTCGGGCTGCGGGACCTGGAGGCGGGGACGCAGCGGCCCGTTGCGGTCGCCGACCTGGCCGCCGTCCTGCGGCGCGCCGCCGGCGCCCACCGCCACGGCGAGCCCGCCTGACGCCTCGGCCGCGCGTCCTCGGGCCCAGCGTGGTCCCTCGCCGGTCCCTCGGGCGGCCCGGCCCATCGACTACCATTCGCTCGCCATGACAGAGCCGACCGTCCTCAGCCACGCCCTCGACGACCTTGCCACGCCCTACCGCAGCCACACCTGCGGGGCCCTCCGCGGCGAGGACGCCGGGACCGACGCCAGGCTGGCGGGCTGGGTCCATCGCCGCCGCGACCATGGCCACCTGATCTTCCTCGACCTGCGCGACCGCCACGGCATCACCCAGGTCGTCGTCGACGCGCAGGAGGCCCCGGAGGCGCACGCGATCGCGAGCCGCGTCCGCAACGAGTTCGTGGTCAGCGTCGCCGGTGCCGTCGCCGCCAGGCTGCCCGGCACGGAGAACAGCCGGCTCGCCACCGGCGCCATCGAGGTGCGGGCCCGCGAGGTCGCCATCCTCGCCGAGGCGAAGACGCCGCCGTTCTACATCAACGAGCCCGACGCGCCGATCGACGAGTCGCTCCGGCTCCGATACCGCTACCTCGACCTCCGCCGCGAGCCACTCCGGGACCGCCTCCTGCTCCGGGCGGCGCTCGTCCGGGCGATCCGCGACGCCCACCACCGGGCGGGCTTCGTCGAGGTCGAGACGCCGATCCTCATCAAGTCCACCCCGGAAGGCGCGCGCGACTTCATCGTCCCGTCGCGCCTCCAGCCGGGCGCCGTCTACGCGCTGCCCCAGAGCCCCCAGCAGCTCAAGCAGCTGCTCATGGTGGCGGGCATGGACCGCTACTTCCAGATCGCCCGCTGCTTCCGGGACGAAGACCTCCGCGGGGACCGCCAGCCGGAGTTCACCCAGCTCGACCTGGAGATGAGCTTCGTCGCCGAAACGACGGTGATGGACTTCGTCGAGGCGATGATCATCGAGGTGAGTCGCGCCGTCGTGCCGGAGCGGCCGCTCCAGCAGGTGCCCTTCCCGCGCTTCACCTTCGACGAGGCCCTCGAGCGGTTCGGCTCGGACAAGCCCGATCTGCGCTTCGGGATGGAGCTGGTCGACCTCGGTCCGGCCCTGGGCGAGCCGCCCACGGGCTTCCGGGTCTTCGACGAGACGCTCGCCGGCGGCGGCCGGGTGAAGGGCATCGTCGCCCCGGGGATGGGGGAGGCGAGCCGCAAGGAGATCGACGAGCTGACGGCCTTCGCCCGCCGCTACGGCGCGCGCGGCCTGGTCCATCTGTCCGTCGCCGTCGGCGGCGCGGTCCACTCGCCGGTCGCCAAGTTCCTCGGCGAGGAGCGCCTCGCGGTGCTCGCGGCGGCCGCAGGCGCGGCACCGGGCGACCTCGTCCTCGTCGTCGCCGACCGCCACGAGGTCGTGGCCGACGTCCTGGGCCGCCTGCGCCAGGAGCTCGGTTCGCGGCTCGGACTGGCCGACCCCGATGTCCTCGCCTACTGCTGGGTCCACCGCTTTCCGATGTACCAGTGGGATGCCGAGGGCCGGCGCTGGGACGCGACGCACAACCCGTTCTCCGGCGTGGTGCCCGAGGACGAGCCGCTGCTCGTGACCGCCTCCGGCGACCCGTACCGACCATCGCCCGAGGACCCGGCGGGCCGGGCACGGGCGATGCAGTACGACGTCGCGCTCAACGGCTGGGAGCTCGGGGGCGGCTCGGTCCGGATCCACCGCAAGGACCTCCTCGAGCGGAGCTTCGCGCTGCAGGGCTACTCGCTGGAGGAGATGCACGAGCGGTTCGGCGGCATGCTCGAGGCGTTCGAGTACGGCGCGCCGCCGCACGGCGGGATCGCCCTGGGCATCGACCGCTGGGCGGCGTTGCTCGGGTTCCAGACGAACATCCGCGAGGTGATGGCGTTCCCCAAGACGGCCTCGGGGACCGACCTCATGCTCGACGCCCCGTCGGCGCCCGACGCGGAGCAGTACGCGGAGCTCGGCCTGCGGTTCGTCGGCGTCTCGCCGGCCGCGGCGGTGGCCGCTTCGCCGGACGCACCGGCGGGTCCCGGCCCCGTGCCCGACGACGCGACGATCGCGGCCGGGTGACGCTGCTCGACCAGGCGGCGCGGCACCCGCGCGCGGCGGCCCTGGTCGGGGCCCTGTGCATCGCCTTCTCGGGCATCCTGTTCCGCTTCTCCGGCACGACGCCGGCGACGGCGACCGTCTTCCGCTGCCTGTACGCGCTGCCGTGGCTGGCCGCCCTCGCCTGGCTCGAGCGGCGGCGGGTCGGGGCGCCGCAGCGTCGCGAGGTCCGGCTCGCGGTCCTCGCCGGGATCTTCTTCACCGGCGACCTGCTGGCCTGGCATCACGCCGTCCTTGCGGTTGGTGCGGGCCTCGCGACGGTGCTCGCCAACCTGCAGGTCGTCGTCGTCGCGGGGGCCGCCTGGCTGCTCCTCGGGGAGCGACCGCCGCGGCCGGTGCTCATCGCCCTGCCGCTCATGCTGGGTGGCGTCGTGCTGATCTCCGGCGTCGTCGGCGCGGGGGCGTACGGCGCGGACCCGCCGCTCGGCGTCGTCCTGGGGCTCGTCGCGGCGGCCTGCTATGCCGGGTACCTGCTCCTGGCGCGCCACGGGATCGGCGCTGACGGACGACCGGCGACGGGACTCCTGCTCGCGACCGCGTCGACCGCGCTCGTGGCTGCGCTCGTCGGGACGCTCCTCGGGGAGTTCTCGCCGCTGCCGACCTGGCCGGCCCACGGCTGGCTCGTCCTCCTCGCGTTCACCTCCCAGGTCGCCGGCTACCTGCTCATCTCGAGCTCGCTGCCGCGCCTGCCGGCCGTGCTCACCTCGCTGATCCTGATGGCGCAGCCCATCACCACCGTCACGGCCGGCTTCGTGCTCCTCGGCGAGGATCCGTCAGCCGCGCAGCTCGTCGGGGTCCTGCTCGTGGTCAGCGGCCTCCTCGTGGCGACGCTGCGTCGGGGGCAGGGACAGCCCGCTGCACGGACGAGGGCGGCGTCCGCAGGAACGCGCCTGACGTGACAGCCTCGGGCCCCGGTCGCCCGCGCCTCGCTCGGGCTTGGCCCTGGCCGCCAAGCCCTCGCCGTAGTCCGGTCGTCCGCCGCTCCCCGACGCGCTGTTCCTCTCGATCGATCATCCCATGACACCGGGCCAGGGTGACGGCACGAGCGTCGCGCGCGACACGGGTCCCGGCGGTGCGGGCGACTCGGCTGAAGTGGTCTTCCCTGTCGATCGGTCATCCGATGGCGCACGGCCATGGTGTCTCGCTGCTGGACCGCCCAGTGTGCCGCCGGGCGAGAATCCGGCAGGAACGCCGGGCAGGTGCTCGATCGGTGTGCCGCCGGGCGGGAATCCGACAGGGATGCGAGCGGAGGCGAGCGCATGCCGCCGCCGATCCGTCGTCGGCGGTCCGTCGAGCAGGGACTACGTCGCCTCGACGACCACCGTGCCGCACTGCCGATCGTGGAACCCCTGCTTGTTCGGGTCCTCGGACGTCGTCCAGGCGAGGTACAGCTGATAGAGGAGGACGAAGAAGCCGAGGCCCGGCAGCGAGCCGATGAGCGGCACGGTCAGCAAGGCCCAGCGCTTGAGGGCCTGGTCGGTCGTCAGGAGCGCGCCGTCAGCGTCGTTGCGGACCTGGAGGTTCAGGAAGCGCTGGCCGAGCGTGGCACCCCAGCGCGTCCAGCCGTAGACGAAGTACGCGCCGCTGATCGCTGCCTCCACGATGACCAGGGTGAGCCGAGCGGCGCCGTAGTCGACGCGCCAGAAGGCCAGGCTCCCCAGGTCGAGGCCGTGGAAGCCGGGGACGGTGAGGAAGGTGATCCCGAGGCCGACGGCGGCGAGGCCGCTCAGCAGCCCGACGAGGACGGCATCGATGATCCAGGCGACCAGGCGGACGCCGACGCCGGCGTAGACGAGGCCGGGAGCCGGGCCACGGCCTCGGCCGCGGGCCGCGGTGCCCGCGGGCGGCCGAGGCGGCTGCGGCGGCGTCGCCGACCAGGGTCGCGGGGACGCGGCGTCAGGCGCCGCCGGCGTGTCGGGAGTCTGCGGACTGGCGGGCGGCCGCGATGCGTCCGAGGGACGGCGATCGTCCGTCATCGCTCATCCTCGGCTGGGCCGGGCGGCGCGGCGTCCGGTTCGACGGCCCGTTGGCCGAGCGCCTCGTTCCAGTCCGGGGGCGGTCCTCCCGCGGGCTCCGGCGGCCCCTCGAATGGCGGCAGCTGGTCCCGCGGCGTCGAGGCATCGTGGACGATCCCCGGGTCGCCCAGCTCGACGATGCGGAGCGGGACACCCTCGGCGACGAGCCGGTCCAGCGCCTCGCCGCCCGGGACCGTGGCCATGGCCTCGAGCCGCTCGCGGAACGCCACGGGGACGAGGGCCGGGAACCCGGGCTCGCCGCGGAAGGCGGGCCGGACGAGGGCCGCGGGGTCCGCGCCGTGGGCCTCGATGAGCGAGGTCACCGTCTCCGCGTCGATCCACCGGTACCGGACCGGCCACAGGAAGACGGCCGTCGTCTCGCGGACCAGCTCGGTCGCGGCGACCATCCCCCGGACGAACCAGACCGCGCCGTGCGGCCCGCGCTCCACGGGGAGCATCGAAGCGGGGCGGTCCGCCACGACCGCGGCGACGATGCCCTCCGGATCCGGCACGACCACGACGATGGGGGTGGCGCCGCCGGCCCAGGCGACGTCCGTCAGGGCGCTGACGAACTCGGCCGCGGCCTCGGACGGGAGCATGCTGGGGCCGGGGCCGATGAGAACGGCGGCGACGGTCACGGGCGACCTCCGGGACGCTGGCGGCCCGCCGGATCCCCCGGCCGGCCTGTGGCCGCGATGGTGGCACACTAGCTGCCTCGGGAGGTGATCGGCATGTTCGCCCGAACCAGCACCCTGCACGGCAGCCCCGAACAGGCCGACCGGGCCAGGGGCGTCTTCGAGCACGACGTCCTGCCGGCATGTCGGGCCCTGCCCGGCTTCGTCGGCGCCCAGCTCCTGGTCGACCGGCGGGCGGCGAAGGTCGTCGCGACGACCTTCTGGGAGAGCGAGGCAGCGCTCCGCCAGAGCGAGGACCGCGTGGCCGAGCTGCGCCGGGAGCTGGCCGAGGCCGAGGGCGCGACGGCGACGACCGTCGACCGCTTCGAGGTCGGGTTCATGGACACCATGCCCGCCATCGGGCGACGCTGACCCGACGCGCACGCGAGTCCGAGCCCCGTTCGGCCCGGCCGACCGGCCGGCTCCGCTTCGACCCGCGCGGCCGGGGCGGCTGGCACTCGGGCCCGCCCGGAGCTCGCCAGCCCGGTCACTCGCGGTGTGCGACAATCCGCGAGCCCCATGGATCACCCGCCCCGCCCCGCCGCGCCCGCCATCGCCCGCCCGCCCGTCGCGGGCGCCTCGACCGACCCGACCGCCGCCTCGGCCGTCCGGTCGGATCTGCGCAACCTTGCCATCGTCGCCCACGTCGACCACGGCAAGACGACCCTCGTCGACGCCCTGCTCCGCCAGACCGGCGCCTTTCGGGCGAACCAGGTCGTCGTCGAGCGGGTCATGGACTCGATGGACCTGGAGCGCGAGAAGGGCATCACGATCCTCGCCAAGCAGACCGCCCTCGAGTACGGCGGCGTCCGCCTCAACATCGTCGACACGCCGGGCCACGCCGACTTCGGCGGGGAGGTGGAGCGCAGCCTGCTGATGGTGGACTCGGTCCTCCTCCTCGTCGACGCGGCCGAGGGCCCGCTGCCCCAGACCCGCTACGTCCTCCAGAAGGCGCTCGCCCGCCGGCTGCCCGTCGTGGTCGCCGTCAACAAGATCGACCGGGGTGACGCCCGCCCCAAGGAGGTCGTCGACGCCATCTACGAGCTCTTCATGGAGCTCGGCGCGGACGAGCACCAGATCGAGTTCCCCATCGTCTACACGAACGCCAAGGCCGGCACCGCCACGCTCGACCTGGCCCGCCCGGGCAACGATCTGCGGCCGCTCCTGGACCTGCTCGTCGAGCACACCCCGTCGCCGGTCTACGAGCCCGACCACCCGCTCCAGCTCCTGGTGACCAACCTGTCCGCCAACGACTACGTCGGGCGGATGGCGGTGGGACGGCTCTGGAACGGCACGCTCCGGCTGGGCCAGCGGATCGTCGTCGTGCGCGAGGAGCCCGACGACACAGGCGGGGCGGTCGAGCCGGGCCGGACGGTGACCCTGGCGGGGACGGTGACGAGCCTGACGACGGCGCGCGGCATCGAGCGTGTGGACCTCGACGAGGCGGGACCGGGCGAGATCGTCGCCGTCGCCGGCCTGCCGGAGGTCACGATCGGGGACACGCTCACCGACCCGGCCGACCCGCGGCCGCTGCCCCGCCTGGACGTGGACGCCCCGACCCTGCGGATGACGTTCGGGGTCAATACGTCGCCGCTGGCCGGGCGCGAGGGGCGCCTCGTCACGAGCCGCCAGATCAGGGCGCGGCTGGACCGCGAGGTGCTGGGCAACGTCTCGATCGAGGTCCTGGCCACGGAATCCGGCGACACGTTCGAGGTTCGCGGACGCGGCGAGCTGCAGCTGGCCGTCCTGATCGAACAGATGCGCCGCGAGGGGTACGAGCTGCAGGTCTCGCGGCCCGAGGTGCTGCTCCACGAGGTGGACGGCGAGGTCCAGGAGCCGTACGAGCGGATCACCGTCGACATCCCGCCCGAGTTCATCGGCACGGTCCAGGGGGCGCTCGCGGACCGCAAGGCGCGATTGGACCAGCTCACCACCGACGCGGACGGGCGGGTCCGGATGGAGTACGTCCTGCCGGTCCGCGGCCTCATCGGCTTCCGCGGCCAGCTCCTGACCGAGACGCGAGGGACCGCGCTGCTGCACCAGATCGGCGAGGGCTACGGCCCCTGGGCGGGCGATGTGACACATCGGACGACGGGCGTCCTGGTCGCGGACCGGCCTGGCATCTCCAACGCCTACGGGCTCTTCAACCTCCAGGAGCGGGCCGAGCTGTTCATCGGCGCGGGGGTCGAGGTCTACGAGGGCATGATCGTCGGCGAGAACTCGCGGCCGGGCGACATGGACGTCAACGCGACGAAGGAGAAGAAGCTGACGAACATGCGGACGCACGCCCACGACGAGGCGCTCCGCCTGACGCCGCCGCGGCCGGTCACCCTCGAGTCGGCCATCGAGTTCATCGCCGCCGACGAGCTCGTCGAGGTGACCCCGGCCTCGATCCGCCTCCGCAAGCGGCTGCTCTCGGCCCACGACCGCCGCCGCGAGCGAGGCCGCGAGGAGGAGCTCCGCCGGGCCGCCGAGGCGGATCCGGCTCGCGCCTGAGGACTCCCGGGGCGAGGCGGGGGCCGGCTATAGGAAGACGGTCGCGTTCGCGTCGGGCGGCCGACCGGCTGCGAGGCTTCGGAGGGCGACGGCCGACGGCAACGGGAAGTCAGGGCCGAGCCCGCCGACGGTCCGGAGCGTGGCCCGGTTCGTCCTGGTCGCTGGGATGAGCAGGACGAGGCGGCCCACGGACGGATCGTCGCGCAGCTTGAGATTGAGCCGGCGCCGGACCGCCTGGACGTCGAGCAGGCGGGTCTCTGCCTCCACGGCGACGCGGACCCCGTCGAGGGTGATCACCGCGTCCCACGCCCGCCGGTCCCCCTCGACCGGCAGGGGCACCTCGTCGGACCAGCGCGCCGATGCTGGCAGCCGCGCCCTGAGGCGGCCGAGGAGCGCAAGCTGACCCGCGTCGCGGACTGGAGGTCCGGCGGGATACGCCCGCACCGAGAGCTCGAGGCCGACGACGCCGGCGAGGATCATGAGGCTGCGAAGGGACGCCTCTCTGGCTGCGGCGCGCTCGACGAGGCTGACCTGGTTGCGGCTCACGCGGGCGGCCCGGCCGACCGCTGACTGGCTGAGCCCGCGTCGGACCCTCGCGCTCCTG
Organism: Candidatus Limnocylindrales bacterium; assembly: GCA_036392215.1. Classification (GTDB taxonomy): domain Bacteria; phylum Chloroflexota; class Limnocylindria; order Limnocylindrales; family CSP1-4; genus JAJYJO01. Next base: position 16,662 of record DASVYJ010000018.1, on the reverse strand, counting down.
ATTTCCTGTGCCAGGGATACGAGCGATACCGTCGCTCGCCGCGACGCTCGCTCCGCGGCGCGGTCCACGCTGCCCATGGCATGAGCTTCCCACACGACTCTTCACTGGCGCTCACCTGGCCGGTGGGGAGCGTCGGCCTGGTCCGGGCGTTCGGGCCGAGAATCGGACCCGCCTCCCGGCTGCACAACCTGTTGTGCAACCGGGACCGGCTGGGTGCCGGTTGCCCGACGAGCTGGGCAGGACGGTCCGGGGAGGCAGGTCCACGTCCCATCGAGGGCCCCTGCCGTGGTCGGACGGACCAGCAGGCCGGGCATCCGATCGCTCCCGAGTCCCGGTTGCGCATCGTGGTGGGCGACGCGCCTGCGGCCCGCGCAGGGGACGGGGCTCGCGGCGAGGGCCTCGGGAGGCCTCGACATACAATGCGGCGATGCTGGAGCCGCCCGTCTACCTGGACCACGCCGCCACGACCCCGCTGCGCCCCGAGGCGCTCGAGGCGATGCTGCCGTACCTCCAGGGGACGTTCGGCAACCCGAGCTCGAGCCACCGCTTCGGCCGCGCGGCGCGGGCGGCACTCGACGAGGCGCACGAGCGGGTCGCCGCGGCCATCGGGGCGCAGCCACGCGAGATCGTCTTCACCTCGGGCGGCACCGAGGCCGACAACCTGGCGATCAAGGGCGCGGCCTGGGTCGGCCGCGCCCGCGGGCACCGGATCGTGACGAGCGCGATCGAGCACCACGCCGTCGGCCACACCGTGCGCTACCTCGAGAAGTTCGGCTTCGAGGTCGTGGAGCTGCCGGTGGACCGCTACGGACGGGTCGACCCCGACGACGTCGAGGCGGCGATCACTCCCAAGACGATCCTCGTCAGCATCATGCTGGCCAACAACGAGGTCGGCGCGATCGAGCCGCTGGCCGAGATCGCCCGCCGGGTGCACGCCCACAAGGGCGTCCTGCTCCACACCGACGCGGTCCAGGCAGCGCCCTACCTGGACGTGGACGTTGCCGCGCTCGACGTGGATCTGCTCAGTCTCGGGGCCCACAAGTTCGAGGGACCCAAGGGCGTCGGCGCGCTCTACATCCGCCACGGGACGAACATCCTCGCGCAGCAGCAGGGCGGAACGCAGGAACGGTATCGGCGGGCGGGCACGGAGAACGTGGCCGGCGTCATGGGCATGGCCCGCGCCCTCGAGCTGTGCACGGCCGAGCGAGCGCAGACGGCGGAGCGTCTGCGCGGCCTCCGCGACCGGCTCCGCGACGCGCTGCTGGCGGTCGACGGCGTGGAAGCCACGGGCCACCCGACCGAGCGGCTCCCCGGGCTGCTTTCGCTCATCGTCCGCGGCGCGGACGGCGCCGCCGTCGCGACCGCCCTCGACCTCGAGGGCATCGCCGTCTCGACCGGCTCGGCGTGCCTCTCCGGGTCCGACGAGGTGAGCCACGTCCTCGCTGCCATGGGCTACCCCGACGACGAGGCCCGGGGCGCCCTTCGGCTCTCGCTCGGCCGGACGACGACCGCCGACGACGTCGAGCGGGCGATCGCCGTCGTCCCGCGCGTCCTCCGGGCCCAGCGCGAGGCTGCCCTGAGCCTCGCGGCCGACCCGCTCGGCTCCGGCGTCACGGCCTAGATCCCATGCCCGCGATGAGCCGAGCCCCGGGTCGGTGAGCCGCGTCCTCGTCGCGATGTCGGGCGGCGTCGACTCGTCGGTCGCGGCAGCCCTCGTCCAGGCCGCCGGCGACGAGCCGATCGGCGTCTGGATGCGCCTCCACGACGTGGCAGACACCTACTCCGAGTTCCGCAAGAGCTGCTGCTCGCTCGACGCGGCCGAGGATGCGCGGCGCGTCGCGGGGCAGCTCGGCATCCCGTTCTATGTCATGAACCTGGAGCGCGAGTTCGCCGCGGGCGTCCTGCAGCCGTTCCTGGCGGCCTACCTCGACGGGCGGACGCCGAGCCCCTGCGTCGAGTGCAACAGCGCCGTCAAGTTCGGGGCGCTGATGGGTCGGGCGCGCCTGCAGTACGGCTGCGACGCGGTGGCGACGGGCCACTACGCGCGGGTCTCCGTCGACGCCGACGGCGTCGCCCACCTCCGCCGCGCCGTCGACCCGGACAAGGACCAGACGTACTTCCTGTACGGCCTCGGCCAGACCCAGCTCCGCCATGCCCGCTTCCCGCTCGGCGAGCTCACCAAGCCCGAGGTCCGCCAAGTCGCCCGCTCGCTCGGTCTCGCGACGGCCGAGAAGGCCGAGAGCCAGGAGATCTGCTTCGTGCCGGGCGGCGACTACCGGACCGCCCTCCGGGAGCGGGCGGGCTGGCAGCCCGAGGCGGGGCCGCTCGTCGACGTCGACGGACGCCGGGTCGGCGAGCACGTCGGGGCGGCGGCCTACACCGTGGGCCAGCGGAGCGGCCTCGGCGTCGCGCTCGGCGAGCCGCGCTACGTCAGCCGCATCGACCCGCTGACCAACACGATCCAGCTCGGCCGGCGCGAGGACCTGGAGACGTGCCGCTTCGACGTCGAGCGCGTCTCGTTCTGCGCCGACGCGCCGCCCGGCGAGTCGTTCCGCGCCGCCGTCCGCATCCGCCACCGCGCGGCGCTGGTCGAGGCCGTGGTCGGGCGTGCCGTGGCCGGCGACCGCTGGACCGTCGAGACCGCCGAGCCTGTCTGGGCGGCGGCGCCAGGACAGGCCGCCGTGTTCTACCAGGGCGACCACGTCGTCGGCGGGGGGAGGATCGCGCGGACCTGATCGGGCGAGCGTGCGGACGCGTGACGACCGGGACGGCGAGCCCGGCCCGCCCTGACTCCGCATCCCGGCGCCTGCCTGTCGCGCACCTATACTCGGACGCGTGGAGATCGGACCCGCTCCCGTGCTGGCGACCCTCGTCGGCGTCTTCCACACCGCCCTCTACGTCCTCATCCGGGGCACGCTCGGCGGGCGCATCGTGCTGATCCTTGGGGCGGCCGTGCTCGGCGCCTGGGCCGGTGACGCGATCGGGGCGCGCCTGGGCCTGGACCTGCTCCGCCTCGGCGACTTCCGCCTGCTCGCCGCGTCCGTCGTCGCCTGGCTCGGCATCGGCTTCGTGGCCGTCGCCTCGGTCCTCGGCCCCGCCCGGAGGCAGGCTCGATGACCGGCCGCCGCCGTGACGGCGGCCGGTCCCCCGGCCGCGAGCGTGGCGTGCCCCCCGCCGCGTTCGCGGGCGACCTGCTCGCCCGGCTGGGCCGGGACCCGCGGACGGCGACGTTCGTGCGGGGGCTCTCCGTCGGGGCGCTCGTCGGCGCCGCCATCGCCGGCTCGACCCTCTGGGGTCGCCTGCGGCGGAGTCGCTGACCCACCGGCGCCCGGCCGGTCGGGCGCCACAGCCAGCGCTGCCCGGCGCCCGGCCCGTCGGGCGCTACAGCCAGCACCCCCGCGCGGGCCGCGACGGCAGGGCCCCCGGTGCCAGGCCGCGAGCCGCGCGAGAGATACGGTACCGTTACGGCCGATGCCGCCCGACCCTCGGATCCGCCCCCTGCCGTCAGACGAGATCCGCCGCCGGTTCGTGGACTTCTTCGCCGCTCGTGGCCACGAGGTGGTCCCGAGCGCGTCGCTCGTCCCGGCCGGCGACCCGACGCTGCTCTTCACCAACTCCGGGATGGTCCAGTTCAAGGACGTCCTGACCGGCCGTGAGCAGCGCAGCTACAAGCGAGCGGTCGACTACCAGCGGGTGCTGCGCGTCGCCGGCAAGCACAACGACTTCGAGGAGGTGGGCCGCACGACGCGCCACAACACCTTCTTCGAGATGCTGGGCAACTGGAGCTTCGGCGACTACTTCAAGCGCGAGGCGATCCACTTCGCCTGGGAGTTCCTGACCGAGGACGTCGGCATCCCCGCCGAGCGCCTGGCGGCGACGACGTACACGGACGACGAGGTCGCACGGGCGGTCTGGCGCGACGAGATCGGGCTGCCGCCGGAGCGGATGGCGGCCTGGGGCGACGTCGACGCCGGCGACGAGAAGAACTTCTGGCGGATGGCCGACACCGGCCCCTGCGGCCCGTGCAGCGAGATCCACTTCGACCGGGGGGCCGAGCTCAGCGAGGGGCCGGAGTGCATCCCCGACCACTCCGAGACGTGCCCGCGCTGGCTCGAGATCTGGAACCTCGTCTTCATGGAGTTCGACCAGCGGCCGACCGGTCGCGTCCCGCTCCCGTTCCCGAGCGTCGACACCGGGATGAGCCTGGAGCGACTTGCCTCGGTCCTGCAGCAGGTGCCGTCGAACTTCGACACCGACCTCTTCACCCCGATCCACGAGCGGATGCGCCAGCTGCTCGGCCACGACCCGGACGACTTCGAGGCGGAGCGCTTCAGCTACCAGGTCATCGCCGACCACAGCCGGGCGATCACGTTCCTGATCGCCGACGGCGTCCGACCCTCGAACGAGGGGCGCGGCTACGTCCTGCGCCGGATCGTGCGGCGGGCCGTGCGACACGGCCGGCTGCTCGGCCGTCGCGAGCCGTTCCTGGTCGAGACGGCGGCGGTCGTCATCGAGGTCATGGCCGGCGCCTACCCATACCTCCTGGAGGAGCGCGAACGGATCTTCGGCGTCATCGCCCGCGAGGAGGCCCAGTTCGCCCGGACGCTGGACGCCGGGACGGTCCAGCTCGAGGAGGCGCTCATCCCCCTCACGTCCGCCGAGCGGACGGTCGGCCGCCGGGAGGACCAGCTGCCGCCCGACGCCCCCGTCCTGCCCGGCGAGGTCGCGTTCCGCCTCCATGACACGTACGGCTTCCCGGTCGACCTGACGACCGAGCTGGCGGCCGAATACGGCGTGCGGGTCGACCGGGCCGGCTTCGAGCGCGAGCTGGGCGCGCAGCGGGACCGCAGCCGGCGGGGCACGAAGGCCGAGCTCGCCCGGCACGCCGAGGCGACGGCCCTCTATGAGGCGATCCTGCGACGCGCCGGCGAGACGCGCTTCCTGGGCTACGAGACGACGGCCGCCGAGGGCCGCGTCGTGGCGATCCTCCGCGACGGCCTCGAGTACGAGGAGCTGACCGGCCACGGGGAGGCTGAGGTCGTCCTCGACGCGACGCCGTTCTACGGTGAGGGCGGCGGCCAGGTCGGTGACCAGGGCGTCATCCGCGAGCCCGGCGGCGGGAGCGTCCTCTTCGGCGTCACCGACACCCATAAGCCGGTGGTCGGCCTCCACGTCCAGCGAGGCGAGCTGCGGGGGCGGCTGCGGGTCGGCGAGACGGTCATGGCCGAGGTGGACCCGGAGCGGCGGGCGCGGACGATGCGGAACCACACGGCGACCCACCTCCTGCACCGCGCCCTGCGCAACGTCGTGGGGCCGGAGGCGCGCCAGGCCGGCTCGCTCGTCGCCCCGGAATACCTCCGCTTCGATTTCCCGCTGGAGCGGGCGCTGACCGAGGACGAGAAGCGGGCGATCGAGGACGAGGTCCGCCGCATCATCCGCGACGACCGACCCGTCGTGGCTTCCGTGACCGGGATGGCCGAGGCGATCGCGGCCGGGGCGGACGCCTTCTTCGACGAGAAGTACGGCGAGCGGGTGCGGACGATCCGCGTCCAGGACTACTCGTTCGAGCTGTGCGGCGGGACGCATTGCCGGGCGACCGGCCAGATCGGCGGCTTCGCCGTCACCGCGGAACGCAGCATCGGGGCCGGGACGCGGCGGATCGAGGCCGTCACGGGCGACGCCGCCGACGGACTGCTCCGCGAGCGGACCGCCCTCCTCGAGCGCCTGGCCCAGCAGGCCGGGGCGCAGTCGCTGGAGGCGCTGCCGGACCGCCTGGCCGCGCTGCAGGACGAGCTGCGCGAGGCGCGCCGCAGGCTGCGCGCCGGCGGCGGGTCGGCCATCCCCCGACCCGGCGAGCTGGCCGCGGCCGCGACGGAGGTCGCCCCCGGCGTCCGCCTCGTCGTCTTCGCCGGTCCCTTCGAGAGCATGAACGCGCTGAAGGGCCATGCCAAGGATGTCCGTGGCACGCTCGGCTCGGGCGTCGTCGTCCTGGGGCTCGACGACGAGCGGCCCCAGCTCTTCGTGACCGTCAGCGACGACCTGGTCGAGCGGGGCGTCGCCGCCGGGACGCTCGTCCGCGATGCGGTCGGGGCGATCGGCGGCAAGGGCGGCGGCCGGCCCGAGATGGCCCAGGGGATGGGGGAGCGGCGCGAGGGTCTGGCCGAGGCGCTCCGCCTCGTCGCCGAGGGCGTCCGGCGCCAGGTCGGCTCGGACGGCGACGGCCGGGCCGGGGGCGCGGCCTAGATGGCCTTCTGGCGGCGGATGTGGGGTCGGGAGGACCAGGCGGGCCTGGCCGCCTGCACCGCCCTGGACGTCGGCACGGAGTTTGCCAAGGCCCTCGTCTTCGAGATCGACGAGGCCGGCAAGGGCACGGTGCGCGGCGTCGGTCGCAAGCGCCAGGGCCTGGCCCACATGCAGTCGGGCACCGTCACCGACATCGCCGCGGTCGTCGACAACTGCGCGGTGGCCCTCCAGGAAGCCGAGGAGATGGCCGGCTTCCGGCCGAGCCAGTGCGTCATCGGCATCGCTGGCGAGCTGGTGAAGGGCTTCACCACGACGCACAGCCAGGAGCGCAAGCGGGCCGATGCGCCGATCACCGAGGCCGAGTTGCAGCGCCTGATCGACGGCGTCCAGCGCGAAGCCCTCCGCGAGGCGGAGCGCGCGATCACCTGGGAGACCGGCCTTCCGCAGGTGGACGTCCGGCTCGTCCACGCCGCGGTGACCGGGGCAAGCATCGACGGCTACCCGGTCACCAACCCGGTCGGCTTCCAGGGTCGCCACGTCAACATCAGCATCTTCAACGCGTTCGCTCCGCTGGTCCATCTCGGGGCGCTGCAGAGCGTGGCCAGCCAGCTGGACCTGGAGCTGTTGGAGGTGGTCGCCGAGCCGTACGCCGTGGCCCGGGTCCTCGGTTCGGACCAGGTCCAGCAGGCCGGCGCGCTGTTCATCGACGTCGGCGGCGGCACGACCGACGTCGCTCTCGTCCGCTCCGGCGGCATCGAGGGCACGCGCATGTTCGCCCTCGGCGGGCGGGCCTTCACGAAGTCGCTGGCGGACCGCCTGGACCTGCCCTTCCCGCGGGCCGAGGCGTTGAAGGTGGACTACGCCCGGGGTCTGGAGGTGGAGCGGCGCGACGACCTGGCCGGCATCGTCGCCGACGACGTGGCCGTCTGGGCGGCCGGGGTGGAGCTCGTCCTCGAGGAGCTGGCCGGCGGCGAGCTGCTGCCCGGCCGGGTCTACGTCTGCGGCGGCGGGTCGCGACTGCCCGAGATCCCCGAGGCGCTCGCCGCGGAGCGGTTCTACAAGCGCCTGCCCTTCGCCCGGCCGCCGGAGGTCGTGATCATGGCCCCCGAGCAGGTCGAGGCGATCGCCGATGCGACGAAGCTGCTCATCGACCAGCAGGACGTGACGCCGCTCGGGCTGGCTTACCAGGCGATCGAGCTGCAGACGTCCGAGGACCCGCTCGACGCGGCGCTGCGCCGCGTCCTGCGGGCGATGAAGGTCTAGGCTGGCAGCGATGGCCGTCTTCTACCTCGACGTCGACGACGAGATCACCTCGGCGGCGCAGCGCATCCGGTCGACCAGCGACCGCTCCGTCGCGCTGGTCCTGCCGGCCAACTCCCGCCTGGCGACGTCCCGGATCAACTTCCGGCTGCTCGCCCGGGAGGCCGGAGAGCGGGCGCGGAGCCTCGTGATCGTCGCCCCCGAGGCGTCCGCGCGGGCGCTCGCGGCCTCGGCCGGGCTGCCGGTCTTCGCCACGGTCGCGGATTACGAAGCCGAGGGCGAGGCGGCGCGGGCGGGCGCGACCGCCCCGGCGGCCGAGGCGGGCCTGAGCGGTGGATCGATCCCTGCCTCGGCCCGCCCGGCGAGCGGCGAGGGGACGACTGCCACCGGAACGAGTGAGGCGACCGTCCGCTCCGCTGTGGGCCGCGCCTCCGGCGGCCGTCGCGGGCGCGACGGGGACGGGAGCGGCGCCGCCGCAGCGGGCGCCGCCTCCGCGGGCGCGAGTGCAGGCGCAGCCGCAGCCGCCGATGCCCAGGTCCACCCGGTCCCGACGCGGCCGGGCGCGCGGAGCGGCGCGGCGACCTCGGGCAGCCTCGAGGTGGCGCGACCCGTCGGGCGGTCGCGGCGCGGCCTGTGGGTCGCCCTCGCCGCGCTCCTCGTGCTGCTGGCCGCAGCCGCGGCGGCCGCCTGGCTGCTCCTGCCGAGCGCCTCGATCGTCATCGCCCCCCGGGAGGAGACGGTCGGCCCGCTGTCGCTCTCGGTGAAGGCGGACCCGAGCGTCACCACGGCGGACCCGGCGACGGGCGTCGTCCCCGCCCAGGCGCTGACGATCCCGCTCCAGGCCCAGGGCGAGTTCACCGCGACCGGCGTCAAGGTCACCGAGACGAAGGCGACGGGCAGCGTGACATTCACCAGCAACAACACGCTGTTTCCCGTCCGGGTTCCCCTTGGAACTCAGGTGGCCACGCTCGCTGGAGTCGTGTTCGTTACCACGGAGTCGGTCGTGGTGCCGGCCGCACAGCCTCCCCCGCCCAGATACACCCAGGGCACCGTCACTGTGCCAGTGGTGGCGCTCTCGCCTGGCCCGGCGGGAAACGTCAGTGCTGGGTCGATCACGCAGGATGGCACCGATCTGAGCAACAACCGGATCAGCGTCAACAACGCCGCCGCCACCTCCGGCGGGACCCACACCGAGGCGAAGGTCGTCGCCCAGAAGGACATCGACGGCGCCGTGGCCCAGCTGACCAGGCAGCTGGCCGACCAGCTCTCAGCCCAGCTCGCCGACCCGGGGGCCGCGCCCGCCGGGACGACGGTCTTCCCTGCCACCAAGTCGATGACGACGCCGGCCTTCACGCCCGATCCGGCGAGCCTCGCGAACCAGGCCGAATCGACCTTCCAGCTCTCGGCCTCGGCCACCGGCAGCGTCACCGCCGTCAGCGAGGACGCGATCAGGCAGCTGGCCGACGGACGGATCCGCTCCGAGGTCCCGGCCGACCACCAGCTCGTCGACGGCTCGGTCGCCATCCAGCTCGGCGAGGCCCAGGCGAACGGCGGCGTGCTCACCTTCCCGGTGACCGTCTCGGCGCTCGACGTCCGGAAGCTGGACGCCGACACGCTGCGCCAGGCCGTGAAGGGCAAACCGGTCGACGAGGCGCGGGCGTACCTCCAGCGGTTCGGCGAGGTGCGCCTCGACACCTGGCCGGGCTGGACGAGCGCGATCCCGACCTATGACTTCCGACTCGACCTGCGGATCGAGCCGGCCCTGCCCCCGGCCTCGGCGTCGCCCTCGCCGCCCCCGTCCGCGCCGGGGTCGGCGGCCGCGAGCCCGCCCCCCTCGACCACCGGCTCGGGCGCCTCCCCGGCGCCGTCGGCATCGTGACGAGGGTGCTCGGCATCGACCTGGGGGAGCGGCGGATCGGGCTCGCGGAAGCGGACCCCTCGGCCGGTCGTGCCCGGCCCCTGGCCACGCTCCGTCGCGCCCGGACGCCCGCGGCCGACGTCCGCGCCCTGGCCGCGTTCCTCGCCGCGGGCGACGTCGCCGAACTGGTCGTGGGCCTGCCCCTCGACATGACCGGGGGCGAGGGCGCCCAGGCGAGCGCGACGCGGGCGTGGGCGGAGGCGGTCGCCGCGCTGACGCGACTGCCCGTTTGTCTCCGCGACGAACGCCTGACCAGTCACCTGGCCGAGGAACGGCTCGGCCCGATGCCGCGAGGCCGGTCCGGCGGACCGCCGACGCCGCACCAGCGCGAGACGTACCGCGCCCGCGTCGACCGCGAGGCGGCCGCGATCATCCTCCAGGACGAGCTCGACGCCCGGCGTGACGAGGCGTCGCCCGGGACCGCTGTCGGAGCGTCCGGCGGGGATGGCACCGACCGAACGGTGGCGCCGTGACGCTTCGCGGCGGCGGCCGGCCTCGGGAGCTCGGGGACCAGGCCCACCGGATCGGGCCGGAGCCGGTCGACCTGGCCGGCGGTGGATCGCCGGACCAGCCACGACCTGCGCCTCGGACGGCTGGCCCGCTCGCCCGGCGCGGGAACGGCGGCGGGCCGCCCCGCGGGGCGGCCGCTCGCTACGGCAGCCGACCGGCCGGCGGCCACCACCTCCTGCGGTTCCTGGCCTTCGCCCTCGTCCTGGCGGCCGTCGTGCTCGCCGCGCTCGGTCTCGTCCTGCGGCCGCTCCTCAGCCGGTCGATCACCGACTGGGCCGCCGAGAACCCGACCGCCCTGCGCCTGCCATTCGTCGCCGACATCGTGCGGGGCGAGCTCGGGCCGCGCCTCACGGATCCGGCGACCAGCGATCCGCGTACCGTCAAGTTCCTCGTGGAGCTGGGCGACTCACCGGAGGCCATCGCCACCCGCCTCCAGTCGGGCGGCCTCCTGCGCGACCAGCGCGCCTTCGTCTTCCTGGCCATCACCGAGGACGTGACGAGCCAGTTCCAGGCCGGGACGTACTTCCTGCGAGCGAACATGACGCCCGATCAGCTTGTCGCCGCGCTCACCCAGCCCCCGCCCGACCCGACGATCCGCATCGGCATCCGGGAGGGGCTGCGGCTCGAGCAGATCACCGCGCTGCTCGAGAAGCTCGAGGCGCAGCCGCCCGACCCCTCCAAGCCGCTGACCATGGACGTCAAGGCCTTCTACCAGCTGGCCGAGCACCCCACGCCGGCGCTGCTGGCGGCGCACCCCTGGCTCCGCCTGCCGAAGGACGCCTCGCTCGAGGGGTTCCTCGCACCCGCCACCTACACCGTCCTGCCCGACATCAGCCCCGGGGACTTCCTCGGCCAGATGCTCGAGCACTTCCACCAGCAGGTCGGCGACACGCTGGCCCCCGGCCCGGGCGGCCTCGACGCCTACGGCGTCCTCAGCCTCGCCTCGATCGTCGAGCTCGAGACGACCGTCGACGCCGAGCGGGCCGAGATCGCCGGCGTCTACGTGGACCGCCTGGCCCGGGCCATGCTCCTCAACGCGGATCCGACCGTCCTGTATGCCCGCGACAGCGCGGCCCTCGCCTCGCAGCCGCTGCCGAGCTGGGTCCAGTACTCGTTCTGGGAGGTCCCGTCGGGCGGGCTCGCCAACGTCCAGGTCCCGGCGGACCTGGCGGGCTATCAGACCTACCAGCACACTGGGATGATCCCGGGCCCGATCTGCACCCCGACGCTGGCCTCCATCCAGGCGGTCCTCCAGGCCGACACGAAGTCGGGCTACCTCTACTTCGTGGCGAAGGGGGACGGCAGCGGGACGCACGCCTTCGCCCGGACGGCCGCCGAGTTCCAGGCCCTCCTGCGCAAGTACGGCTACGCCCCGTGAGCGAGCCTCGACCGCCGACGCGCGACGCGGGCGCGGCGCCCGCCCCGGCGGACGGCCGCTGGCCGGAGCCGGCCGACTTCGCCCCGCCGCCGAGCGATGGCGACCTCGCCCGCTGGTCGGAGGCCGACGCCGCGGCCCGTCCGGCCCGCCTCGGCCGCCTTCGGGCGCGCCTCGCCGCCGCCGGCATCGACGCGTACTTCGGCGTTCGGCCGGCCCACATGCGCTACCTCACCGGCTTCGCCCTCGGCAACGGCGAGGAGCAGGTGGCGGGCCACTCCGGCCAGTTCCTCATCGGCGGCGACGAGGTCGTCGTCCTGGCGGACAGCCGCTACACGCTGCAGGCTCGGCGGGAGGCGCTCCACGCCCGGATCGAGGAGTGCGGCTACGACCTGCCGGACCGCTGGGCGCGGCTCGTCGCCTCGCTCGGGGCGCGACGCATCGCCGCCGAGGCCGGGGCGATGACCCACGCCCTCTGGACGGCGCTGCAGGCGGCCGCTCCCGACGTCGAACTGGTGCCCGCCGACGAGTGGGTCGAGGAGGACCGGGCGGTCAAGGAGCCGGCCGAGGTCGAGCGGATCGCCGCCGCCTGCGCCGTGGCCGACCGGGCCCTGGCGGCCCTCCTGCCGCGCATCCGACCCGGGGCCACGGAGCGTTCGCTCGCCCTCGACCTGGAGTGGCTGATGCGGACCGGCGGCGCCGAGGCCCTCGCCTTCGATGTCGCCTGCCTCGCCGGCCCCGAGGCGGCCCTGCCCCACGGCTCGCCGGATGAGCGGCCGGTTCGGGCGGGCGAGGTGCTCCTGTTCGACTTCGGCGCCCAGGTCGCCGGCTACCGGAGCGACATGACCCGGACCCTCTTCGTCGGTGAGCCGAGCGCCCGGGACATCGCCGTGTACGACCTCGTGGCCCGGGCGCAGGCGTCGGCCATCGACCTCCTCGAGCGGACAGCCCGCGAGGCGGGCGAGATGCCGTCAGGGCGCGCGGTCGACGCGGCGGCCCGGGCGGTCATCGAAGCCGCCGGCCACGGCGACCACTTCGGCCACGGGACCGGGCATGGCATCGGGCTCGCGACCCACGAGCTGCCGCGCCTCTCGCGAGTCGCGCCCGAGACGCCGCTCCCGTCGCCGACGGTCTTCAGCGTCGAGCCGGGGGTGTACCTGGAGGGTGAGACCGGCGTCCGGATCGAGGACCTCGTCCTGCTCGACGCGGCGGGCGGCCGCGTTGAGCGGCTGACCGCCTTCCCGCGCGACGCCCTCGTGCTGCCCGTCTGAGGCAGGTGTCCGCGGGCGGCGCGTGGTCCTTCAGCGCTTCGGGGGGAGCGTCAGCCCGAGATCGATCGCGCGGGCGACCCAGCCGTCGAGCTGTCGGTCGTCGTCGACCACCTCGCGGGGCAGCACCGCGTAGCCCTTCATCGCCCGCCCGGGCATCGGCTCGAACGGCCGTGCCCCGGGCCGGGTCAGGAGCTCGGCGAGGGCGTCCGGCGGGAGGCGGATCATCCAGCTGTCGGCGAACAGTCCGGTCACGAGGTTGCCGCCGACGAAGAGGGCGGGATAGCCGAACATCTTGCGCCGCTGCGCCTCGGGGAACCGGCCCGCGACCGTCTCGAAGCGGGCGACCAGTTCGGGCGGCGACTTCTCGAACCCCGGCATCGACCCCTCCCGCTGGGAAGCTCGCGGCAGCGCGACCGCGGCACGCTGCGTCCCGTGCCCGATCGGCGCGGTGATGGTACGCGCCCGGCTGCGGGATCCGCCCACTGCCAGAGCGGCCGGTCGGCGCGACGGCTCGGCTACAATCAGCCTCCGATACCGCCCATCCCTGCGGCCGACGGCGCCTGCCCGTCCGCGCCGGGCCGCCCGGGCTTCGGCCAAGGAGCACCCCGCACGATGATCTCCACCGGTGAGCTGCGCAAGGGCGTCGTCATCGAGCTCGACAACGACCTCTGGCAGATCCTCGACTACCACCACATCAAGATGGGCCGCGGCTCGGCCCAGGTTCGCATCAAGCTGCGCAACGTGCGCAAGGGCTCGATCGTGGACCGCAGCTTCCAGGCCGGCGACCGCTGGCCGCGGGCCCAGCTCGACCGCCGCCAGGTCCAGTTCCTCTACCGCGACGGCGACGACTTCCACTTCATGGAGACCGACTCGTACGAGCAGTTCATGCTGACCGCGGAGCAGCTCGGCGACGCCGTCCAGTACCTCAAGGACGGGATGACGCTCGACCGGACGAGCTACCAGGGCGAGACGATCGGCGTCGAGCTGCCGGTGACCGTGGACCTCGTGGTCGCCGAGACCGAGCCCGGCTTCGCCGGCGACACGCAGACCGGCGCTCGCAAGCCGGCCACGACCGAGACGGGTCTCGTCGTCCAGGTGCCGATCTTCGTCGGCGCGGGCGACACGATCCGCATCGATACGCGGACCGGGGAGTACCAGACCCGCGTCTAGCCACCGGCCCGGACCCCGCCGGTCCGCCCCGCCACCGGCCCGGCCGACGTGGGAGGGGATGCCGTGAGCGGCGCCGTCCGCGGCGAGCCGCCCGACTGGGCGCTGCCGGCCTGGGACGCGACCGACGGCCGGCCCGCCGCTGCGCCGCGGCCGCGGGACGGAGCGAGCGCACCGCCTTCCGCACAGTCGCCCTCCGCACCGCCGCCGTCGACAGCGTCCCCCCCGGCCGGCACGTTCGGCCTCCGTATCCTCCAGGTCAGCGACGTGACGAGGGCGGTCCGGGAGGCCGTCCGTGGCGACGAACGGCTGGGCGAGGTGTGGGTCGAGGGCGAGGTCGGGCGAGTCACGGTGTCGAGCGCAGGCCATGCCTACTTCACGTTGAAGGACGAGCGCAGCCAGCTCGCCTGCGTCTTCTTCCGCGACGACCGGCTGGCCAGCCCGTTCGAGCCGCGGCCCGGGTTCCGGGTCGTCGCCCAGGGTCGGATCGACGTCTTCGAGCAGCAGGGTGTGTACCAGCTCTACGTCGCCGCGGTGCAGCCCGCCGGGTTCGGCGACCTCGCGCTGCGGTTCGAGGCGCTGAAGGCGAAGCTCGCGGCCGAGGGGCTGTTCGATGCGGCCCGGAAGCGGCCGCTGCCCGATCGGCCCGCGGTGATCGGCGTCGCGACGAGCCCGACGGGGGCCGTCTGGCACGACATCCAGCAGGTCCTCCGGCGCCGCTGGCCGCTGGCACGGGTCCTCTTCGTGCCGTGCCAGGTCCAGGGAGACTCGGCCCCGTCCAGCATCGTCGGCGCCCTCGGCCGCCTGCGCCGCTTCGTCGAGGAGCGCGCGGCAGCGGGCCGCGCCGACGACGCGCCCGCCGTGGTCATCCTCGCCCGGGGCGGCGGCTCCCTCGAGGACCTCTGGCCGTTCAACGACGAGCGCGTGGTGCGGGCCGTCGTGGGCATGCCCGTGCCCGTCGTGTGTGGCGTCGGCCACGAGACGGATGTGACCCTGGCCGACTTCGCCGCCGACGTCCGGGCCCCGACGCCGTCCGCCGCAGCGGAGCTCGTGACGCCCGACCGCGCCGAGCTCGGCCTCGCCCTGGCCGCGCTGGCCCGTCGCCAGAGCCGGCTCGTCGAGGCGGCGCTCGGCGCGACGGGCCGGGAGGTCGCGGCGGAGCGTCGCGCACTCGACCGACTCCGCCCGGACGCGCAGCTCGCCCAGGCACGAGAGCGCGCGGGGCTCCTCCTCGATCGCGCGACGCGGGCGATGAGCCGCGGCCTCGACGAGGCTCGACGTGCGACCGACGGGAGCCGAGGCCGCCTGCCCGACCTGGTCGCCGCGGCGCTGGCCGGCGCCCGGACCAGGCTGGATCGCGGGAGCGACCGCCTCCCGGGCCTCGCCCTGGCCCGCCTGGCGAGCGCGAGCGCGGCTCTCGACGCGTCGGCGGCGGCCCTGGCCGCGCTCGGTCCGGAGGCGACCCTCGCCCGCGGCTACGCCATCGTCCGGCGCCGCGCCGACGGAGGCATCGTCCGCGAGACCGCCGATGCCCCGCCGGGCACGCGTCTCGCCCTGCGCCTCGCCCGGGGCGACCTCGCCGCCACGACCGACGCCGCGGACGCACCGCACGCAGCCCACCAGCTCGACCCGCCCGCCACGGAACGCCGCGAGCCCCGCGAACCCCGCGAACCCCATGAGGAGTCCCGATGACACCCGACCCCGCGCCCTCCGCGACCCTTCGCGCCCTTCCGCCGGAGCGCATCGCCGAGCTGCCCTTCGACGAGGCGCTGACCGAGCTGCAGCGGACGGTCGCCGCCCTGGAGGCGGGCGGCGTGACCCTGGAGGCATCCATCGCCCTCTACGAGCGCGGCGTCGCCCTGCACGAACGCTGCGCGACCCTGCTCGCCCAGGCGGAGCTGCGCGTCCAGCGGCTCATGGAGCGGGCCGGCGGCGCGCTGGACGCCGTCGAGCAGGCGACCGGGGAGGACGACTCCTGAACGCGCCGACGCCGCGCGGCGCGGCTCCGCGACCGTTCCCCGGGCGGAGGGGTAGACTCCCCCGGCGGCCCATCCCCGCGGCCGCCCCGAGCGAACCAGCCAGCGACGCGGGCGGAAGGCGCGCCCGCCCAGGAGCATCCCCCGTGGCTATCCTTCCCACCCTCGAGGGTCCGGCAGACCTGCGCGGCCTGTCCGAGGCCCAGCTCGCCGCCCTGGCTGCCGAGATCCGCCAGACCATCATCTCGACCGTCGCGCGCACGGGCGGCCACCTCGGCTCGTCGCTCGGTGTCGTCGAGCTGACCCTGGCCCTCCACCGCGTGCTCGAATCGCCGCGCGACAAGCTCGTCTGGGACACCGGCCACCAGGCCTACGCCCACAAGCTGCTGACCGGGCGCTTCGAGCGCTTCAGCACGCTCCGCCAGCTCGGCGGCGTCGGCGGCTTCCCGCGCCGCACCGAGTCGGAGCACGACGTGTTCGACGGCGGCCACGCCGGGACCGGTCTCTCGATCGCCGAGGGGCTGGCGACGGCGCGCGACCTGCGCCACTCGATGGAGCGCGTCGCGGTCGTGGTCGGCGACGCGGCGCTCATCAGCGGCCTCTCGCTCGAGGCGCTCAACGATATCGGCCACCGCCAGACGCAGCTGCTGATCGTGCTCAACGACAACGAGATGTCGATCAGCCCCGCGGTCGGCGCCATCAGCAAGTACCTGTCCGAGATCAAGCTCTCGACCGCGTGGCGCCAGGGCCGCACCGCGTACGACACCGTCACGGAGCGCATCCCGGTCGTCGGGTCGCGGGCGGTCGAGCTCTCGCGGCGCGTCCGCCAGTCGGTGGTCTCGCTCGCGCAGACGGGCCAGCTGTTCGAGGACCTGGGGATCACCTACGTCGGCGTCATGCCCGGCCACGACCGCGCCTTCCTCGAGGAGACGTTCCGTCGCG
>DASVYJ010000017.1:0-22378 GCA_036392215.1 Candidatus Limnocylindrales bacterium | reverse complement strand
GGTCCGTTTGGCCGTCGGCGTCGCCGCCGAAGTCAAGAGCAAGCTGAGCGTCGTCGACGTCGTCGGCGAGAGCGTCGCCCTGCGCAAGGCGGGCACGACGCTCAAGGGCCTCTGCCCGTTCCACGCCGAGAAGACGCCCAGTTTCGTCGTCACGCCGGGCCGCGAGAGCTGGCACTGCTTCGGCTGCGGCGAGGGCGGCGACATCTTCAGCTTCGTCATGAAGCGCGACGGGCTCAGCTTCCCCGAGGCGCTCAAGCGGCTGGCGGCGCGGGCGGGCGTGGAGCTCGACGAGCGGACGAGTCGCGAGGACGCCCACCGCGCGCGGCTGCGCGACGTGCTCGAGACGGCGATCGCCTTCTACCACACCGTCCTGACGGGGCACCGCAGCGGGCAGGCCGCGCTCGACTACCTGCGCGGCCGCGGCTTCACCGACGAGACGATCGAGCGCTACCAGCTCGGCTGGGCGCCGGCCGGCTGGGACGACATGAGCCGGCTGCTCCAGGCGCGGCGGGGGATCGAGCCGCGCGAGCTGGCCGAGGTCGGCCTGACGACGGCGCGGGCGAGCGGCCGCGGGGCGTACGACAAGTTCCGCCGGCGGGTCATCTTCCCGATCCGCGACGCGAACGGCGGGCCGGTGGGGCTGGGCGGCCGCCTGCTGCCGGCGGCGGACGGCGAGGCGGACGGCGATCGCGGCCCGAAGTACCTCAACTCCCCGGCGACGCCGCTCTTCGACAAGAGCCGCACGCTCTACCTCATCGACCGGGCCAAGAGCGCCATCCGCAAGGGCGGCGAGGCGGTCATCGTCGAGGGCTACACCGACGCCCTGATGGCCCACCAGGCCGGCTTCGACAACGTCGTGGCGGCCCTCGGCACGGCCCTCACGCCCGACCAGGTCGCGACGCTCGGCCGCTACGCGACCCGCATCGCCCTGGCCTACGACGTGGACCCGGCCGGCGAGCACGCGGGCAGCGTCGGCGTGGCCGCCCTCGAGGCGATCATCCCCCAGCTCGCCGCGGCCAACGTCGGCGTGGAGCTGGGCGACGTGCAGGTCGTCCGCCTGCCGGACGGCAAGGACCCCGACGAGGTCATCCGGGACACGCCGGACCTCTGGCGCGAGAGCGTCCGGACGGCGCTGCCGATCGTCGAGTACCTCATCGCCTACCACGCCGAGCGCCACGACCTGCGCTCCACCGAGGGACGGGCCCGCTTCGTCGAAGCGCTCCTGCCGACGCTCCGCAACGTCGCCGACCCGGTCCGGCGGGACGGCTACCTGGGCCGGCTCCGCCAGGTGAGCGGCGTCGAGGAGCGCGTCCTGCTGGAGGCGCTCCACCGTCGGCCGGCTGCGTCGGACGGCGGTCGCGGCACGCCGGTCCACGGCCGGATCACGGCCGACGCGGTGCTGGCGGCCCCGGACGCCCTGCCCGTGACGGAGATCCTGCGCGCGCTGAGCCCCACCGAGCAGGAGCTGCTGCGCCTGGTCCTGCTCGTCCCCGAGCACCAGGAGCGGGTCGCCGAGCACCTCCGCCAGGCGGAGCTGCGGCTGCCCAGCACTCCGGGGCGGGAGCTGCTGGCGGCGATGCTGGCCGACCGCGAACGCGACCGCGAGGCCGGCGGCCCGGGCCGCTTCGAGCGGGGCCGCTTCCTGGAAAGCCTCGACGCCGAAACGAAGGGCCTCGCCCTCGCCCTCTACGCCTGGCGCGGGCCGGACCCCGCCGACCTCGACCCCGACCGCGTTGCCTACGGCCTCGGGCAGTGCCTCTGGCAGCTCGAGCACGACGCCAACGTGGAGGCCATGGACTACACGCGGGCTGAGATCGAGGAGGCCGAGCGCCTCCGCGACGCGGCCCGCCTCGACCAGCTCCTCGACGAGCAGCGGCGGCTCCACGAGGCCCGCCGTTCCCTTGACCGACGACGAGACGACGCGAGCCTGCTGGCTCGCCCGATGGGAGGCACCCGATGACGATCGAAGACAAGCAGCTCGTGGAGGCCGTCCTCTCCGGCGGACGCCGGCGCAAGGCCGACCTGGAGGAGGCCAAGCTGGCGGGGATCCGGCCGCCCCGGGCCACCGAGGCCGAGGCGGACACGGACGCCGAGCTCGAGTCCGAGGCGGCCCCGGACGACGACGTGGCCCTTCGGCTCGCGCCCGAGGAGGGCGACGAGCTGGGTGTCGAGGTCGTCGACGAGGATGGCACGACCGAGGCCAAGGTCACGGTCGTCGACGAGCCGGTCAAGCTCGACGCCGCCGAGCTCGAGGAGCCGACCGCGGAGGAGCTCGAGGCCCTCTCGGCCGACATGATCGGGATCGACGACCCGGTCCGGATGTACCTCAAGGAGATCGGCAAGGTCGCCCTGCTGACGGCCGAGGAGGAGGTCGTCCTGGCCAAGGCGATCGAGCTCGGCGAGCAGATGGTCGAGGCGCCGTGGAAGGCGATCTACAGCCTCCACGAGTGGACCCACCACGAGACCGAGCGCAAGACGCGGACGGCCAAGACGCAGCACCGCCTGCCGTACGGGCCCGAGGCGGCCCGGATGGCCCGCGAGGCGATCTCCGCCGAGGCCGCCGCCGACCTGCTCGTGCCGACGCCCGACTTCCACCTCGTGAAGGCCGCCAAGGAGGCCCAGTCGGAGGGCACCAAGGAGCTGCTCAAGCACGGCCGGGCGCTCGTCGGCGCGTACAACGAGAAGCTCGACCCGGACTCCTACATCGAGCTGATGGACTGGGCCTACTTCGCGGTCCACAACGGCGACCTCGACTCGCGCGACAACACGGGTCTCCGCGCCATCGCCGATTGGACCCGCGACGAGGTCGCGTATCCCGCCCTTGAGCGCTGGATCACCGCCGGCAACGACGCCGACCTGCTCCGCCGGATGGGCTACGACCCGTCGGTCCCGCTCGACACGAAGCTGGCCCATCGCCGCGGCGAGATCGTCCGCATCGGACGCGAGGCGCGCGAGCAGCTGACCTCGGCCAACCTCCGCCTCGTCGTCTCGATCGCCAAGAAGTACATCGGCCGCGGGATGTCGTTCCTGGACCTCATCCAGGAGGGCAACATCGGCCTCATCCGGGCGGTCGAGAAGTTCGACTACGAGAAGGGCTTCAAGTTCTCGACCTACGCGACCTGGTGGATCCGGCAGGCCATCACCCGGGCGATCGCCGACCAGGCCCGCACCATCCGCATCCCGGTCCACATGGTCGAGACGATCAACCGGCTGATCCGGGTCTCGCGGACGCTCCTCCAGGAGCTCGGCCGCGAGCCGACGGTCGAGGAGATCGCCGAGGCGATGTCCCGCGGGCAGGAGGTGGTGGTCACCCCTGAGAAGGTCCGCGAGATCATCAAGGTCTCGCAAGAGCCGGTCAGCCTCGAGACGCCGATCGGCGAGGAGGAGGACTCGCACCTGGGCGACTTCATCGAGGATCGCGGCGCTTTGGCCCCCGCCGAGGCGGCCTCGCACCAGCTGCTCAAGGAGCAGGTGGAGGCGGTGCTCGACTCGCTGACGGGACGCGAGCGGCGGGTGCTCCAGCTGCGCTTCGGGCTCGAGGACGGCCGCGCCCGGACGCTCGAGGAGGTCGGCAAGGAGTTCAACGTGACCCGGGAGCGGATCCGGCAGATCGAGGCGAAGGCGCTGCGCAAGCTGCGCCATCCGTCCCGCAGCCGGAAGCTCAAGGACTACCTGGAGTAGGCTGGGGCGGCGTCCGCCGCTCCCGCGACTCCGACCGCCATCCGACCGCCTTCGTCCCGTCCGTTCGCCACCGTCATCCGCCGTCGTCATCCGCCACCGCCGAAGGGAGCGCCGCCGTGCGCATCGACTCCGACTACCTCCGACTCCTGGCCTGGATGGGAGGCGGCGGCGCCATCGGCGTCGTCCTCGGGGTGGCGGTCGCGGCCTTCTTCAACGGCCTCGTCTCGATGCCGTTCATCCTCGGCGCGTTCGGCTCGTACCTGGGGATGCTGGTCGGCGACCGGCGGCGGCTCGCGCGGCGGCGACCGGGGCAGGGCGGCGGCGCCGCCGGACCGGCGGCCCGCAAGGTACGCCGCGAGGCGCGTTCCGCCCGCGTCCAGCGCCCGCCGCGTCCCCGCTGAGCCCGACCCCCGCGCCGGCTGAAGCCGGCCTCGGGGATCACCCCGCCCCCCGCGGCGCTCCCGCTCCGCCCCCACGCGCCCGCGGGCCGCAGACGCCCGCGCCCCGCTTCCCGCGGGGCCCGCCCGTGGCCCCTTACGCCAGGCGTACATCCCTGACGTGCTCGGCCTCGGCGCCGCCGAATCCGAACCTCTGGCGCAACGTTTCGACCTGGCGTGCCGTCGGGGCGCCAGATCCGTACCTATTACGCAAGGTTTCGACGAGGCCGTCGATCGCCGCGTCAGGAACGTACGTCTGACGCAGGGCCGACCGGATGCGACCGGGATCAGAGCAGGACGATCGCGTCGCCCGCCGGCAGCCGTCCCTCGGCCAGGGCCCGCAGCGCCACGCGCCCCTCGACCGGGAAGTCGGACCCGAGGGTGTCGCCCGCGCCGCCGACCAGCGCGCGGTTCGCCCGCGTGTCGGCGAGCAGGAGCAGCAGCCGCTCCAGGCGGCCGTCGCGCTGCTTCAGGCGGGCCCGTCGCAGCAGCTCCTGCAGGTCGCGCGGCCGCGTCTCGGCCTCGACGCCGACGCGGCCCCTCGGCCAGCGTCAGCACGGCATCCCACGCTCGCTGGTCCCCGCGGATCGGCAGCGGCACCTCCCGCCGCCAGCCGACCTCCGGCGAACACGCGGCCTGCAACCGGGCCAGCAGCCGCAGGTGCGCCGCGTCGCGAAGGGGCGAGCCGGTCGGGTACGGCCGGACGACAAGCTCGCAGCCGACGAGGGCGAAGGCGCGGACGAGCAGTCCGACGGACACTCCAGGTACGAGGCCGCGCTCGACGCGGCTGAGCTGCGCGCCGGACACGTGCAGGCGACCGGCGACGGCGGCCTGGGCCAAGCCGCGAGCCGTCCGGGCCAGTCGCAGCTCGCGGCCGAGCTCTCGGGTCAGGTCATGGGCGCGTTCGGCTGCCCGATCGACGGCGCGTTCGCGAGCCGGCATGAGCGGAGGATGCGCCGGGGCGCTCACCTGCGACTGCATCCCCGCTCACCGCCGGCTCGATCGAACTCGACGCGGCGTTGCGCGCCGGCTGGCTGCGGCACGGCATCGACGGCGCGCTTCCGCCCGGCTGGAGCCCCTCAGGCGGTCGGGGCCTCGCCCGGCTCGTCGCCCGTCGCGACCGGCAACCCCGCGCGGCTCCAGTCGCTGAACGAGCCGGGGTAGAGCAGGGGAGCGGGCAGGCCCGCGAGGCGCATGGCGAGCGCGTTCTGGCAGGCGTTCGTGCCGCTGCCGCAGGACGTCACGACCGTGCCGTCGGCCGCGCCGAGGGCGGCGAACCGCGCGGCCAGCTCGGCAGGCGGCCGGAAGCGGCCCCGTCCGTCCAGGTTCGCGGCCAGCGGCGCGCTCCGGGCCGTCGGGATGTGCCCGGCGGCCGGGTCGATCGGCTCGACCTCGCCGCGGTACCGCTCCGGCGCGCGGGCATCGAGCAGCACGACAGACCCGAGCCGCGCGTGAAGCGCGTCGCGATCGATCGTGCGCGACCATCGCCCGGCCAGGTGCAGCGTCGTCGGTGGCCAGCGCACCACGGCGGTCGTCAGCGACCCGCCCGCCCTGACCCAACCGTCGAGCCCGCCGTCGAGCACCGCGGCGGCGGGGTGCCCGAGGTCGTCGAGCATCCACCAGAGCCGTGCCGCGACGCCCCCGCCGACGTCGTCGTAGGCCACCACCAGGTGCTCGTCGCCGATGCCTGCCTCGCCGAGCCGTCGGGCCAGTGCGGCCGGCTCCGGCAGCGGGTGCCGGCCGGGACCCGTCGTGGCAGCGAGATCGCCGTCGAGGTCGAGGAAGATCGCGCCCGACACGTGACCGGCCTCGTACGCATGCCGCCCCGCCCCCGGGCGGCCGAGATACCAGCGCGTATCCACGATGCGCACGGAAGGGTCGGCCAGGCGTCCGAGCAGCTCCTCGGGCGAGATGAGCATGCCGTGAGTATCGCCGACGCGAGGCCGCGGTCGTGGAGTCCGTCCGGCAGACTGCCGCGGCGCTCGACCGCCTCCGCCGAACGAGGGAGGCGTCGGCCCGTGGCCTTTGGTATCCTGTCGCCCGGCGCCGCGAGGGCGCCCCGACCGTGCCGTGGGCGCGGTCCTCGCTCCGGCGTAGCTCAGTCGGTAGAGCGGGCGGCTGTTAACCGCTTGGTCGTAGGTTCGAGTCCTACCGCCGGAGCCACTCATTCGGGTAGGCCAAGCCAACCCCTTTTTTGTATTCCCGTCACGCCGCATATCCGGGCAACAGGCGCTCGATGTCGGCGACCAGAGCGCTCGGTTTGGTCGAGGGGCCATAGCGTCTGACCGTCCGCCCGTCGGGCGCCACCAGGAACTTCGTGAAGTTCCTCTTGATCGAGGTACCGAGTCTCCCGCTAGGCCGCTGTCGGGGAGCACGAAGAGTGCAGAGGCGATCGAGGTCAGGCGAGCATAGCAGCGCCCTCCTTGGCTGTGCTCCGATATGGCATTCGCGAGACATCCGGGTCGCGTCGACGACCGTCGTCATGACGTCCCGTCATGACACCGGTGGACCGGACGGACACTCTCACCTTCCAGGCGGTTCGCGACGAATGGGTCGCCTGCGGAAGAGGGCGGGTGCGGGTGCAGAACGTGAGGATGCGACTCGAGGCGTGGCGTCAGGCGGAGCATCGTCGCGACAGTCTCGCTCTGGGCAGTTCCGAGCGGCAGGAAGCTGAGGAGCAGGTCCGAACGGCCGAGAAGGCCTTCCACGCCGAGCTTGCTCAGGCCTCCGCCCGGTACGCCGAAGAGGAGTTCCGGGATCCACGACGGGGCTGGTCCGCACAGTTGGGTCGCCGGACTTCCGTAGCGAAGGACTGACCGGCTGGTTCCGCGCCCGATGGCCCCGGAGGTGGAAGTCGGGGCCGCGGTCCCACTCGTTGGGACGCGGCAACGTGCGCGACTTCCGTCGCGGCACTCGCCTACCTGCCTCGGATCACGTGGGGGTTCAAGCGTGCTGCAACGCCGTTGGGCCCGCGCCGGCTTTGGTTGAGGAGTCCTCGGCCCGTAGGAGGTCTCCTCGACGGACGCCTGCTTTCACTTGATGCTGCCGCCCAGGCGACTGAGGCGGAGTCGATCCTGGCCGACTGGCACCCGCACCTGGCCGTGGTCGACATGGACCACGACGACAGCACGGCGCTGCTCGCGCGGCTGGGCTCGTCGGACCGCCTGATGAAGCGGACGACACCGGCCCTGGGACTCACCCGCCGGGGCGACCTGCGGACCAAGCTCCGGGCCTTCGATCTCGGGGTCGACGACATCCTGACGGTGCCCTTCTCACCGGAGGAACTGCTCGCTCGCTCGATCGTCATCACCCGTCGGGCGACCGGGATGGATCGACCGATCGTCCCCACCATCAGGCTTGGTGAGATCGAGATCGACATCGTCAACCGGGTCGTGCGAGCGGGCGAGTCGGTCGTCCACCTGAGTGGCATCGAGCAGAGCCTCCTGTACCTGCTGGCCAGTCGCGGCGGACAGGTCGTGGCGCGCGACGAGCTCGTTGTCGCCGGTGATGACCTTGAGCGCCACGCCCTGGCCGGCAAGCTCGGCGATGGTGTCGCCGACCGCTGCCTTGGGCGGATCGCTGAAGAGGACGACCCCCTCGAACACGAGGTCGTGCTCGAGCCGCGCCGCGTCATCGAGGCTGGCTGCCACCCCTCCCGAGGTGGGAACCCGCAGCTCGTCAGGCCCGAGGGCCCGTGACCCGACCGCAACCAGTCGGAAGCCCTCTGCCGACGCCTCATCGACGAGCTTCGCCAGGCGCTCGTGCTCGCTGGTCCCGATCGGTCGTGCCGAGTGATCCTCGCGGACCGTGCTGGCGCGAAGGATGACGGCTTCCGGCGCGCCCTTGGTGACGAGGAGCGGCGGTTCTCCCTGGCGCTGCACCACCACGCTCAGCAGCCGCCGGTCGAAGTCGTAGGGGAGTTCGGCGCGCTTCCGATACGTCGCAAGGTCTGCGGGCTCCGGCGTGCCCGACAGGATGGCCGCGTCGAGTGGGTTGGTGAAGCCCGCCTGGAAGTGGCTGTTGAGGTAGGCGAGCTCGAGTGTCTGGGCCGCCTCGTCCTCATCGTCGTCGTCGATCCCGACGGCGCGGACGAACGCGAGGTGACCTTCTGTCAGGGTCCCGGTCTTGTCGGTGCAGAGGACGGTGACCGAGCCGAGGTTCTGGATCGCCGGGAGGCGCTTTACGAGCACGCCGTGCGAGGCCAGGGCGTGCGCGCCCTGGGTCAGGTTGAGGGTAACGATCGCAGGCAGGAGTTCCGGCGTGAGGCCCACGGCCAGGGCGATCGCAAAGAGGAGGGATTCGAGGATCGGGCGGTGGAGTCCGACGTTGATCGCAAGGACGGCGACCACCAGGATGGTCGTGACGCGGAAGATCAACGCCCCGAAGGCACGCACGCCACGCTGGAAGTCGTTCTCGGGTGCCCTCTCGGCAAGCCGCTGGGCGATCTCCCCGAAGCTCGTGCGCGTCCCGGTCGCGATGATGACTGCGCGACCCGTCCCACTGACCACGCTCGTGCCGAAGAAGACGAGCCCGTCGCGGTCGTCGTCCCGGGCAGGATCGAGCGCGCCTTCCCGCGGCGCCTTCGTGGCCGGGGCGGACTCGCCGGTGAGCGACGTTTCGTCGACGTAGAGGTGGTTGGATTCGATGACGCGGCCGTCCGCAGGGACGATGTCACCGGCGCTCAGGAGCACGTGGTCGCCGCGGACGACGTCGTGGATCGGGATCTCCAGGGGAACGCTGTCCCGCACGACGCTCGCCAGAAGAGCCAGGCGGGCCTGGAGTGCGGCGACGGCTGCCTCGGAACGGGCCTCCTGGACGAACCCGAGGCCCGCGCTCATGACCACGATGGCGAGGATGATCGAGGCGTTGACGTCGTCGCCTACGACGAGGCTCACCAGGCTCGCCGCCACGAGGATGAGCACGAGTGGGCTCGAGACCTGGGCAACCAGGATGGCGAATCGTGTCCGCCGGCCACTGCCGCCGATGACGTTCGGGCCATCGCTCCGCAGCCGGTCGGCAGCCTCAGCGGCCGTCAGCCCGGTCTCCGGAGCAGACTCAGGGTCGGTCGTGTCGGCTGGGGCAGTGTTCGGGACGACGTCGCCAGCAGGCACCGAGCAAGCTTATCGGCCGGTCGGCGCTATCGGACGGCGGTCACCGGATGGTGATGGCCGCCGTCCGGCTTTCGCGCGATCACGCCGTGGCGACAGGAGTCATCGGAGGGCCGCCCTCGCTCAAGACCGCGCCTACCAGGCATTGCCGTCGGCGCCCTGGCGGTGCTGCGGCGCGGGCGCCCGCTTCACGTAGTCGAGGACCTCGTCGAGTCGCGCGGTCGCCAGAGCCACAACGGAATCCCCACCCCCGTAGTACAGCGAGAGGGTGTCGGTGTCACGGTCGTGGGCCCAACCGGTCGGGAAGACGACCTTGTTCACGTCGCCACCCCGTTCGTACGGTGCGGTCGGCCCGAAGACCCACTCGTCGGTCCGCCTCAGGACGATGCGCGGGTCGTCGAGATCGAGGAGGGCAAGGCCAAGCCGGTAGATCGGCCCGGCCGCGGTCGCATGGACGCCGTGGTAGCAGACGAGCCAGCCCTCGCGCGTCTCCAGGGGCGGCGGCCCCAGTCCGATCTTGCCCGCGTCCCACCAGGCGCCGTCCCGCGCTTCGAGCAGCAGGCCGTGGTCGCCCCAGTGACGCAGGTCCGGCGAGTACGAGATCCACATGTGCGCGTTGCCGCGAAGAGGCGACGGCCTATGGATCATCGCCCAGCGACCGTCGAACCGCCGCGGGAACAGGGCGGCGTCCTTGTCCTCCGGCGGCATGATCGACCCGAGACGTCGAGCCTCGGTGAAGTCGGTGCTCATCGCGAGCGAGACGAGCGGTCCGCGCCTTGAATATGCCGTGTATGCGACCGCCCATTCTTCCAGCTCTGGCAGCCACGTCAGGCGAGGGTCCTCGCAGCCCCAGATCTCCTCGGGATGGCGGTCGGGCTGGGGAGCGAGCAGTGGCGACGGATCGAACCGCCAGTCGGACTCCCCGTCGGCGCTCCGGGCGACCTGGAGATGGGAGATGCCCCGAAGGTCCTCGACGCGCAGCAGGAGGATGGTGTCACCGCCTGCGCGACCGACGCCCGCGTTGAAGGCGGCGTTCGCCCGGTATGGGAGCGACGCCGCCGTGATGATGGGGTTCTCCGGGTGCCGACGGAAGAGCTCGTTCCCCTCGCCGGTACTCATGCCGCGCTCCCCACGACGGCTGCGACGGAGGATGCGGCGCCGAGGTCTTCCCGCCGCGCGGCAGTCTCGCGTCGCACCTGGCGAACATGCTCGAGCGCGGTGAGCCACATGAGCGTCGACTCGGCCCCCTGGTTCAGGTTCACGCCGGCAGGGGTCAGCGCGTCGTGACAGCTGCCCGTCTCGACCATGGCCACGGGCAGCTGCAGGTCGTTCGTGCCGAGGAACCACGCATAGGCCGACTCGAGCCCCCCGAGATCGGCCGCGCCGCCGCCCTGCCGGAACGCTTCCTCACAGGCGAGGATGGTCGCGGTCGCCTCGATCGGTTGCTGATCGAAGCGGCTCCGTATGTCGCCTCGCCTCCACCACGCATCGCTGCCGATGGGCGAGAACGCCCCATCCTGCGTCGTCTGGACCCGCAGCAGCCAGTCCAGGACGCGGTGGCCAGTCTGTCGGAATGTGTCGTCATCGAGCCGGCGACCAGCCACGAGCAGAGCCCGTGGAAGCAGCGCGTTTTCGTAGGTGAGCACGGGCTCCGGCCAGGGCCAGTCCGATCGGACGTCCACGTCCGCGAACGCAGCCGAGAGAGTCGCTGCGAGACTCCGGAAGCTGAGCATCGCGTCCGCGCGAAGTCCAGGCGGGACCGAGGAAGCGTCGAGCGCGATGTCGCATCCGACGAGCGCGGATGAGACGGCTCGGGGAGCCTCCAGCCGCGCGGTGCAAGGCATCGCCGAGGCGAGGAGTCTGCGAGCGTCGTCGGCGAACCCTGCGTCGCCGGTGACGCCGATCGCGGAACCGAGTGCGATGACGGCCCGGCCCTGGCTGTCCTCCGAACCGCAGACCTCGGTCCACGACCCGTCAGCGTCGCGGAAGTTCCGAAAGGCGCCCATGTCAGGATCGAACGCGTCGCGGAGGAACCGAAGTGAGCGCCACGCGGTCTTGCGAACGGCCTCCCAGCCAAGCTCGCGGGCATGAAGCAGGTCGACGACCAGGGCCCGCGCGACGTCATCGGTGCAGTAGCCGAATTCCATCCTCGGTCGCGAGCCGGTCGCATGCTGCCAGATGCCGAGCTCGCCGGTCAGCTCATCGAGGTGTTCGCGGTTGATCGGATGGAGCGGACGCTCAGCCACGAGACAGCGCGAATGCGCGAGCCGGTCGGGGTGCAGCGATCACCGCCGGCGCTGCCGCCTGGCCAAGGATGCGGCGATACTGGGCGCCGACCTCATGCCAGACCATCCCGCGGGTGTACTCGTACGCACGCCGGCCAAGCGATGATCGGAGCACCGGATCAGTGAGCAAGCCGATGAAGGCGTCGGCGAGAGCCGAGGACGAACCCGCAGCCACGAGCACGCCGCGACCATCCGCCAGCCGCTCCCGCGCGTACGCATATGGCGTCGAGACGACCGCTTTGCCCGCGCCCATCGCGTAGGAGAGCGTCCCGGACACGATCTGGTCGAGGTTGGGATACGGGGTGACGAAGAGATCCGCGGCCTGGAGCCACGTCCCCAGCTCGACACGGCCGACGAACTGATCGACGAACCTGACGTGGTCAGTCATGCCCAAGTCCATGGCACTGGTCTGCAGCTTCCTACGATACGTTTCGCCATCGCGGAGCAGCAGGTCGGGGTGCGTCGCCCCGAGGATGACATAGAGCGCAGACGGGATCGCCTCCACCACTGCGGGCATCGCGGCGATCGCCGACTCATAACCCTTGCCGGGGCCCAAGAGACCGAAGCTCAGGATCACGAGGCGACCGTCAAGACCGAGTCGCGGCTTCACCGTCGCCGGGTCGACGAGAGGAAGGTGCGGCACACCGTGGGGGACGATCTCGAGACGCGCTGGGTCGACGGCGTAAGCGTCGGCGAGGAGTGATGCGGCCGCACGTGACATCACTACCGTGGTCGCCGACATCGCCACGAGGCTGATCAGGATCCGGCGTTGGGATGGAGTCGGGTCGCGGAGCACGGTATGGAGCGTCGTCACCACGGGGATTCGCAGCGCGCGAACGAAGTCGAGGACATACTCGCCGTCGTCACCGCCCCAGATGCCGTACTCGTGCTGGATCGAGACGACATCGACGCCCGAGGAATTGAGACTCTGCGCGACGGCGAGGTAGTCGGCGAGCACGTCACGGCGGACGCGGTGCCGAACCTCGGCAGGATAGGGGCCCTGCGCGCCCACCGGGTGAAGGGCGACGATCTGGCGGCTGCCGACCGATGTCGCGAGATCGTACGTGAACGTAGCGATGCCGCAGCGGTGCGGCGCGTACGTCGAAACGAAGGCAGTCCGCGAGATCGCGTAGCTCCTCTCGTGTGGGCGCCCGGGCGACGGCACCGTGAGCGCTCGCTCACGAGCTCATTTGCGCGAGGCACGGACGAAATCGGGATCGGTGCCTGTCGCGTTCAACGAGCGGCACCGATCCTGCGTGCGAGAACTACGCCACGGTCACCTGGACCGCACGCGGACCCTTCGGGCTCGCCTCGATCTCGAACGCGACGCGCTCGCCGCCAGAGAGGCGGTCGAAGTCCAGCGAAGGCTGAAGGCCGCCGCGATGGAAGAAGTACTCCTTCCCGTCCTCGGCCGCGATGAAGCCGAAGCCGCGCTCGGAAACGACCTTCTTGATGGTACCTGTGGTCATGGCTGACACTCTTCTCTTCCCGAACCAGACTGCAGACGCACGGTCCGTTCGAGAAGGGTCGACCACGCGAAGCGCCGCGAGTGGCGGCTGCGACCCACGGTACTCCCAACCGGGCGATTCTACAAATGGGGCTGCGCCTGTCGGGTGAACCCGCTATCGGGGCGGTAGCGGCGCCCGAGCTTCGGGCCGCACGCCGCGATGCGAGGCCAGCCACGATGGGAGCTGCACCAGACTGACATCGCAAAGAACACAGTCTTCGGAGAAGCGTTTGGCAACGGAGCGCGCGTCGGCCGTCCCGGAGGTGGCCGGCAAGGACACGGCCACGGTCGTCGACGCCATCGCCGCCCAGGTCAGGACCCTGCCCGCCCAGCTGCGGGCCAGCCTGACCTGGGATCGGGGCATGGAGCTCGCCGACCACCGGCGCTTCAGCATCGCGACCGACGTCGCGGTCTACTTCTGCGACCCGCGCAGCCCCTGGCAGCGCGGCTCAAACGAGAACACCAACGGCCTGCTGCGCCAGTACTTCCCGAAGCAGACCGACCTGTCCATCCACAGCCAGGCGGACCTCGACGCGATCGCCGCGAGGCTCAACGGCCGGCCCCGCAAGACCCTCGACTACCGCACCGCCGCTGCCATGCTGGCCGAGGCTGTTGCATCGACCGACTGAACTCATAGGATCTTCGTGCCCCTCACAGTTGTGACGTGGACTGACTCCCAACTCAAGCTCGCCAGCGGGCTCTGGTCGACCGACTTCGTGACTGTGGCGACGTTCTACAGTGGACACCACGGCTCGCTTGTCGTCGATCGCCATAGGTCCCGTGGAGCTGTCGATGACCTTCGTTGGCACGGTGCTCATGCTCGCGGCCGTCCTCTGCTTTGCCGGGTCCATCGTCGGCTGGAACGCGTCACCATCCGAGCCCGCTCCGGCGCGTCCCCACACGCCGCCCCCACCCACCAGGCCGACTGTCGGCCCGAAGATCACCGGCACTGCCCCGCTCAGGCTGACGCCCGCTGCCCGATGGGCCGGGCTCACGATGACATGGTTATCGTCGTCGCTACTCCTCTCGCCCCGACCAGACTGACCTTCTTTCGTGCTCAGGACCCCCTCCTTTCGGGGTGCGTCCGAGCGCGAGGTTTTGCCCCGACCACCTTTGATTCGAGGGTAAGCACGCCCGGGCCGAAGGCTGCGTTCCAGCCCCGCGCCTTCGCCGCGGCGGTCAGCGTGAAGGTGTAGTCCGGGGCCCCGAGCACGTCGATCCGCTCGAACACGGCCTCGGCGATCGCCTTGCGCCCGGCGTCGGACGTCTTGGCCCAGAGCTCGGGCAGCGACTCCAGGTACGTCCGCACCTCGGCGGCCGTCGGGAGGCGCGACGGGCGCTCAGCCGCCGTCGTCGCCGGGGACAGGATCGTCGACCGGCACGTCCGGAGCCTGCGGATCAAGCTCCAGAACGACTACCCGCACTCCCGCTTCATCGCGACGGTCCCGGGCGAGGGTTATCGCCTTGTCCCGACCTTCAGCTGCGTGAGGCCCGCTACGTCGTCGTTCGTGGCCGCCACGTCAGGCGGGCCGCCGCGAGGCGAGGGAGAGGGGGGTGCCCCGAGGTCGGACGAAACGGGCATGGTCGGCACAGGGGAGGGTGCGGCCGACCGGGACGGGGCCCCGCTGCGGCGGGACGGAGCACGGAGGGGGACCACGCCCCTGAGGGCGAACCCGCGCGACCCGTCCCGGTATCGGGCAGTCGTACGCGCGGTCCGACTGCGATGGAATGCCGCGCGGATGCAAGGTCGCTGCAACCAGATGGCGCATCGCGGGGCACCAGTGCGCGTAGGCTGGGTTCGCAGAAGGAGGCGCTATGGCGCCTGAGCTCAGAGTCCTTGCGCTCTCGTTCCCCGACAGCGACTCGGCAAACGCCGCCGCTGCGCTCCTTCATCGTGACTACCCGCCGGCGACTGCGGTCCGTGTCGCGCCGCTCGGGCATCTCGAGTACCCCACTCCGCCGGGCACACTCGTCACCGGCCGATTCTCGGCAGACGCCGTCGCCGCGGTAACAAGGGCGGTTCACAAGCTCGGCGGGACGGTCGAGATGAACGTCGCTTACGTCGAGCGCGACGGGTAGATCGCCTCAGGCGGGGAGAGGCTTCCTCGACTCGACCAGCTCGCCTTCTGGACGCTGCCGCCCTCTCCCACCCAGTGACCAGGACGACGACGACGTCGCGTGACCTCGGACCGACGTCGCTCGTCGACGGCGGCAAACCCGTCCCGGTCGAGACGCGCCCCCGCTCCCTAAGACTGCGCGGTGCTCTCTGCGGCGCCTGCCCGCGGTTCCTCAGCCTTGGGATCGCCCTCGGGCTGACCGCGGGCGGCGCGGCGCTCGAGGCTGGCGTGCTCGTGCTCCTGCTGCTGGTCCCAGCCGTCGTGTGGGCGTCGCGCGAGAAGTCGCGTCCGCTGGGCCTGGGCGGCCTCGTCATCGGCCTGGGTGCCGGCATCGGCGGGCCTGCTCGCGCTCGCCGACGCGCGGTGCGCCGCCTCTAACGTCTCCGGGCCGAACTACTCCTCGGGATGCGTCGCGCCGGACATCACGCCGTACCTCGTCGTGGCGGGGGCGCTCATCGTGATCGGCGCCGCGGTAACGCTCGTTGCCCCGATCCGGCGCCCGGCGGATGCGCTACGGGGCTAGCACGAGGGGGACCGGCGTTCCATGCTGCAGGTCGAGCACGACGCCGTCGCCAAGCGGCACCGCCAGCGTCGCGACGGCGGTGCGCCGCGCCCCTAACCGCCGAGCCGAGATCGGCCAATCGCGGTGCAGTAGAATCGGGTCGGACACACATCGAACCCGAGGGCGCCGGCGCCGTGGACCAGCCGAGCATCGCGGAGACCGAAGTGCGGCGCGCGCTCGTGCTGCACGACCGGCCGCTGGTCGTCGACCTCATCGAGCTGACGCTCAACCATGGCGTGTTCGCCGTGCGCGCGGCCGGCGACCTCGCCGAGGCCGAAGCCATCCTGCGTGAGTGGCAACCGGACCTCGCCGTCGTCGACATGGACCACCCGGACAGCACGGCCCTCCTCGGCCGCATGGGGCCCAAGGACCGCCTGCTCAAGCGGACGACGCCGGCCATTGGCATCACGCGTCGCGGCGATCTCAGGTCCAAGCTTCAGGCGTTCGCGCTCGGCGTGGACGACATCCTGACGATGCCGTTCTCGCCTGAGGAGCTCCTCGCGCGGGCGATCGTCGTGACCCGCCGGCTTTCGGGGACGGACCTTCCGGTCATCCCGAGCATCCGGATCGGGGAGATCGAGATCGACATCATGAACCGCGATGTGCGGGCCGGGGGCTCGGAGCCTGCTGTACCTGCTCGCCAGCCGCGGCGGCCAGGTCGTGACGCGCGACGAGATCCTCGACGCGATCTGGGGCACCGACTTCGTCGCCGAGAGCAACATCGTCGATCGCCATGTCCGGAGTCTGCGGGCCAAGCTCCAGAACGACTACCGCCATCCGCGCTTCATCGCCACCGTCCCGGCGCGCGGGTACCGGTTCATCCCGACCTTCACCAACGCGGGTTGGGACAGCGCGCCAGCCTCGCCGGACACCCGGCTGCACTGACGCGCGCAGAGGAGCTGCCGGCCCGGCGACCGGGCATCGGCGCACCCCGAGGGCGTCGGCGCCACCCGCGTCATGACGAGCCCGTCATGACGGCGTGGCGCGGCAGACGCAACGTGATTGCTCCACACGGTCCCGCGCACGGGGGCCCGGGAGGACGTCACGTTGCAGGACGCGAAGACTCGGCTCGACGCGTGGCGCGCCGCGGAGACCCGCCGCGACGGCCTTGTTCGGGGCACCCCCGAGTGGCAGGAGGCCGACGAGGAGGTCCGAAACGCCAAGCAGGCGTTCGATGCCGCGTTCGCGCAGGCCTACGCCCAATACACCGAGGAG
The DNA here is from genome assembly GCA_036392215.1 of Candidatus Limnocylindrales bacterium. GTDB lineage: Bacteria > Chloroflexota > Limnocylindria > Limnocylindrales > CSP1-4 > JAJYJO01. The sequence continues at coordinate 5,466 of DASVYJ010000017.1, read as the reverse complement.
CGGTACGAGGCGGAGCACCCCCGCTGGTCCGCCCATCTGGAACGCCGCACCTCCCCGACGGAATGAGCGTCCCTGGCGCCGTGGCGGCCTCCCAATGGCATATCCCCGAACATCGATGACGCGGAAACGGGCACGGAGGGCTGGGCAGCCTTGGGGGGTCGTCGGGTCCTCCGGACCCCGGCGGCGCGGGCCCCTTAGGGCCGGGCGGCAGGGGACACGCGGTCCTTCCCTGGTCTCGGCGGCAGTACGGACGGAACGATCGGCGGAGCGAAGGCTGGAGCGATGATCCTTCGGGTCTTCCGCGGGATGGTCCCGCCCGAGGGTGCCGACGAGCTCGTCGCGTTCGTCCGCGACAGGGCCATCGCGGACGGCCTCCGCACCCCCGGGCTGCGCTCGTTCCAGGCCGCCATGCGCTCGACGGCCGTCGGTACCGAGCTCGTGATCGTCTCGACCTGGACCGACTTCGACGCCGTCCTCGCGCCCGGTCGGCTCCTCGACTCGCCGCTCGCGGTGCCCGGTGCCGCCGCGTTCCTGAGCGGCGGCCACGCCGACCACTACGAGCTCCTCGCGACCGAGGCGCGCGGGATCCCCGTCTCGAACACGACGGTCCGTGTCACCCGCGCGCTCCTGCGGCCGAACGTCGAGGGCGACTACTTCGGCCGGGTGCGGACGCTCGCCGACGGCCTGCTCGACCGCCGGGGGCTCATCGCCTTCCTCGTCGGGCGGCGCGCCATCCAGACCACCATCGAGGCGACCACGATCAGCCTCTGGGAGGACGAGGCCGCCCTGCGGGAGCTGGCCGGACCCGATCTCTCGAGCCCGCCGTACCTCGACGAGTTCGGCCCGTACCACGTCGCTCCTCCCGTGTCGGAGGAGTACGAAGGGCTCGCTCTCACCCGGCCGCGGGAGGATGCCCCCGCCATCCTGCTCGCCGACGACGAGCGCCGCTATATCTACGCGACGCCGAGTGCGGCTCGCCTGACCGGGCACTCGGTCGCGCGGCTGCTCACGATGCGGATCGATGACCTCACGGCGCCCGAGCTGCGGGGCGGCGTCCCGGCGGTCTGGGCGCGGTTCGTCGCGGAGGGCCGGATGGAGGCCGCCTACACCCTGTGCCGCGCCGACGGCTCCGCCGTCCCTGTCCGGTTCTCGGCGCGCGCCCGCTCACCCTGGCCCGGCTGCCACGCCTCGATGTTGATCCCCCAGGACGACCCCGCCACACCCGACATCGACGGCGCCCTCCTGAGCGCCGGGCTCCTGTCGCGGATGGTACTGGCCGCATAGGGGACCGGACGTCGCGGGCAGAGCCGCGCGGAGATGTCCACCTTGACGCCCTCCGGCTCCGGCAGCCGCTCCGACGGGGTTACGACGACGCGGCCAGCGACTGACCGCGCGGCGGGCTCAAGTCCGGACGAGTCGCGCCGCTGCAAGGCCGCGCGGCCGACGGTGGTGCGGAATGTTGCCGAACCTCGTTCGCAACCCTGGCGCCGACGAGCCGTTCGCCGCCTTCGCTCGGCAGCTGTTGCGCGAAGGCCTGACGATCGTGGCCTTCGAGCGAGAGCTCCGCACGGCCTACCCGCTCGCCATCGTCCACCGCCGCGGCCTCAGCGGCGAGGCGATCGACACCTGGTACGTGTACCGCGACGGGATGTGGACAGGGGGAGTGACGACCTCGGCTCGCGCCGGCGTGCGTCAGTGACAGCTGGCCCTCGCGGCATGAGGCGCCGTGCAGACCGTCATTCTTCCTCCTGAACCGTGCTCTCGGGCTCGGGCAGCCGCTCCGCCAGCATCCACACCAGCTGCGCCGTCGTCGTCGCCCCGACCCTGGACCGTGCGTTCGCCCGGTGGTGCTTGACGGTCGAGTGCGACAGCCCGAGCCGATGGGCGGCCGCCTTCTCTGAACCCGCGACGAGAACCGCGGCGACTACCCCGACCTCGCGCTCGGTGGCGCGTCCGGCGAGGTGGCGGGGCCCACGACTCACGCGCTCCGGAGCCACTCGCAGGGATCGGGAGGCTCGGCGAGCCGCATCGTGATGGGAAGGTCGGTGGCCGCGGGGCAATGCCTCTTGAACCGCCGACCTCAACGTCCCCAGTTGCGTGATCCGATCAGGCTGACGGCCGAGGCTGTCGTCGAGCCGCTCTCGCACGGCCAACGGCGTCGCGGCTGCGGGCTCGCTTCAGGGTTCGCCGGCACTCGACGCAATGCCGCTGAACCGGTGAGGTCTGTTCGACCACCTGGTGGCATGTCGCGCACTCGATGAGGGCGACCTTCAGCCACTCCCGAGTCCGCTCGGGACGGGGGAGCGAGATGCGATTCTCGGCCGTCGCCCGCGAATTCAGTACACGGCCGGCCCCGGCCCGCCGGAGCCAACTGCTTGCTGAATCCGACGGGTTAACACGTTGCGTGGAAGACGTCGACCTGATGCCAGCCCGCATCTCGTGCCGGGTGCGGCAGCCCAGCGTGATGGCGCGTTGATGTTGGGCAGCCCTCCGGCAGGTTGCCGATCATTCAGCCCGGAAGAAGCAGGCGGCGGAGGCGGGCACGGCGCCACGCGCGCCTGGCACTGGTGCCTGAACGCGACTCGTCTCGGTGGTCGGCGGCTTCTCTCGTGGCCCGAGCGACGGCGAGGCCGCGCGTCTACGAGTCGCCCATTCGCGCCTGCACCCAGCCCGTCTCGCCGAGCCGCTCCGGAGCCGCGAAGCCCGCCCCCTGCAGCAGCGAGGCGAACTCGTCGAACGTGTAGATCCGCCCGTTCGGCGCCGTGCACAGCAGCCAGACGGCCGCGAGGTATGGCGCCGGTTCCGAGTGATCGCCGGGTGAGCGCAACACCTCGTGGAGCACGACGCGGCCGCGCGAAGTGAGGTGGCCTCGCGTCGCCCGAAGGACGTCCTCGATCGTGGCTGGGTCGAGGAAGTGGAGAACGTCACCGAAGTAGGCGAGATCGAACAGGCCTTCAAGCGAAGCGGGATCGGTGACGCTACCGGCGACGAACCGTGCCTGATGGGCGACGCCCATTGCCGCTGCGGCCTCCTTCGCCACCTCGACCACCTCGGCCCGATCGAGACACGTGACCGAGGCCGTCGGGTCCTCGAGGGCGAGCGCAAGGGTCGCGAGCGCCGCGCCGCACCCGACATCAACGATCCGGGGGCCTGGCATCGAGGCCGCGGTGATGCCGAGCGCCGCCCACCGCTCACGGACCGCGGCGACCGTCTCCTGCCAGCCGACCAGGTCGGCGCGGGCGGCGCCGGCCCAGATAGCCGCCGTGCGCTGGGCCACGACGTCCGATGTTGGCCTGCCAGTGTGGATGGCATCGGTGAGCCCATCGAACGCCCGGACGTCTGTGGCGAGAAGGGCATCGGCATAGCCGGGAGCCGCCTCGGGAGTGAGGAACGCCCGGGACGTTTCGCTCAGGGCATACCCGTCTGGACCAGCTTCGAGAAGCCCGAGCTGGCACAGCGCCCCGAGCAGGACTGCCATCCCGCGTGCCGAGCACCCGCTCGCAGCGGCAACCGCCTCGGCGTTTCGATGTCCTTGCGCCACGAGCGGTATGACGCCTAGCTCGAGTGCGGCGCGCACGACCGCGACTTTCGCGGCCTCCCAGCCGATCTCACCAAGGATCCCGATCGGGGGAGCGGCGAGAGCTGACGGCTCGGTCATGGCAGCCGCTCGCTGCGGCGATCAACGCGGGCGAGAACGTCCCGAATGACAGCCAGATATCGCTCGGGTCGCTCGAGGTGCGCGACGTGCCCGGCATCGTCGATGACCGCGAGCTCAGACGCGGGAGTGAGCGACTGGTAGAAAGCCAGTGTCTCGGGCCTGACCTCGTCGTCAAGGCCGGCGATCCAGAGGACGGGCATCGTCAGCTCTCGCAGCCGATCCGACCGCTCGTAGTAGGCCACTCCCTCGAGCACGAAGTGCTGGCGCGCCACGAAGGTCTCGGCATCAACGTCGCCCCAGTGGCGGACGCCAACGTCGCTGAGGCCGGTCGCAAGCTCGCTCACCCGCGGCAGGACCTCGCGCAGGACGGCATCGACCGACGAGCGGCCGCGCAGCCAACCCCGCGACATCTCGTCGACCCGCTGCACGTCGTCGGAATAGGCCGCACGCACGCTTCGTCCATCGTTTCGATGGTTCGAAAGAACTCACTCGAGTGGGTCGCGGCGATCGCCTGAGTCTCCACCATCAATCCCCTCCGATCCGTGGCCTCGAATCGCCACCGCTTCCCGTCCGATCAGTCCTTCGCCCCCGCGAGGGTCGGCGTCCGCAGCTGCGTCGGCTCCTCGCTCTCGACGAGCGGACGGACCTCAGTGATCAGGCGTTCGATGGTCTCCGGGTCGTAGGGGGCGGGTAGCTGGCAGACCACCGTGGTGAAGCCGACCGCCATCCGCGACTGGATCTCCTCTGCCACCTGGACCGGCGTCCCTGCCCACACGACGTCGGGACCGTCGCTCTGCTCGAGCGGCGTCCGGTTGTTGGCGAGCATGTCGGCCCACGCCTGGCGGGCGTCAGCGGGATCGTCACGGATCACGATCTCGGCGAGGACGGTGCGCTCGATCGTGGCGGGATCCCGGCCGACGGCGGCGCAATGCTGTCGGAGGACGGCGTCCTTCTGCGCGAGGACCTCGGGCGTCCCAAAGGCATTCCACATGTCGGCGTAGCGGGCGACGGTGGCGAGCGTCTTTCGCTCGCCCACGCCCCCGATCATGATCGGGAGGTGTTGCTGGAACGGACCCGGGAGCCCAACCGCGTCGGCGAAACCATAGCGGCCACCTTCGAGCGACGTGACCATCTCGCCGTCGAGGAACCGTCGGCACGCGTGCGTGGCCTCATCGAGCCAGTCGAGTCGCTCGCCGAATCCTGAGCCGAAGTCGATGCCGTATGCGGTGTGCTCGAGCTCGAACCAGCCGGAGCCCAGCCCCAGGATCGCCCGGCCGCCACTGATGTGGTCGAGCGTCACGGCCGTCTTCGCGACGAGCCCCGGGTTGCGGAACGTGTTGGCGGCGACGAGCAGGCCGAGGCGGACGTGCTCGGTTGCCATCGCCCATGCGGCAAGGATCGACCAGGCCTCGAACACCGACTGCTGGGGGTCGCCGCTGATCGCATACAGGTGATCCCACGTCCAGAGGTGGTCGTAGCCGAGACGGTCGACCCGTCGGGCCGTTTCGAGCATCGCCGGCCACGTCGACGCCTGGTTCCAGAGTTCGAACCCGAGACTCAGATGCGTCATCGTGCCCCTCCTCCCAGAAGCCTGTCTGGACGCGGTAGAACAACGATCGGAGTGGCGATCGGGCTACGCTAGAGGCGTTGAGCCTGAACGGCCCGCTTGGGGCAACGACTTGCCGGAGAGCCGCGTCACCCGAATCGCACTCCCGGCCGACTGGCAGTCCCGCGTGCCCGCGAGTGGACCGAGCACGTCGGGCGGCCGCTCGATGAGTTCGAGCCCGAGGTCGCACCGATCCCGGAGG
>DASVYJ010000016.1:0-20396 GCA_036392215.1 Candidatus Limnocylindrales bacterium | reverse complement strand
GTGGCGGCCGCCGGTCTGGCGGTCGGTGGGCTCGTAACGCGTCGATACGGTACGTCTGGCGCACGAACTCGACGACGCCTGGCGGCTTCCGGTCAAGAACGTACGCCTGGCGTAAGGGGGACCAAGGGCGGACGGAGACGGGGGCGGTCGGCGGCGGTGGCGGTCGGCGGCGGTGGCGGTCGGCGCCGAGGTCAGCGGTGCGCGCCCGCCGTGCGACGGTGCATCGGCTTGCGGCGGAGGTGGTGGCCGTCGACGCGCCCGACGGGGCGCGGCTCGGCCGTCCGGTCCGGGATGAAGCCTTCGACGACCCGGTACGGGATCGCCCGCCGCAGCAGCCGCTGCACGCCGCGAAGCAGGTCGACCTCGTCCATGCAGACGAGGGAGATCGCCAGCCCCGTCGCGCCGGCCCGGCCTGTCCGGCCGATCCGATGGATGTAGTCCTGCGGGTCGAAGGGCAGCTCGAAGTTGACGACGTACGGCAGCTCCTCGATATCCAGGCCCCGCGACGCCACGTCGGTCGCCACGAGGACCTGGATCTCGCCGCGCTTGAACTCGTCGAGGGCCCGCGTCCGCTCGGGCTGGCTGCGGTCGCTGTGGATCGCGACCGCGGCCACGCCGCGCCGGTCCAGGTACGAGGCGAGCCGGCTCGCCGCGAGCTTGGTCCGGGTGAAGACGAGCACCTGCTCCATCCGGTCCTGGCGGAGGAGGTGCAGCAGCAGCTCCTCCTTGCGGTCGCGGTCGACCGGGTAGAGCAGCTGCTCCACGTTGGTCGCCGCAGTGTTCCGCGGCGTCACCTGGACGGTCGCCGGCAGGCGCAGGAACTCGGCCGCGAGGCGGCGGATCTCGTCGGAGAAGGTGGCCGAGAACAGCAGGTTCTGGCGCCGCTCGGGGAGCAGCGCGACGATCCGCCGGATGTCGGGGATGAAGCCCATGTCGAGCATCCGGTCCGCCTCATCGAGGACGAGCACCTCGACCTGGCCGAGGTTGGCGGCCCGCTGGCCGACCAGGTCGAGCAGGCGGCCGGGCGTCGCCACGAGGATCTCCACGCCAGCCCGGAGGGCCTTGATCTGCGGCTCGAGCGGCACGCCGCCGTAGACGACGGTGCTGCGCAGGGGGACGGTCCGGCCGTACGTCCGGACGCTCTGATCCACCTGCATCGCGAGCTCGCGGGTCGGGACCAGGATGAGGACCCTGACCGGGTGCCGCGCCGGCGAGAAGCTCGTGCTGGCGTGGTGGCGCAGCCGCTCCAGGATGGGCAGGACGAATGCAGCGGTCTTGCCCGTGCCGGTCTGGGCCCCGGCGAGGACGTCGCGCCCGGCGAGGACGAGTGGGATGGCCTCGGCCTGGACGGGCGTCGGCTCGAGGTAACCCTCCTCTGCGACGGTGCGGAGGAGGTCGGCCGAGAGGCCGAGATGATCGAAGGTCAAGCGTGGCTCCTGCGGCCGGAACGGTCGCGCGTCTGCTCCCGCTGCCCGGCGGTGGTCGGGCGAGGCGCCATCTGCGACGACGACACCTCGCTACAGTGTGGCGGTAGCCGGCGTTCCTGTCAGCGAGCGCGGGCGGAGGGAGCATGGACGAACGCACGACAGGCCGGGCTCGCCCGTCGGGCGGCCCGGCGCCGATCCTCGAGTTCGACCCGAGCCCGACCGCGATCATCGAGCCGGGCGCGATCCCCCACCGCGACGTCGACGTCCCACGGCACGTCGTGCTGTGCTTCTTCCAGGACGTGATCCAGACGCTCGTGGCCGAGCGGGGCGCGCGGCGCATCGGGCGACTTCGGTCCGAGATCGGCGACAACCCGATCCTCGAGCTCGATCACGCGGGGAGGCGGCTTGGGGTCGTCCACCCGGGTGTCGGCGCGCCGCTCGCGGCCAGCTTCCTCGAGGAGCTCATCGCCCGCGGCTGTCGCGCGTTCGTCGCCTGCGGGGGCGCCGGCGTCCTCGTCCCGGCGCTGACGGTCGGCCACGTGGTGGTGCCGACAGCCGCGATCCGCGACGAGGGCACGAGCTACCACTACCTGCCGCCGAGCCGCCAGGTCGCGCCGTCGCCGGAAGCCGTGCGGGCGATCATGCAGACCCTCGCCGCCCACCACGTCCCGTACGTGACGGGGGCGACCTGGACGACCGACGGCCTGTACCGGGAGACGCGGGACAAGGTCGCCCGTCGCGTCGCGGAGGGCTGCCTGACCGTGGAGATGGAGGCGGCAGCGTTCTTCGCCGTCGCCGCGTTCCGCGGCGTCATCCTCGGCCAGCTCTTCTACGCGGGCGACGACCTGTCCGGCGACGCCTGGGACGAGCGGGACTGGGGCCGGGCGACGTCGGTCCGGGAGCAGCTCTTCCGCCTCGCTGCCGAGGCCGTCCTGCGCCTGCCCGCCTGAGCGGGGGCTGTCAGCGGGGCTGCCGCGACAGGCGAGCGGCGGCGCCCGGCTCGTCGGCCGAGGACGGCGCGCCGACGGAGGACGGCTCGCTCGCAGAGGAGGGCTCGCCGGCGGACGCTGGCGGACGATCGCCGGCCACCGCGAGGCTCGCGGCCGCGATCGCCAGGGCGAGCGCGAGCAGCGCGTCCTGGGCCCGCGGCGAGAGATCCGAGGGGTCCTCGATCGAGAGCCCGGGCACCGCCGCCGCCGCGACCGTGAACAGCACGACGCCGACGAGGGCGACGCTCAGGGCCGCCCGCCGCGCGCGTCGACCGCCGGACCAGGCAGCGGCGCCGGTGAGCCCGAAGGCGAATGCGGCGGCGACCACGACGAGGACGTTGGGGTCGCGGTCGCCGTCGGCGAGGGCGGGACCCGCCGCGCCGAGGAGGCCCACGCCGACGAGCGAGAGGACGAAGCAGCCGGCGGTCGCCGCGGCCGGCGGCGCCGCCGACGGCCGCTCCCACGCTCCGCTCGAGGTCATCCGATCGCCCTCGTCCGCCGACCCCGGCCGCCCGCGGCATCCCTGCTTCGGCCCGCGGCCCTGACCGATGGGTCCAGGCGTCTGACGCGGATGGTGCGCCGGCGTCACACCCTCCGCGCCCGTCTCGGCGACAGGTCCGCTGTCGGCCAGCCGACAAGCAGGGGCGTGCCCGTGGACGCGCGGCGCGGTCTCCTCACCGGCGACCCCCTCGGGGGACCCGCACGGCTCCGGGCCGCCGTCGTAGCATCAGCCCTCGTGACCCGTGCCCCCGCCGCGGTCGACGACCGCTCGTACCGCGCCCTGCTCGCCGTGCCCTCGATCGGCCGCGTCCTGCTCGGGATGCAGATCTCGCGCATCGCCCAGACGATGGTCGGCGTTGCCATGGTCCTGTTCGCCCTGGCGACGTACCACTCCCCCGCGCTCGCGGGCCTGGTCACCTTCGCCAGCATCGCTCCCGGGCTCCTCGTCAGCCCGATCGCCGGGGCCCTCCTCGACCGGCACGGCCGCGTCCGCCTCGTCATCCTCGACTACCTGATCGCCGGCGGCTCGCTGGCGCTCATCGCCAGCCTCGCCCTGCTCGGCCTCCTGCCGGCCTGGCTGCTCCTGCTCATCGCGGCTGTCTCGTCGTTGACGGGCCCGCTCAGCGCGACCGGGCTGCGCAGCCTCTTCCCGCTCCTCGTGCCGCGCCACCTCTGGGAGCGGGTCAACGCCGTCGACTCGAACGGCTACGTCCTGGCGAGCGTGGTCGGCCCGCCGATCGCCGGCGTGCTGGTCCAGACCTGGGGCGGGCCGCCGGCGCTGCTCTGCATGGCCGGCCTGCACTGGCTGGCCGCCCTCGTGCTCGTCGGCAGCCCGGACCCGCGGACGGAGACCGACTCGAGCGGCCGGCTCCTCCTCGACGCCTGGCGCGGTCTCGTCTACACCTGGCGCAACCCGACCCTGCGCGCCCTCGGCTTCTCGATCTCGGTCCTGAACCTGTCGGCCGGCATGGTGACGATCGTCGTCCCGCTGCTCATCCTCGAGCGACTGCACGAAGGGGCGGCCGCGGTCGGTGCCGTCTTCGCCGTCCAGGGCCTGTTCGGGGTGGCGGCGGCGTTCGTGTCGGGGCGCCTCGACAGCGAAGGCCGGGAGCGCGCCATGCTCTTCCTGCCGATGCTGGGCTGCGCGGCCGCGACCGCGCTGCTGCTGCTCGGGACGGGGTCGCTCCCCGCCGTCGGGCTGCTGGCGATCCTGGCGGCGATGGCCCTCAACGGCCTGCTCAACGGCCCGATGGACATCGCCCTCTTCACGCTCCGCCAGCGGCGGACCGACCAGGCCTGGATGGGCCGCGCGTTCGCCGTCTCGATGTCCTTCAACTTCATGGGCTTCCCGCTCGGCTCGGCGCTCGCCGGGCAGGTCGCGGGGGCATCCCTCGAGGTCGCCATCGTGCTCGGCACGCTGGCCTGCCTCGGCGCGGCGCTCATCGCCCGCTTCGCGATCCCGGTCGAGGGCGCCTGAGGAGGAGCCGCGGGCCCCGCAGCGACAACGGCGGGCCGGCCCGCGTCAGCGGCCGTGCGGCGGGGCGACCTCGTGATGGACGAGGCAGCGCGCCTCGTACGTCTCCACGGCGCTCCGGTCGAGGCCGCCGACCACGATGAGCGGGTCGTCGATCGCGGCGGGCCGACCGTTCACGAGCCGCTGCGTCCGCGTGGCGGGCGCGCCGCAGACGACGCAGATCGCGGTCAGCATCGTGATCTCGTCGGCCAGGGCCAGGAGCGTCGGCATCGAGTTGAAGGGCCGCCCGGCGAAGTCGAGGTTGAGGCCGGTCACGATGACGTGGCGGCCCGTCCGCCGGAGCGTCTCGACGGCCTCCACGATCGACGCCTCGAAGAACTCCGCCTCCTCGACGCCGACCAGGTCCGCGTCGCTCTCGCGGGCGAGGGCGACGATCCGGTCCGCCTGGTCGCGGCCGACGGTCAGCGAGGGGAACCGGGCGTGGCTGCGGCTCTCGGCGTATTCGGGCGGGGTCCGCGTGTCGATGTCCGGCCGGATGAGGACCACCCGGCGGCGGGCGATCTCGGCCCGGCGCAGGAGCCGCAGCAGCTCGTCGGTCTTGCCCGACGACATGCAGCCGGCGATGACGTGCAGCCAGGGGTCGGTCCGGTAGAACACCTCGCCGCCGATGGTAGCGGCTCGGGGGACCGCGAGGAGGGCCCCTCGCGGGCTACTGCCTGCTCGAGCGCTCCTCGGTCGACCCCGGCTCGACTTCGAGGTCTCCCTGGGTGCCGGCCGGCCAGTCCGGCCCGGCCACCCGGCGGATCTCGTCGGCGTCGAGGCCCTCGGTCTGCCGGGTGAGCTGGCCGGGCTCGTCCTCCCCGGCGTGCGCCTGATCGGCCGGGACGCGCTGGCTGTCGCGGTCCATCTCGGTCATGCGTTCACCTCCTCCGCGGGGCGCGGCGGCCGCGCCTGCGGTGCGTTCGTGGGTACGTCTGCTCGGTACGGACCTTCGTCAGTACGGGCCTTCGTCGGTCGGGTCGACCTCGTCAGCGACGCCGGCGTCGCCGCCGGTCGGCGTCGTCCGGGCCTCGGCGTCGACGCTGTCGCCCCGTCGGCTGCCGAGCCACAGGGCAAGGCCGATCCCGACGAGGGCGACGAGGGGCAGGAAGAAGAGCATCTCAGCCGCCCCGACCGCGGCTCCCGGCGGGCTCAAGCGGCGCCGGCTCGGAGAACTCGTCGGCCGGCCACCCGGCGTCGGCTCCGGTGAGGCGATCGGTATCTCGCTGCTGCATGGCGACTCCCGCTCCCCGACGCGGCAGAGGCCGCGTCACTGCTCCGATGGCCCTGCCATGCTCCACCGTCCGGTCCGCCCGTCGCCTTGCCCGGTCCCGGGCGGGCATTGCAGCGGCGCGACGCGTCGCCGCGTGCCCGAGACCCCGGCCGGGCCCGCGCACGCGCGGAGGACCGGTCGTCCCGCGCCGACTGCAACGCAGCTGCAAGGCGCGTCGCGGCCTCGCCGGCGCCGCTGCGTCGCCGCGCGTGGTCTCATCCCTGCGGCAAGGGGCCGCGGCTGCCATGCGTCCTGATCCTCCGGTAGCCGCCGCCCCTTCCGCCGTGCGTGGCCGCGTCGCCGAGGATCGACCCACGGGGAAGGGGCGATGCCATGGCGTTCCGATCGGCCGAGGGGACCGACGGCGCGGCGCGCGACGACTTGGAGCGGGCGATCGACCTCGCCTTCGGCCGGCTCATCGGCGACCCGCTCGAGCCCGATCGCCTGCAGTACCAGCTCGACGAGGCGCTCTTCGGGCTGCTCGAGGGCCTGGCGCGGGCGGTGATCGGCGCCGACGGCAGGGCCGCGCCGTCCGCCGAGGTCCGCCGCTGGATGGCGGAGGTGATCGACGAGTCGGGCCTGGTGGACGAGCTCGAGGTCATGATCCGCGCGGAGCTCGTCGCCGGCCTCGGCCGCCTGCTCGAGACGGCCCCGCCGGCGGTCCGGGAGCGAGCCCTCGCCCGGCTCGTCGTCGCCGCTCCGACCGGCGAGGCGGCCTGGTCGCCCGGAGGGACCCTGCGCGCCGTGCCGACGTGAGCCCCGTCGCGATCGCGCCGCGGCGCCGATCGGCGGCCACGGTCTCGGCCGACCGGCCGGCCGGCGTCGGGATCCTCGCGGCGGTCGCCGGGGACCTCGGGGCCGCCGACATCGAGCGGCTCGCCGCGGCCTGCGTCGAAGGCCTCCATCGACCCGCCTACGTGGACGCCCTGCTCGCGGCGCGCCGGGCCGCCGAGCAGGCCGGCGTCGCCGACGAGGCGCGGCAGGCGGCCGAGCGGCTCGCCCTGCGGATCGTGGACGTGGCTGCCGCCCGCTGCCCGCTCGAGACCGACGAGGGGGACCGCTGGCGGGCGAGGGTCGAGGCCGTCCGCTGGGCCGCGTCCGACGCCGCGCGGGCGCTCGTCGTCGCCGAGCACCTGACGCGGCCGCAGCTCCGGGCGCTGCTCGGGCCCTGGCAGGCGCTGCTCGGCCTTCGCTGAGTCGCCGCGGGGCTCGCCGCGGTAGGCTTCGCCCGTCCGGATCGACGAGCGAGGGGAACGCGAGTGCCGCACCGCCGGCGCGTCAGGCAGCCATCCATCGCGCGCCTCGGGCGCGCGCTGCCCGCGTCGCTCCGCCCGCGCCCCGCTCGCCTGCCGCTCGGGCCGCGGGCCCGGGTGGCGGCCGTGCTCGGCCTCGCCGTCGGCCTGGCGCTCCTCTGGTGGGCCGGGCCGCGGCCGCTCCCGGTGGTCGCCTACGATCCCGCCCGCCCGTTGACGGTCGACACGGACCTTCGCTCCCGCTCAGGCCTCACCGCGGCGACGATCGACGCCTACCTCGCCTCGCGGACGGAGTTGCCGCCCCTCGGCGACGCGTTCCTGGCGGCGGAGCGGGACTACGGCGTCAACGCCCGCTACCTCGTCGCCCACGCGGTCCTCGAGTCCGGTCGCGGCACGAGCTACATCGCCCGGACGTTCCACAACCTGTTCGGCTGGAACGCGGTCGACGCGGACCCCGTCGGCGCCGCCAGCCGCTTCGCCGACGACGCGAGCGGCATCGACTTCGTCGCCCGCCAGATCAGCGAGCTGTACCTGACGCCCGGCGGGCGGTGGTGGGGCGGCGCCCCGACGCTGCGGGCGATGAACCAGCGCTACGCCAGCGACCCGGGCTGGTCCGCGAAGATCGCGCGACTCGCCAACGAGCTGCCGGTCGTCGCGGGCGGCGTCCCCGTCCGAGCCGGGGTCGTGGGCGCGGCCCGGGGCTGACGCGGCTCGATCGCGCGGGCGCGGGGCGGCTGCCCACCCGTGCGCCGCGCGGTGCTCGCGGCCGCGTCAGCGGCGAATACCGGGCCGACGGCCCAGGCCGCCTGGGGGCACCTCGACGTCCGCCTCCTCCCCGGGCCGCAGGACGGGGACCAGGACGCCCGGCGCGGTCGCGGCCAGGGCCCGCGCGAACCGCGGGCCCGGCTCGTCGAGCGGCCGCCCCCAGAGTCGTTCCAGGCCCCGCGGGTAGAGCGTCCCCCAATGGACCGGCACCGCGGCCACGGGCCCCAGGAGCGCGGCGAGGCGCGCCGCGGACCGCGGCCCCAGGTGGCCCGGACCGAGGTGCGGGCCCCAGGACCCGACCGGCAGGAGCGCGACGTCCACGAGACCGGCCAGGTCCCGCATCGCCGACAGCGGCGCGGTGTCGCCCGGGTAGTAGAGCGACGCAGCCGGCGCCTCGACGAGGAAGCCGATCTCCCGGACGCGCGGCCGGTCCGGCGCCGGCCAGTGGCGAGCCGGCAGGGCCACGACGCGGAGCGGTCCGATCCGGGCCTCATCGCCCGCGGCGAGCTCTCGGACGGGACCGGCGACGGCCTTCGCGGCTGCGCCACCAAGACCGGCCGGGACGACCAGGACGGGCCGGCCGGGGATGCTCGCCAGCGAGGCGGGGTCGAAGTGGTCGGGGTGGGCGTGCGAGACGAGGACGACGTCGGCCCCGAGGGTCGCCGGATCGGGCAGCGGGCCGTGCCGGCGGAGCGGCCCCAGGGCGGGCCGGAGGAATGGGTCGGTCAGGACCCGGAGGCCGGCGAGGTCGAGGTGGACGGTGGCGTGGCCGACGAAGCGCAGGGCGACCGTCGCGGGCGTCCGCCTGCCGGGCACGAGCGGGCCTAGCCCCGGCGGGGCTCTGCCCGCCAGGCAGGTCGGCCGTTCCCCGCTGCCGCAGCCGGCCGCGCGTGCAGCGCACCGATGACCGCCCCGAGGATCGCCCCCAGCGTCGACTCGATGATGTCGGCCAGCGTGTCGTCGTAGGTCAGGCCCATGCCCGTCGCCCCGGCCTTGAGCGCGGCGTACTCGGCCACTTCCCAGACCATCTCGCCCGAGATGCCGAGCTGCGCCCCGAAGAGCGCGGCCTCCGCCCGGTGGGCGACCCGCGGCTCGGCGAGCGCGGCGCCGACGCTGGCGAGGATGGCCCCGTTCGCGAAGTGGACGATGTCGTCGACGTGGGCGTGCTCGTAGATGCCCATGCCGTTGCCCGCGGCGTCCAGGAGCAGCGGCACCGCGACGGCGAGGTCGAGCTCCCGCGGGTACCGGTCGCGCCGCCCGCGGAGCTGCCACGCGAGCGGGACGATGAACAGGCAGGCCGTGTAGCCGAAGGCCCGGGTCCGGATCGCCTTGCCCCGCAGGCGCGGCGCGTCGGGATGGAACAGGGCGTCGAGGGCGAAGCCGATCGTCAGCGCCTTCGTCCCGGCCAGCGCGGCCCGCCAGGCGAGGTCCACGAGGTACGAGCGTCGGGCCGGCGGGCTGGCGACCAGCGGATGGGCCGGGCGGATAGAGGGCGGCTGGCTCCCCTCGGGGCCGGGGCGGTGGACCCGCGACGATGCCGACGCGTCCGTCCGGGCGCCCGCAGCGGTCGGCTCCGGCCCGCGGGCGCCGACCGCCGACCCGGCGCCTCGATCGTTCTCCATACCCGGCCTCCTCCATCACGGCGAGCGGACGCCCGCGCCCTCGTCGTTGATACCCGGGCGGCCCCGCGTCCGCCATCCCGGCCGGCACGCCGGCCCCCGCGTCCGCGTTGCAGCGCGGCCGCGGCCGGCGGTCGCAAGGGACCTGCAAGGAGCGCGCCTGGCGCGCTGTGCCGCCGGGGACGCGCCGCCCGCCACGCTTGCGCTCCGGCCGGGAGCCCTCCGGCCCGCGTCGGACCCGCACCGGTCCGAGGGGACCCGACCCGTGTCCGACCAGCCGCCTGCCGCCCGTCATGGGCGCACGCACGCCTGAATGCCCCCCATCTGGCCCGGCCAGCCCTACCCGCTCGGGGCCACCTACGACGGACTGGGCACCAACTTCTCCGTCTTCTCGGAAGTCGCGGAGCGCGTCGAGCTGTGCCTGTTCGACGCGGATGGGACCGAGACGCGGCTCGAGCTGCCGGAGGTGACCGGCTTCTGCTGGCACGGCTACGTCCCGACAGCGACGCCCGGGACCCGCTACGGCTTCCGCGTCCACGGCCCGTGGGCGCCGGCCGAGGGCCGCCGCAGCAACCCCGCCAAGCTCCTCCTCGACCCGTACGCCAAGGCCGTCGAGGGCCAGGTCGAGTGGGGCCAAACCGTCTTCCCGTACCGGCTCGGCGCCGAGGATGAGCTCGACCCGACCGACAGCGCCCCGGCCATGCCCCGCTCGGTCGTCGTCAACCCCTACTTCGACTGGAGCGACGATCGGCTGCCCCGGACGCCCGCCCACGAGACGATCCTCTACGAGGTGCACGTCAAGGGCTTCACCCGCTGTCACCCCGAGATCCCCCCGGAGCTTCGCGGGACGTACGCCGGTCTGGCCCACCCGGCCGCCCTGCGTCATCTCACCGAGCTGGGCGTGACCTCCATCGAGCTGCTGCCGGTCCACCAGTTCGTGCACGGGCAGCACCTCGTCGAGCGGGGGCTCCGCAATTACTGGGGCTACGACTCGATCGGCTTCCTCGCCCCGCACAACGAGTACGGCTCCGCCGGGCAGCGCGGCGAGCAGGTGGCCGAGTTCAAGGCCATGGTCAAGGCGCTCCACGCGGCGGGGCTCGAGGTGATCCTCGATGTCGTCTACAACCACACGGCGGAGGGCAACCATCTCGGCCCGATGCTCTCCTTCAAGGGCATCGACAACGAGGCCTACTACCGGCTGGCCGAGGATCGCCGCTACTACATGGACTACACGGGGACGGGCAACACCCTCAACGTCCGCCACCCCCACGTCCTGCAGCTGATCATGGACAGCCTGCGCTACTGGGTCCTGGAGATGAAGGTCGACGGCTTCCGCTTCGACCTCGCCGCCGCCCTCGCCCGCGAACTCCACTCGGTCGACCGCCTGTCGGCCTTCTTCGACCTGATCCACCAGGATCCGGTCATCAGCCAGGTCAAGCTCATCGCCGAGCCGTGGGACGTCGGCGAGGGCGGCTACCAGGTCGGCAACTTCCCGCCGCTGTGGTCCGAGTGGAACGGCCGCTACCGCGACACCGTCCGCGACGTCTGGCGCGGCGAGCCCGGCCGGCTGGGCGAGTTCGGCTACCGCTTCACCGGCTCCTCGGACCTCTACGAGACGACGGGGCGGCGGCCGCACGCCAGCGTCAACTTCGTGACCGCCCACGACGGCTTCACCCTGCGCGACCTCGTCTCGTACGACCACAAGCACAACGAGGCCAACGGCGAGGACGGCCGCGACGGGACCGATGACGACCGCTCCTGGAACAGCGGGGCCGAGGGGCCGACCGACGATCCCGCCGTGCTCGCCCTGCGGACGCGCCGCCAGCGGGACTTCCTGGCCACCCTGCTGCTGTCGCAGGGCGTCCCGATGCTGCTCGGCGGCGACGAGATCGGCCGCACCCAGCGCGGCAACAACAACGCCTACTGCCAGGACGACGAGCTCTCCTGGTTCGACTGGGCGAACGCCGACCACGAGCTCTTCCACTTCACGAAGCGGCTCATCGAGCTGCGCCGTCAGCACCCGATCTTCCACCGCCGCCGCTGGTTCCAGGGCCGGGCCATCAAGGGCGAGGGGGTGCGTGACATCGACTGGCTCACGCCGCGGGGGACGGAGATGACCGAGGCCGACTGGAACGACGGCCGGGTCCAGGCGCTGGCGATCTTCCTCGGCGGCGACGTGCCGGTGCACCGCGACGCGCGCGGCGAGCCGGTCGGCGACGACACGTTCTGCATACTCCTCAACGCCCTGCCCGACGCGGTCCGCTTCCGCCTCCCCGACGGCGTCCGGGCGCGCCACTGGGACATCGTCTTCGACACCGCGGCCGACGATCCGTTCGCCGCGGCGGCGCGGCCACTCCGCGCCGGCAGCAGCCGGACGGTCGAGGCCCGCTCGGTCATCCTGCTCCGCCGTGTCGACTGAGGCGGCGCCGTCGCGCGCGCCACTGGCGGCCAGCTCGGTCCCGCGGCCTCCGACGGCGACGTATCGCCTCCAGCTGCGCAACGGGCTGGACTTCGGCGCCGCCGCCGCGCTCGTCCCCTACGTCGCCCGGCTCGGGGCGAGCCACCTCTACCTCTCGCCCGTGCTGCAGGCCGCTCCTGGGAGCAGCCATGGCTACGACGTCGTGGACCCCACCCGGGCCGACGCGGCCCTCGGCGGCGAGACGGGCCTGGGCGCGCTCGCCGACGCGGCGCGGACGCACGGCCTCGGCCTCGTCCTCGACATCGTTCCCAACCACATGGCGGCGGGCGGCCCGGAGAACCCCTGGTTCTGGGACGTCCTGGAGAACGGGCCGTCGAGCCGGTTCGCCGGGGCGTTCGACGTCGACTGGGAGCCGCCGGAGTCGTACCTCCGCCACCGCATCCTGCTGCCGATCCTGGGCGACCACTACGGCCGCGTCCTGGAGGCCGGCGAGCTGCGCCTCGAGCGCGACGCGGGCGCGTTCCGGGTCCGCTACCACGACCACCTGGTGCCCATCGCCCCGCGCTCGCTCGACGTCCTGCTCGATCGCGCGGCGGTCCTCGCGGGGAGCGACGAGCTCGCCTTCCTCGCCGACGCCGCCGAGCGGCTGCCCTCATCGCTCGCCCGCGATCGGGCCAGCGTCGCCCGGCGCCACCGCGACAAGGAGGTGCTGCGACGCCGCCTCGGGGATCTCGCGGCGGCCGAACCCGACGTCCGGCGGGCGCTCGACGTCGCCGTGGCCGAGGTCAACGCCGACCCCGACGCCCTCGATGCCCTGCTCGAGCGCCAGAACTACCGCCTCGCCCGCTGGCGCGCCGCGGAGCGCGACCTCGGCTACCGCCGCTTCTTCGACGTCGCCTCGCTCATCGGGATCCGGGTCGAGGACGAGGCCGTCTTCCAGGCGACCCACGAGACCGTCCTGCGCTGGACGAGCGAGGGCCGGCTCGACGGCCTGCGGGTCGACCATCCCGACGGGCTGCGCGATCCGGCGGGCTACCTGCGACGGCTGCGGGCCGCCCTCGCCGCCGCGACGGGGACGCCCGAGCGGTCGGCCGGCAGCGAGCCGGACGATGGCCGGGGTGGTCGCGCCGAGCCCTGGCTCGTCGTCGAGAAGATCCTCCAGCCGGACGAGGAGCTGCGGCCGGACTGGCCCGTCGCCGGCACGACGGGCTACGAGTTCCTGCGCCTGTGCGACGGTCTGTTCGTCGATCCGGCGGGCCGCGCACCGCTCGTCGAGGCGTGGCGGTCCTTCACCGGCGCCACGGCCGACTTGGCGACGGCTGCGCGGGAGGCACGTCTCGAGGTCCTCCACGGCGCGCTCGGCTCGGAGCTGAACCGCCTGACCGGGCTCTTTCTGGAGGTCTGCGAGCGCCACCGCCGTCACCGCGACCACACCCGCCACGACCTGCACGAGGCGCTCCGGGAGGTCGCGGCCTCCTACCCCGTCTACCGGACGTACGTCGTCGCGGAGCGCGGCGAGGTGGCGCCGGCCGACAGGGCCGCCGTGGAGGCGGCCTGCGCGACGGCGACCGCCGCCCGGCCCGACCTCGACGCGGACCTGTTCGACTTCCTGCGGGCCATCCTCCTCCTCGAGGTCCGCGGCGAGGCGGAGGCCGAGCTCGCGATGCGGGTCCAGCAGCTGACCGGCGCGGTGATGGCCAAGGGGGTCGAGGACACGGCGTTCTACCGCTGGACGCCGCTCTCGTCGCTCGATGAGGTCGGCGGCGATCCGTCGGCGTTCGGCGTCTCCCCGACGGCATTCCACGCCTGGGCGGCCGAGACCCAGGCGCGCCATCCGGCGACGATGCTGACCCTCTCGACGCACGATACGAAGCGGAGCCTCGGCGTCCGGGCCCGCCTCGGGCTGCTCTCGGAGCGACCGGCCGCCTGGACGGCCGCCGCGCGTCGCTGGGCCGAGCGGAACGAGCGGCACCGGCGGGACGGGCTCCCCGACCGGGCGATCGAGTGGCTGCTCTACCAGGCGCTCGTCGGCGCCTGGCCGCTGCCCCTCGAGCGCGCTCTCGCCTACGCCGAGAAGGCGGCCCGTGAGGCCGCCACACACACCTCATGGGCGGCTTCCGATCCGGCCTACGAGGCCGCCCTCCGCGGCTTCCTCGAGGGGCTCGACGCCGACGCCGACTTCCAGGCGGATCTCGCCTCCTTCGTCGAGCCGCTCGTCGGCCCGGGCCGCGTCGTCGTCCTCGCCGAGACGCTCATCCAGCTCGCCGCGCCGGGCGTTCCGGACGTGTACATGGGCAGCGAGCTCTGGGATGCCTCGCTCGTCGACCCCGACAACCGCCGCCCGGTCGACCTCGCCCTGCGCGAGCGGCTGCTCGCCGAACTGGCCGCGCTGCCGCCGGAGCGGGCAGCCGCGGTCTCCCTCGAGCGCGCCGAGGAGGGCCTGCCGCGCCTCTGGCTGACGCACCGCACCCTCGCCCTCCGCCGGCGCCGCCCCGCGTCCTTCGGGGCCGGCGCGGCCGGCGCCTACCGCCGGCTCGCCGCGGAGGGAGCGGCGGCCGACCACGTCCTCGCCTTCGTCCGCGGGGTCGGCGCCGCGGCGGTCGTGGCCGTCGTGCCGCGCCTCGTCCTCGGCCTGGATGGCGACTGGCGCGGCACGCGGCTCCCTCTCCCCGCGGGCCGCTGGCGGGACGAGCTGACCGGCGCGACGTTCGGCGGGACGGTGCCGATCGCGGAGCTGCTCGGCCGCTTCCCGGTGGCGCTCCTCGCCGCCGACCCGGATCCCGGGACGCGATGAGGCCGCAGGACCTCGCCCGGCCGCTCGGCGGCACCGGGGAGCGCGTCTGGGCGCCCCGAGCGCAGCGCGTCGAGCTGCTCGTCCACGATGGATCGGCGGACCGGCAGCGGCCACCGCGTCGCGTGGAGCTGGGCCGGGATGAGGCGGCGCACGGCTGGTGGGTGTCGCCGGAGGGCCCGCTTCCCGACGGCAGCGAGTACGCCTTCGCCCTCGACGGCGGCGAGCCGCTGCCCGATCCGCGCTCGGCCTGGCAGCCGGCCGGCGTCTTCGGGGCGTCGCGCCGGGTCGATCCGGCGCGCTTCCGCTGGACCGACGTCGGCTGGCAGCCGCCGGCCCTCGGCGCCGGCCTCGTCTACGAGCTGCACGTCGGGACGTTCAGCGAGGCGGGCACGTTCGCGGGCGCCGTCGAGCACCTCGACCACCTCGTGGCCCTCGGGGTCAGCCACGTCGAGCTCATGCCGGTCGCCGAGTTCCCGGGACGCTTCGGCTGGGGCTACGACGGTGTCGACCTCTTCGCGCCGGCCCACGCCTACGGCGGCCCCGATGGCCTTGCCGCCCTCGTCGACGCCTGCCACGCCCGCGGCCTGGCGGTCCTCGTGGACGTCGTCCACAACCATCTCGGTCCCCACGGCAACGTCCTGCCACGCTTCGGGCCGTACCTGACCGACCGGCACCGGACGCTGTGGGGCGATGCGCTCAACCTGGACGGCCCGGGCAGCGACGAGGTCCGCGCCTTCCTCATCGACAGCGCCCTCGCCTGGCTGCGCGACTACCACGCCGACGGCCTCCGCCTCGATGCGGTCCAGGCCCTCTTCGACGTCTCAGCGACCCACTACCTCGAGGAGCTCGGCGAGGCCGTCCACGAGCTGGGCGACGCGCTCGGCCGGCCGCTCGTCGTCGTCGCCGAGAGCGACCTCAACGACCCGCGCCTCGTCCGCCCTCCGGCGGAGGGCGGCTACGGGCTCGACGCGCAGTGGAGCGACGACTTCCACCATGCCCTCTGGACGGCCCTGACCGACCAACGGGAGCGCTACTACGCGGACTTCGATGGGCTGCCCGACCTGGCCACGGCGCTCGAGTCAGTCTTCGTGTACGCCGGGCGCTACTCGGCCTTCCGCGACCGGCGGCACGGTCGCGGGCCGCTCGGCCTCGGTGGCGACCGGTTCCTCGGCTACCTCCAGACCCACGACCAGGTCGGCAACGCGGCCCGGGGCGATCGCGCCTCGGCAGTCCTCTCGCCGGACGCCCTGCGCCTGGCGACCGCCGTCGTCCTGACCGGCCCGTTCGTGCCGCTCGTCTTCCAGGGCGAGGAATGGGCCGCATCGGCGCCCTTCCCGTTCTTCGCCGACCACCTCGACCCGGCCCTCGCTGCCGCCGTCCGCGAGGGCCGGCGGGCCGAGTTCGAGCCGTTCGGCTGGCCGCCCGAGGCGGTCCCCGACCCGGTCGCCCGCGAGACGTTCGAGGCGGCGCGGCTCGACTGGACGGAGCCGGACCGCGAGCCGCACGCCGGCGTCCTCGCCTGGTACCGCCATCTCGCGGCGCTGCGGGCGGCCGTCCCGGACCTCCGGCCCGGTCCCCTGGCGACCGTCCGCCGTGACGACGTCGAACGGTGGCTCGTCGTCGAGCGCGGCGCCTGCCGCCTCGCCGCGAACGTGTCCGCCGAGCCACGGGTCGTGCCCGTGGACGGGCTGGCCCTGCTGCGTCTCGTCGCCGCGTCGGGCGCCGTCGCCCGGCGGCCCGACGGCGCGCTCGACCTGGGGCCGTCGGCCGTCGCCCTGCTGGTCCCGCCCGACGTCCCACTGCCGCCCGGACTCGAGCTGCCGCCCGACCCGCCTGCGGCCGCCTGACCCGCCCGCCTGCCGCAGCCTGCGGGCCGCGACCGGCCACCCGCTCCTTGGAGGACCCCATGCTCGACCGTTTCCGCATCCTCGCCGGCGGCCTCGACCACCCCGAGGGCGTCGCCTGGGACCCCGTCGCCGGCTGCGTCTACGCCGGCGGCGAGGCGGGCCAGCTGTACCGCATCGGGCTCGACGGCTCGTGCCGCCAGGTCGCCTCGACCGGCGGCTTCCTGCTCGGGGTCGCCGTCGACGCGGACGGCCGTGTCTACGCCTGCGACGTGGGCCACGGAGAGGTCGTCCGGATCGACCCGGCGTCCGGCGCCGTCGCAACGTACTCGCGGGGAACGCCGGAGCGGCCCATGCGCGCCCCGAACTGGCTCGCCTTCGACGCCGCCGGGGATCTGTACGTCACGGATTCGGGCGACTGGGGCGCCGGCGACGGCGTGATCTGGCGGGTGGCGCCGGGCGGCGAGGCCTCGATCTGGACGGCCGCCACGGCGGCCCTGCCGAACGGCTGCTGCCTCGAGCACGACGGGTCGGCGCTCCTCGTCATCGAGACGAACGGGCCGACGGTCGTCCGCGTGCCGATCCTCCCCGACGGGACGGCCGGTCAGCCCGAGCCGTTCGTCACGTTGCCCGACACCGTCCCGGACGGCTGCGCGCTCACGGCCGACGGCCGGCTGCTCGTCTCCTGCCAGCGCCCGGACGGCATCTTCCTCGTCGAGCGCGACGCGTCCGCCTGCCTCCTCGCCCACGACCCGACAGGCCAGCTGTTCGGCGCGCCCGCCAACGTCGCCTTCGTCGGCGAGCGACTCGACCGGCTCGTCACCTCGAACCTGGGCCGCTGGCACGTGACCATCGGTGAGATCGGCCTCGTCGGGGCGCCGCTCCCCCGTCCGTACCTGCCCTGATCGGTCGCCTGCGGCGGGCTGCCGGCCCGACTACGGCGCCAGCGGCGTGGTACGCAGCGGCGCGGTGCTACATGAGACCCGGTTGCAGGACCAAGCGAGACTGAGTATCATCTCGACTGATGCACACCGCAGCCGACACCTTCACCCGCACCGTCGAGGCCGCCGGCGAGCGGCTGACCGCTCCGCGACGCGCCGTGGCCGAGCTCATCGCGGCCAAGCGCGGCCACTTCACCGCAGCCGAGCTCGTCGCCGACGCCGGTCAGCGCCGGCCCGGACTCGGTCGGGCGACCGTCTTCCGGACGCTGGAGCTGTTCACCCAGCTCGGCCTCGTCGAGCGCCTCGACCTGCCGACCGGCGGCCACGCCTACGTCGCCTGCCAGACCGCGCACCACCACCATCTCGTCTGCTCGTCGTGCGGGCGCGCCGTCGACGTCGAGGACCACGGCCTCGCCGCGGCCCTCGAGGAGGTCGCCCGGCGGACCGGCTACCGCGTCGACAGCCACCGGCTCGAGCTGTTCGGGCGGTGCCCCGCCTGCCAGAGGGCGGGAGGGACGGCGTGAGGGCAAGGCGGCCGCGCGGGCGCGCCGCGATCGCGCTGGCGGCCGCCCTCGTCATGGCCCTGGCCGGCTGCACCAGGGCCGGTGGCAACGGGACGCCGGGCGGCTCGGGCGGGGGCGGCCCCGTGCGGGTCGTGACCACGATCTCGATCCTGGCCGACATCGTCCGCCACGTCGGCGGCGACCGCGTGTCCGTCACCTCGATCGTGCCGGCCGGCGTCGGGCCGGAGGACTACGAGCCGCGCCCGGACGATGCCCGGGCCCTCGCCTCCGCCCGCCTCGTGGTTTCGAACGGCGTCGGCCTCGACGACTTCCTGCAGCGGCTGCTCGACGCCGGCAGTGGCGGCGACGCGGCCCGGGCCGTGCTCGGCCAGGCCATCCCCACGATCGACACCGACGGGCGGCCGAACCCGCACTTCTGGCTCGATCCCACCCTGGTAGCACGCTACTACGTTGATACACTCGTCACGGCGCTCGGCCAGGTCGACCCGGCCGGCGCGGCGACGTACCGGGCGAACGGCGCGGCCTTCGCCGCGGAGCTGGCCCGCCTCGACGCCGAGCTCCAGGCGAAGGTCGCGACGATCCCGCCGGCCGACCGGCGCCTCGTCACCGACCACGACGCGTTCCCCTACTTCGCCCGCCACTACGGCCTGACGCTCGAGGGCGTCGTCCTGCCGAACGTCGGCCAGGACCCCACCGCGGCCGACATGGCGGCCCTGGTCGGGCGCATCCGCTCGCTCGGCATCAAGGCCGTCTTCGCGGAGTCGCAGTTCAACCCCAAGCTCGCCCAGACGCTCGCCGACGAGGCCGGGGTGAAGGTCGTCGCGACGCTCTACAGCGACACGCTCGGGCCGCCGCCCGCCGACACGTACGAGGGCCTCCTCCGCTACGACGTCGAGCAGGTCGTCGCGGGCCTCACGGGGACGGCCTCGTGAGCCGCATCGGCGACGATCGCGGGGTGCGCGACATCGACCGCGCCGTCGCGGCGCCCGAACCGCCTGTCGGCCTCCCCGGACCCGGCTTCGCCGGCCCCCACGGAACCGGGCAGACGGCGCTGCGGCTGACCGACGTGGTCGCGGGCTACGGCAATCGGATCGCCCTCGACCGCGTGAGCCTCGAGATCGACGCGGGCTCGCTGCTCGCCGTCATCGGTCCGAACGGGGCCGGCAAGAGCACCCTCCTCAAGGTCATCGCCGGCCTCCTGCGGCCGTTCGCGGGCCAGGTGGACGTGCTCGGCGGGCCTCCCGGCGCGAACGCTCGCCGGATCGCCTACGTCCCCCAGGCCGAGCTCGTCGACTGGGAGTTCCCGGTCACCGTGGACGAGGTCGTGATGATGGGCCGCTACCCGCGGCTGGGCATCGGCCGCGGGCCCGGTCG
This sequence comes from Candidatus Limnocylindrales bacterium, assembly GCA_036392215.1. Taxonomy (GTDB): domain Bacteria; phylum Chloroflexota; class Limnocylindria; order Limnocylindrales; family CSP1-4; genus JAJYJO01. Next base: position 1,160 of record DASVYJ010000016.1, on the reverse strand, counting down.
GGTCGACCGCGAGGCGGTGACGCGGGCACTCGAGACCGTCGGCATGGCGGACGCCGTCGACCGCCAGGTCGGGGCGCTGTCGGGGGGTCAGCGGCGGCGGGTCTTCCTGGCCCGCGCCCTCGCCGCCGAGCCGGACCTCTACCTGCTCGATGAGCCCGTGACCGGCGTCGACGCGACGACCCAGGAGGACCTGATGGACGTCCTGGAGGCGGAGGCACGAGCGGGCCGGACGGTGATCGCGACGACCCACGACCTGCTCTGCGCGGCCCAGCGCTTCCATGAAGCGCTCCTCATCAACCGCCGGGTCGTGGCCCACGGGCCGGCCAACCTCGTCCTCGACCAGGACCTCCTCGGCCGGACCTACGGCGGCCACATCCTCGTCCTGCCGACGGCGGGGGCCGAGCCGGCCGCAGGCGTGACGCCGGGCGGCGCACTCATCCTCGACGACGCCCACCACCACGACCAGGCCGCGCCCGGCGAGCGCCACTACCACCCGGAGGCCCACCGATGAGCGATACGGGCGACGGGACGCCGCGGGCGCTGGCGGGCGACGGACGCTGATGGACCCCGTCGCCTTCCTGGCCGAGCCCTTCAGCCTGGCCATCATGCAGCGCGGCCTCGTCGCCGCCCTCATCGTCGGCGTCGTCTGCGCCGTCGTCGGCTCGTTCGTCGTCCTCAAGGGCCTCGCCTTCATCGGCGACGCGGTGAGCCACGCGGCCTTCCCCGGTCTCGTCGTCGCCTACCTGCTCGGCCTGCCGCTCTACCTCGGGGCCGGTGTGGCGGCCGTGGCGACCTCGCTGGCCATCGGGGCCGTGAGTCGGCGCGGCGGCCTCCGCTTCGACACGGCGGTCGGCGTCCTGTTCGCCGGCACGTTCGCCTTCGGCATCCTGCTCTTCAGCACGATCCGCAACTTCGTCACGGATCTGATGAGCTACCTGTTCGGCTACGCCCTCGGCATCAGCGTCGGCGACCTCGCCCAGGTGGCGGTCCTCGGGGCGCTCGTCCTGGGCACGGTCCTGGTGCTGCGCAAGGAGCTCCTCTTCGCGGCCTTCGACCCGGCGGGCGCCGCGGCGTCGGGCCTGCCCGTCGCCTTCCTCGAGTACCTGCTGCTCGGCCTGCTGGGGGTCACGATCGTGGTCAGCATCCAGGCGGTCGGCATC
>DASVYJ010000015.1:0-10345 GCA_036392215.1 Candidatus Limnocylindrales bacterium | reverse complement strand
GCCGACATGATGGCGTACTGGTGGACCTTCACGAAGCCCTCGAGCAGCTCCGGGACGGCGCACATCCAGCCGACCCGCCAGCCCGTCATCGCGTAGGCCTTGCTGAAGCCGCCCATCAGGATCGTCCGCTCGCGCATCCCGGGGAGCGCGCTCATCGGCCGGTGGCGATGGCCGGCGTAGACGAGCCGGTCGTAGATCTCGTCGGAGTAGACGAGGAGGTCGTGGCGGACGGCGAGGCGGGCGAGCTCGTCCTGGGCGGCGTCGTCGAGGACCGCCCCGGTCGGATTGCAGGGGTAGCCGAGGAAGAGCCCCTTCGTGCGCGGCGTGATCGCGGCAGCGACCGCGGCCGGGTCCAGGGCGAAGTCGTCGGCCAGGCGCGTCTCGACGATGACGGGCACGCCGCCGGCGAACTGGATGGCCGGCCGGTAGCTGACGAACGAGGGCTCGTGGAGGACGACTTCGTCGCCGGGGTCGCACGTCGCCAGGAGGGCGGCGACGAGCGCCTCCGACGCCCCGACCGTGATGAGGATCTCCCGCTCGGGGTCGTAGCGCAGGCCGTACAGCCGCTCGAGGTGGTAGGCCAGCGCCCGCCGCAGCTCGAGCGTCCCGAAGTTCGAGGTGTAGTGCGTCCGCTTCGCCCGCAGGCTCCGCACGCCGGCCTCGATGACATGGTCGGGCGTGTCGAAGTCCGGCTCGCCGACGCCGAGGCTGATGACGTCGTCCATCGTGGCCGCGATGTCGAAGAAGCGGCGGATGCCGGAGCGCGGGACTTCGCGTACCCGCCGCGACAGGGCGGTCGAGGCGTCGGCCCGGCCGGCGGCCTCGGGCTCGAGCGCCGGCTCGATGCCGCCCGCCAGCGCCGCGTCGCCGGCCCCGGTCCCGAATCTGCCTGTCTCCGTCGCCATGGTCCCGCCTCCCTCAGTGGCTCGCCGCCAGGGCGGCCGCCCGTTCGGCGGGCGTCGTCGCCTCGGTCGCCGCCCGCCCCAGGTGCGCCGGCTCCAGTCGCCGCCATGGCGCCTCGGCCGTGATCGCCTCGTAGCCCCGGGCGAGGGCGAGCAGCTCCGCCTCGTGCCAGGCCGCGCCGATGAGCTGCAGGCCGACCGGCAGGCCGTCGGAGAGGCCGCACGGGAACGAGACGCCGGGCAGCCCCGCCATGTTGACCGGCAGGGTGCACGCGTCCGACAGGTACATCGCCACCGGGTCGTCGAGCCGGGCGCCGAACGGGAAGGCGACGGTCGCGCTCGTCGGGGCGACCAGGGCGTCGAAGCCCGCCGCCCAGAGGGCGTCGAAATCGGCCTTGATGAGCGTCCGCACCTTCTGGGCCTTGAGGTAGTAGGCGTCGTAGTAGCCGGCCGACAGGGCGTAGGTCCCGAGCATGATCCGCCGCTTGACCTCCGCCCCGAAGCCGGCCCCGCGGGTCGCCTTGTAGTCGGCGATGAAGTCCGCCGCCGGCTCGCGCAGTGAGAAGCCATACCGGACGCCGTCGTAGCGGGCGAGGTTGGCCGAGGCCTCGGCCGGGGCGACGATGTAGTACGTCGCGAGGCCGTAGTCGGTGTGCGGCAGGCTGACCTCCTCGACGGTGGCCCCGGCCGCCTCGAGGGCGGCCACGCCCTCCCGGACGCGGGCCTCGACGCCGGGCTCCATGCCGGCCACGAAGTACTCCCGCGGCAACCCAAGGCGCTTGCCGCGGAGGGCCGTCGCGGCCTCGTCGTCGGAGGCGGGCAGGCGCAGCAGGGCGTCCGGGACGGGGACGGGCGCCGACGTCGAATCGCGCTCGTCGCGGCCGGCGACGGCGTGCAGGAGGGCCGCCGCATCGCGGACGTCGCGGCCGAAGGGCCCGACCTGGTCCAGCGACGAGGCGAAGGCGACGATGCCGTAGCGGCTCACGCGGCCGTAGGTCGGCTTCATCCCGACGACCCCGCACAGCGCGGCCGGCTGGCGGATCGAGCCGCCCGTGTCGGTGCCGATGGCGAGCGGCACGTGGTACGCGGCGACGGCCGCGGCCGAGCCGCCGGACGAGCCGCCCGGGACGCGGTCGAGGGCCCACGGGTTGGCGGTCGGGCCGAAGGCCGAGTGCTCGGTCGAGGAGCCCATCGCGAACTCGTCCATGTTCGTCTTGCCGAGGATCACCGCGCCCGCGTCGTGGAGCCGCTCGGCGATGTGGGCGTCGTAGGGGGAGCGGTAGCCCTCCAGGATCCGCGAGCCGGCGGTCGCGAGGCGGCCGCGGAGGAGGACCAGATCCTTGAGGGCGACCGGGATGCCGAGCAGTGGGTGCAGGGAGGCCAGTGCCGCCGGGCCCTCGGCGCGCGCTACGGCGAGCCGCGCGTCCGCGTCCGCCGCGTCGTGGAGGGCGTGCTCCCGCTCGACCCGCAGCCAGGCGTGCAGGGCATGGTCGGTCGATCCGATCTCGGCCAGGTGTGCCTCGGCGAGGTCGCGGGCGCTCACCTCGCCGGCCCGGAGGAGGCCGGCCTGCTCGTGCGCCGGGAGGCGCGTGACGTCGGCCATCGCCTGGTCGGTCACGGGTCAGTCGCCGCCGAGGATCGGCGGCACGACGACATAGTCGCCGTCCGCCCGAGGGGCGTTGGCGAGGGCCTCGGCCACGGGCAGCGAGGGGCCGACGACGTCCTCGCGGAGGATGTTCTCGAGCTCGATCGTCTGAGCGGTCGGAGCGATGGCCTCGGTATCGAGCCGGGCCAGGACAGCGTACTGGTCGAGGATGTGGTTGAGCTGGCCCTCCAGCCGGTCGAGCTCCTCGGGCGCCAGGCCAAGCCTGGCGAGGTGGGCGACGTGCTCGACGTCGGCGCGGGAGAGCGTGGCCATGGCTCGATGATAGCGGACGGCGATCGGCCCCCGACCGGGCCCGCGGAGCAGCGGCCGGCCGTGCGACGATGAGGCGGTGCAGCTCCACGTCCACCGCCTCGGCGAGGCCGGTCGCCCCGTACTCGTGCTGGTCCACGGCAGCCTGCTCGACGGCATCCGGACCTGGGCGGCCCAGCGCCCGCTCGCGGCCCGCTTCGAGCTCCTCATCCCCGACCGGCGCGGCTACGGCCGGACGCCGCTGCCGCCCGGCGTGCCGCCCGGCGAGGACTTCGCGGTCGACGCCGCGGACCTGGTCGAGCTGCTCGAGGACCTGCCGGCCGGCGGCCACCTTGCCGGCCACTCGTACGGCGGGCTCGTCGCCCTGCTCGCGGCGATCACCCGGCCGCAGCTGGTCCGCTCGCTCACGCTCGTCGAGCCACCGGCCTTCGCGGTCGCTCGCGGCGCTCCCGCGGTCGAGGCGCTCATCGAGCACCTGACGGCGCTCATGGCCCAGGCGCCGTCGCTCCGGCCGGAGGCGTTCCTGGCCGGCTTCCTCGCCGCCGTCGGCGTGCCGCCGGCGGCCGAGGGGCCGCTCTCCCCGCCCCTCCAGCGCGGCCTGGCGATGCTCGCAGGGTCGAGGCCGCCCTGGGATGCGCCGCTGCCGCTCGGCGCGCTGGCCGCCGCCGGAGTCCCCTGCCTGGCCGTCACCGGCGCCCACGAACCCGCCTTCGAGGTCGTGGCGGACCGCATCGCGGCCGCGCTCCGCGGGGAGCGGCTCGTCGTCGCCGGCTGGGGCCACGCGATCCCGTACGCGGGGCCTGCGCTCGACGAGCCGCTCGCGCGGTTCGTCGAGGCGGCCGAGGGGCGATGGCGGGACGCCGCCCGGACCGCCGGCGGCGCCGGGGAGGCGGACCGCCCTCCGCCGGACCCGGCCGCCGTCATGGGGCCGCGATGACGTGCCTGATCCGGACCATGACCGCGGCCGATGTCGCGGCCACGGCGGAGGCGATCCGGCGCGCGGACTGGGGCGACCGCACGGCGTTCCTGCGCTTCGTCGTCGGACACCCCGCATGCCACCCCATCGTCGCCCTCGACGATGAGGGTGTCGCGGGCACCGGCCTCGGCACCGTGAACGGGTCGGTCGGCTGGGTCGGCCTGATCTGGGTCCGGCCCGACGTCCGCGGCCGCGGCCTCGGCCGCGCGCTCACGGAGCGCGTCGTGGCCGACCTCGAAGCCGGCGGGTGCCCGACCCAGATCCTCGTCGCGACCGAGGCGGGCCAGGGCCTCTACGCCCGCCTCGGGTTCCGCGAACTGACCCGCGACCACGTGCTTGTCGCGGCCGGCCTCCCGGCGGCGGATCCGGCCGATCCGTGGCTCCGGCTCGCCAGGCCGGCCGATGCTGATGCGATCGAGACGCTCGACCGCCAGGTCAGCGGCGAGGATCGGCGCCACCTGCTGGCCGCGGCCACCGATGGCTGGGTCGCGGGACGCGGCGACGAGGTCCGCGCCTTCGCCCTGCAGGCCCCCGCCGGCGGCGTCGGCGTGGTCGCCCCGGACCCCGACGACGGCCTGTGCCTGCTCACCCTCCGGCGCCGCCTCGTCGGGCCGGAGGGACGCGCCCGGGCGAACGTCCTCGAGGAGAACCGGGCGGGTCTCGAGCGCCTCGTGGCGGACGGCTGGCGCGAGGTCTGGAGCGGCGCCCGGATGCTCCGCGGCGCGGCCCCCGACTGGCAGCCCACCGCGATCTGGTCCGTCTTCGGCCACGCGATCGGCTGAGGGCGGGCGACCACACGGATGAGGCCGGCCCCGGAGGGCCGGCCTCATGGAACGGACGCTCGCGACGCTATCGGCGGGCGCGGCGGGTCGCGAACGGCAGGGTGAAGGCGAGGCTCACGAGCGTGACGAGCGCGACGAGCGCGAGCGCGGCGAGACCCGCCAGGCCGCCGCTCGCGGTGGCGGTGGTCGCAGCGACCGTGGCCGTCGTCGGCGGGGTCGCGGCAGGCGCCGCGGTCGCCGTGGCAGCCGCGAGTGAGCCGACCGCAAAGACCGAGTAGGCCTTGCCGTTCGCGACGGCGAGCGCGGCGACGTCGATCGGGCACACCGTCGTGCTGCCCGAGGCGCAGACCTTCACCGAGTAGGTCGCGCCGTCCACCTGGAGGTAGCCGGTCGCCTTCGGATAGGCCAGCCCGGTCACGATCCTCGAGGTGCCGTTGACGTAGACGTCGACCGCCGGCGTGTCGGCCGAGAAGTGGACGACGCGGAGCTGCGCCTTCCCGCCGACGCCGGCGGCGGGCGCGTCCTCGATGACCTGGGCCGCGATCCTGGACAGGGCGTCGGTCGCGGCGATCGTGTACTTCTTGCCGTCGGCGACAGTCAGGGCCGGGACGTCGATCGGGCAGACGGTCGTACTGCCGGTCGCGCAGACCTTGATGGCGTGAGCCCCGGCCGGGACCGGGACGTAGCCGGGCGCCGCGGCGGGCGCGATCTGGCCGAACGCCAGGCCGGTGATCGCCTTCGTGCCGTCGACGTACACGTCGACCGCGGGCGCGTCGGGCGAGGCGTGCAGCACACGGATCCAGGCCTGCCCGGCGGCGGGCGCGGCGGTCGAGTCCTCGACCGCGACCGCGGTGAGCTTGGCCGGGCTCGCCGCGGCCACGGTGCCGGCGAGGGCAAGGAGCATGGCGGCGCCGGCGGCGATGCTGGCCAGCCGGACGATCCGTCGAACCATCGTGCAGTCTCCTGTCGGTCCGGTCAGCGGCCGCAGGGCGCGGCCCGGGGACATGCCGGATCCGCCGACTCTTCGCCTCGACGGCGGCCGCGGATTGACGAGGCGCAGCGGCGGGTCGCGTCGATCGGCCCCCGGGCGACGGTCCAGCCGAGCGGCCCGGCTACGACCCGGCGGCTTCCTCGACCGCCGCGCCGGCGAGCAGCCGGCGGAAGGCCGGCTCGTCGAGGACGGGCACGCCGAGCTCCTGGGCCTTCGCCAGCTTCGAGCCCGCGTTCTCGCCGGCCACGACGTAGTCCGTCTTCCGGCTGACGGAGCCGGCAGCATGACCGCCGGCGGCGCGGATGGCGTCCTCGGCCTCCTGCCGGCTGAAGCCCGGCAGCGTCCCGGTCACGACCACCGTGCTGCCCGCGAGCGGGCCGGCGGCGTCCCCGCCCGGGCCCGCCGCGGCGGTCGCGGGACGGGCGGCCGGCGGCTCGGCCTCGACGCCGGCGGCGACCAGCTCCGGCAGGATCTCGCCGGTCGCCGGGTCGGCGAACCAGCGCGCGATCGACTCCGCGACGACGGCGCCGACACCCGGGACCTCCTGGAACCGCTCCGGGGCCTCCCGCGCCGTCCGCCCAAGGCCGCCGGCGACCCGCGCCGTCCAGCCGTCGGCGCCACCCAGCGGCTCGCCCTCGGCCGGGGGCCATTCCGCCGCAGCCCAGGCCGCCAGGTCGATCGCCGTCTGCTCACCGACCTGCGGGATGCCGAGGGCGTTGATGACCCTCGCCAGCGGCCGTCGCCGCCCCCGCTGGATGGCCTGGTACAGGTTCTCGGCGCTCTTGCGGGCGAAGCGGTCGAGCGACTCGAGCTGCTCCACGGTGAGGCGGAAGAAGTCGCCCCGGGTCCGGACCAGGCCCCGGGCGAGCAGCTGCTGGAGGACGACCCAGCCCGCGCCCTCGATGTCCATCCCGCCTCGGCCGACGAAGTGGCCGAACTCCTGGCCGACACGGGCCGGGCAGGCCGGGTTGGGGCAGTGGATCCGGACGGCGCCCTCGTCGCGGATCACCGGGGTGCCGCAGGCCGGGCAGGCGGTCGGCATCTCGAACGCCCGCTCGTCGCCGGTCCGTCGCTCCGGCAGCGAGCGGACGACCTCGGGGATGACGTCCCCGGCCTTCTGGAGGATGACCGCGTCGCCGATGCGGATGTCCTTGCGGCGGACCTCGTCGAGGTTGTGGAGGGTGGCCCGGGCGACGGTCGAGCCGGCGACCCTGGCGGGCCGCAGGTGGGCCACCGGGGTGAGGGTCCCCGTCCGCCCGACGTAGGGCACGATGTCCTCGACGACGGTCTCGACCTGCTCCGGCGGGAACTTGTAGGCGATGGCCCAGCGAGGCGCCCGCGCGACCATCCCGAGCCGGCGCTGCTGCTCGAAGGCGTCGACCTTGACGACGACCCCGTCGGTCTCGTACGGCAGCTCGTGGCGGGCCTCCTGCCAGCGCTCGAGGAAGCGCAGGACGGCCTCGATGTCGAGGCCCGCCGCTCGATCGGCGTTGACGGGGAAGTCGAGCCGCTCGAGGCGGGCCAGGGCCTCGGACTGGCTCGTCACCCCGGGCGGCGGCGGGCCGCCGAGGGCCTCACCGTCGGCGCCGTTCGCCTCGGTGCTGGCGGGTCCTCCGCCCGGCTCTGCCGCCTCGGCCTCCAGCAGCTGGTAGGCCCAGAACGCGAGGCGGCGGCTGGCAGTCACGGCCGGGTCGAGCTGGCGGAGCGAGCCCGCCCCGCTGTTGCGGGGGTTGGCGTACAGAGGCAGCCCCGCCTCCTCGCGCTTGGCGTTGATCCGGGCGAACTCGGCCTTCGGCATGTAGACCTCGCCGCGGACCTCGAGCGTCGCCGGCTCCGGCAACCGCTCGGGGATGGCCTCGATCGTCCGGAGGTTGGCCGTGACGTCCTCGCCGGTCGTGCCGTCGCCGCGGGTCGCGCCGCGGACGAAGCGGCCGCGCTCGTAGCGCAGCGAGACGGCCAGGCCGTCGATCTTGAGCTCGGCCACGTAGCGCAGCGACGGCGCCGGCTCGGGGCCGGGCGGCAGGCCGAGGCCGCGGCGGACACGCGCATCGAAGGCGCGCAGCTCGTCCTCGCCGAAGGCGTTGGCGAGCGAGAGCATCGGCCGCTCGTGGCGGACCTCGGCGAACTGCCCGGTCGGTGCGCCGCCGACCCGCTGGGTCGGCGAATCCGGGCTGACGAGGGCCGGGAAGGCCGCCTCCAGGGCGACGAGCTCGCGGAATAGCGCGTCGTACTCGGCGTCGCTCAGCTCCGGTGCGTCCTGCTCGTAGTAGAGCCGGTTCGCCCGCCGGACCTGCTCGACGAGCTCGGCGTGGCGCGCCTCGGCCGCAGCCGGCTCGAGGTCCGCGGCGCGCGCGACGGCGGCGGGATCGACGGCCGTAAGGCCGTCGGGGTCAGGGGACGGCGGGGCGGGCGCGGTCGGCGCGGGCGTCTCGGTGGGGTCCACGGGTTGCAGGATACCGGCCCGGCCGGTGACGACGGCCGCGGAGAGGGCGGCTGGAACCCTGCGGGAACGCGGCCCCCCATAGCGCCGCGGGACCGGAGGCGATGGCGGCGCGCGCCGGCACTGCCCGCGTGGGAGGGTTCACCCGGATCGCACCGTACGACAGGTTCGGGCTGAGCTGTGAGAGCGTGACCTATCACGGGACGAGCAGGTAGCGACCGCCCTCCCCGGCCGACGGCGTCCGGGCGGACGGCACGGCTGCCGAGGCCGCCTCCCCTCGGCGCGCGGCCACCCGACCCTACGCGAGGAGCTCGAGGTTGGCGATGCTGGCCAGCAGCGTCTTGAGGCCGCCCTCCCGGAAGGCGACCGTGATCTCCTCGTCGTCGCGGGTCAGCTTCGAGCGGACGACGACGCCCTCTCCGAAGCGCGCGTGGCGGACGCGATCGCCGTCGCGGTAGCGACGCTCGCCCGGGACGATCGGGCGAGGCGGCAGGACCGCGCGGTCGCTCCCGCGGCTCGGGCCGGTCGACGCCCCCTTCCCCCTCGCGGGGGTTGTGACCCCCGTCGGTCGGAGCGTCCCGGAGGGCGCCCCGGAGGCGAAGGCGTCCCGCTTCGCCGCCAGGTCCCGCGTCGGCCGGAACGCCTCGCCGGGGCCGGGGGCGCCCGGCCGGCCGCTCCCCTGCCGCCACGCGCCGCCCCCCGCGCCGATGACGCCTGCCCCCCGGCCCGGGCCGCCGCCGCGCAGCGGTGTCCCGAAGCGGCTCGTGCGCCGGCCGCCGAAGACGAGGTCCACGTCGAGGGCGCGCGCGCCGCGGTCGTCGCCCTCGTCGTCGTCCCAGCCGCCGAGGCGCGGCCCCTCCATCAGCTCCCCGGGGATCTCGAGCAGGAAGCGTGACGGGATGGACAGCCCGCCGGACCCCCACGTCATCCGCCGCGAGGCGTGCGACAGGAAGAGCCGCCGCTTCGCGCGCGTCATCCCGACATAGGCGAGCCGGCGCTCCTCCTCGAGCTGGCGCTCATCGTCCAGCGAGCGGCTGTGCGGGAAGATCCCCTCCTCGAGGCCGGCGATGAAGACGACCGGGAACTCGAGGCCTTTGGCTGCGTGGAGGGTGATGAGCGTCACCGCGTCGGCGTCCTCGGTGTAGGCGTCCTGGTCGGCGACGAGGGCCGTCTCCTCGAGCAGGCGGTCGAGGGCGTCGTCGGGCGAGAGATCGTCGTAGCGGGTGGTGACCCCCCGCAGCTCGAGCAGGTTCGCCCAGCGCTCCTCGCCTTCCTCCGATCCGTCGGCGAGCATCGCCCGGTAGCCCGTCTCCTCGAGCACCGCGTCGAGGAGCTCGGGGAGCGGCAGGATCCCGACCCGCGCGCGCAGCTTGCGGACCACCGCCACGAACCCGGCCAGGGCGGAGCGGGCCCGCGGCCCGAGGGCGGCGAGCGACCCCTCCGAACCCGCCAGGATCGCCTCCCAGTAGCTGCCCGCGCCCGCCGCGGCGGCCCGCAGCTCCTCGAGCGTCCGGTCGCCGATGCCGCGGCCCGGGACATTGACGATCCGCTCGAAGCTCACCGCGTCCGTGTCGCTCCGCAGCACCCGCAGGTAGGCGAGCGCGTCCTTCACCTCGCGGCGCTGGTAGAAGCGCGTCCCGCCGATGAGCTGGTAGCGGATGCCGTAGCGGAGGAACGCCTCCTCGATCGCCCGGCTCTGCGCGTTGGTGCGGTAGAGGATGGCGACGTCCCGGAGCCGGAGCGACACGTCGTCGTCCGCGCGGCGGGTGAGGACGCTGGAGGCGCCGCCGGTCAGCGTCTCGACCTGGCGGGCGATCCACTCGGCCTCCTCCTCCTCGTTGTAGGCCTCGAAACGCTGGATCGGCCGGCCGCCGGCGTTCGACGTCCAGAGCCGCTTGTCCTTGCGGTGCTCGTTGTGGGTGACGACGGCGTGGGCGGCGTCGAGGATGAGCTGCGTCGAGCGGTAGTTCTGCTCGAGCTTGACGACCGTGGCCTCGGGATAGTCCCGCTCGAAGTCGAGGATGTTGCGCAGGTCGGCGCCCCGCCAGGAGTAGATCGACTGGTCGTCGTCGCCGACCACGCAGAGGTTGCGGTGCCGCTCGGCCAGGGCCCGGACCCAGAGGTACTGCGGCCGGTTCGTGTCCTGATACTCGTCGACGTGGAGGTAGCGCCAGCGCTGCTGGTAGTGCTCGAGGACGGCCGGCGCCTCACGGAAGAGGCGGACCGCCTCCAGGAGCAGGTCGTCGAAGTCGAGCGCGCCCGCCTTGCGCAGGCCCGCCTGGTAGCGGCGGGCCAGGCGGGCGATCTCGCGCTCGCGATGGGTCGTCGCGTGCTCCGCC